>JBNKBG010000030.1:0-25732 GCA_050287105.1 Thiohalomonadaceae bacterium
GTGCTCAAGCCGGGCGGGCGACTGCTGGTGCTGGAGTTCTCCAAACCGGTAGCACCGGGCCTCGGTCCGATCTACGACCAGTACTCGTTCAAGCTGTTGCCGTTTATGGGCAAGCTGGTGACCAATGACAGCGAGAGCTACAAATACCTGGCCGAATCGATTCGTATGCATCCGGACCAGGAGACCCTCAAGGGAATGATGGAAAAGGTCGGTTTTGAACAGGTCGATTTCCACAATCTCACTGGCGGCATCGTCGCCCTGCATCGTGGCTTCAAGTACTGATGGGCTCACGGCAGCAGGTTGAATACGCGGGATTCTGGCGCCGCTTTGCTGCGGTTCTGATCGACTCGCTGGTGCTGCTTATTATCATCACCCCGCTGGCCTACTTTTTTTCTCATGGCTCCTACCTGCCCGGTTTCGACCCGGAAGGCGACATCGTCACACAACTGGCTACCATTCAATTCGACTGGAGCTATTTGCTGATCAACGATCTCTTGCCGATGGTGCTGGTGATCTTCTTCTGGATACGTTTTCGCGGCACACCAGGCAAGCAGCTGATGGGTTGCGAGGTGGTCGATGCAAACACCCTTGGTAACCTCACTGTCGGCCAGTCGATCATGCGTTACATCGGCTACTTCCTCTCCACCCTGCCGCTCTGCCTCGGTTTCCTCTGGGTAGCACTGGATAAAAAGAAACGCGGTTTCCACGACCTGCTGGCCCATACCGTGGTTATTCGCGTTGATCACGACGACCTCTCCGACCATCCCCTCGAAGAGTTGATGAAGGACGCCGAGTGAACAACAGCGCCTCGATGATTCAGGTGGCCGCACTGGCCGGACTGGAACAGGCGTTGAATGCGGCGCTGGCCCTCGATCCGAAAACTGGCGAACGTCTCCAGTCCATCGACGGTAAGGTGATCGCCATCGAATTAAGCGGCACTGGCCTCTGCCTTTTCCTGCAAATACAAAACCGTAACCTGAGACTGATGGGCCACTACGCCGGTGAGGTGGATACCACCCTGCGCGGTGCTCCCTTCGCTCTATTACGCCTGCGTACGGGTCGCAGCGGTGAGGCGATGTTTGGCGGCGGTGTCGAGATCGATGGCGACGTGGAACTTGGCACCCGCTTTCAACGCATCATTGAGAAGCTGGATATCGATTGGGAAGAGCACCTCTCCCGCCTTAGCGGCGACATCGTCGCCCACCAGATCGGCAATACGCTGCGTGATCTGTTTGCCTGGGGCGAACGTGCCGCCAACCATCTCGGCGAAGACATCACCGACTATCTACAGGAAGAGACCCATGCCCTGCCACATGCGGGAGAGGTTAACGTTTTTCTCAATCAGGTAGACACCCTGCGTAGCGACGTCGACCGCCTGGAAGCAAAACTCAAACACCTACAGAACAAACTCGAAACCAAAGACTGAACGCTCTACAGATGCAAAATGAGGTTGAAATATTGTGATTCGCCCCGGCCAAATAGTGCGCCTGCTCTACATTAACTGGACGCTAATGCGTCACGGTCTGGACGAACTGATCCTCGCCACCCACCTGTTTCGTCCGTTGCGTTTTCTACGTTGGTTCATGTGGTGGACCGTACTGCGCAATAAATCGCTGGGCCGCGGTGTACGCATCCGTCGCACCCTGGAAGATCTCGGACCGATCTTCGTCAAATTCGGCCAGATCCTCTCCACCCGCAAAGATCTGCTCCCTGACGATATCGCCAATGAACTGGCCCTGTTGCAGGACAGCGTACCGCCATTCCCCGGTGAACAGGCCGTCGCCATTCTGGAGAAGACCTACGGCAAACCACTCAACGAGGTCTTCGCCGAGTTCAATCCTCAACCCCTTGCCTCTGCCTCCGTCGCGCAGGTACACGCTGCTCGACTGCTCGACGGTACCGAGGTGGTGGTCAAGGTATTACGCCCGGACATCGCGCCGGTCATCCGCCGCGACATCAGTCTGCTCTACATCATTGCCGACAAGCTGCAACGCTACTGGTCAGATGGACGTCGCCTGCGTCCTGTCGAAGTGGTACGGGAGTTTGAGAAGACCATTCTCGATGAACTGGACCTGATGCGCGAGGCAGCCTCCGCGGCACAAATACGTCGCAACTTCGCCGATTCGGATCTGCTCTACGTGCCCGAGGTTCACTGGCCACTGTGTCGCCCCAGGGCCATGGTGATGGAGCGTATTCACGGCATCCCCATCAGTAACATCGAAGCGATTCGCAACAGCGGTATCGACATGAAGGCGCTTGCCGCACGCGGCGTAGAGATCTTTTTTACCCAGGTCTTCCGCCACAACTTCTTCCACGCCGACATGCATCCGGGCAATATTTTCGTTTCGCCCGCAGGGCAGTACATCGCCGTCGATTTCGGCATCGTCGGCACCCTCAGTCGTGAAGACCAGCGCTACCTGGCGGAGAACTTCCTCGCCTTCTTCCGTCGTGATTACCAGCGCGTCGCTGAAGTACATGTTGAATCCGGCTGGGTACCTGCCGATACGCGTGTCGATGAATTCGAGGCGGCGATCCGCACCGTCTGCGAACCGATCTTTGAGCGCCCGTTGGCCGAGATCTCATTCGGCCATCTTCTGTTGCGTCTGTTCCAGACCGCACGCCGTTTCAACATGGAAGTGCAGCCGCAGCTGGTGCTGCTACAAAAGACCCTGCTCAACATCGAGGGACTCGGTCGTCAGCTCTATCCGGAACTGGACCTGTGGCAAACCGCCAAACCATTCCTCGAACGCTGGATGAGCGAACAGATCGGCACCCGCGCCTTTGTCAATCGCATCAAGGAGAACGTGCCGCAGTGGGGAGAAAAACTGCCTGAGTTACCGTCACTGATCCATGACGTGCTGCAGCAGGCACGCGACGGCAAACTTAAACTCAATGATCATGGAAATGAACTGGAAAAAATTCGCCATGAGATCCACCGTGCCAACCAACGCACCTTCTTCGCCATCCTCGGTGGTTCACTCCTCATCAGCGGAGCGATACTCATGGGGCTCGATGGCTACACACCCAAAATGGCCTGGGGGGCACCGGTAGCCAGTTGGGTAGTCGGCATCATCGGTGCGATCATTCTGTTCGATAACTGGCCAAGTCGACGCGATTAATACCCGTACATTCAGCCCGTCTCTGGACGCGCCATAAGTACGCATGAATACAATGTTTTACATTCATGTAACATTTCATCCATTATCATCGACTACGCCAATGCATTGGTCCTTACTCATTCCAGGGCTGTCAAATGCAGTAGTGATACGGATATCCCCCAGAGCCACACAAATTACTAATAACAGGTGAATTTGACTGATCTGACTGGCTTTTCCTATCCGGGTTGCCCAGAACTAAAAGGGTACACGCAGTCAGGCAGCAATAGATTCCATAGTAAAAAACTATTAAACATAATCGAATCGCAGTTTCACTGCATTGATGCAGGCATCCACGATGGGGCCGCTTCTCATCACTCGATAAGCGATCTTTTTCGGAACCACCACCCATGACCCTTACCGAACTGCGCTACGTTGTAGCCGTTGCTGAACAACGTCATTTTGGTCACGCTGCCAGGGCCTGCTTTGTCAGCCAGCCAACGTTAAGTGTGGCGATCAAACGACTTGAAGATGAGTTGGGCGTTACTCTGTTTGAGCGCTCACGCAACGATATCACTCTCACTCCCATCGGTGAGCGCATCGTCTACCAGGCTCAGCGGGTATTGGCCGAGGCTGCTTCCATACCCGAGCTGGCCAAGGTGGGACGAAACGAACTCTCAGGGCCACTCAGAATTGGTGCCATCTATACAGTTGCCCCCTATCTGCTACCCCAGTTAATCCCGGTAATGAATGCGCTGGCACCGGAGATACCGCTACTGGTGGAAGAAAACTTTGCTTCGGTACTTTGCGATAAATTGCGCCGCTGCGATCTCGATCTTGCCATCGTCACATTACCCTTCGACGAGCCTGGCATCCAAACCCAGCCAATCTATGAAGAGCCCTTTGTGGTACTCATGCCTGCGAATCACCCGTTGACGAAGAAAGTGGGTATAACGCTTGATGAGTTGGCAAATGAAACCGTGTTGTTACCTGGCGTAGGCCACTGCATGCGTGACCACGTGCTGGAATTCTGCCCAGAGTGCTACTCGACGGTTAAGGAAAAGGCCTACCTGCAAAAAACCCTGGATGGCGCCTCGCTGGAAACGATTCGTATGATGGTGACTGGCGGTGTTGGAATCAGCGTCGTGCCGTATACCGCTGCAGGCTTAGATCGTACACCAGCGCATCTACTGACTACCCGCCCGTTTAGAAATATCCAGCCCAGCCGACGTGTCGCCCTGGCCTGGCGTGGCAGCTTTCCACGGACAAAAGTGATCGACATCGTCAAACAGGCAATCACCGATTGCCCGCTTGAGAATGTCACAAAACTCTAACTGTTCAGCACTGCTTGTCGTTAGCCCGGGCATTCAGATAAGCCCGTTCAGAGACATCGTGCCACTGGCTTACCTGATCGCGGAAACGCTTGAACGACTGGTAGACCTTTTGCGATAGTGCATCCTTGTTGGCGATCTCAGCCACCACCTCATCGGACACCTTTTTCAACTGTCGCAGCACCTCGTCAGGGAACTTGCGCAGTTCGACCTTATGTTTGTGAATCAGGGTTTGCAGCGCCTCGTTATTGCGTGCGGTCAGCTCTGCCAGCACATCACCATTAGCCACTTTGCAGGCGTTAAGCACGATTGATTGCAGATCTTGTGGCAGCGCCTCGAAGGCCTTTTTGTTAACAAAGGCCTCGAGTGTGGTACCCGGCTCGTGCCAGCCAGGGTAATAGTAGTATTTGGCCGCTTTGTGCAGACCGAAGGCGAGATCGTTATAGGGACCGACCCATTCAGTCGCATCGATGGCCCCTGATTTAAGTGATGGGAAGATCTCACCACCGGGCAGACTTACTGGTGTCCCCCCCAGCCGCTGCAGTACTTCTCCGCCAAGACCGGGGATGCGCATTTTCAATCCTTTCAGATCATCCACTGAGTTGATCTGCTTGTTGAACCAGCCACCCATCTGTACTCCGGTATTGGCCGCCGCTGCGGGAATCAGCCCGAACGGCGCGTAGACCTCACGCCACAGCTCCATTCCGCCGCCGTGATAGAGCCAGCTGTTCATCTCCTGTGCGGTCAGACCGAAGGGTACCGCAGCAAAAAACTGCGCCGCCTCGCTCTTACCCTTCCAGTAGTAGGCAGCGCCGTGCCCCATTTCGGCGGTACCACGTGAGACCGCATCGAAGATCTCAAACGCCGGCACCAGCTCCTTGGCACCGTAGACCTTCACCTCGATCCGGCCGCCGGACATTTCAGTGATCAGCTCGGCCAGATGATTGGCACCGGTACCCAACCCGGGAAAGTTCTTCGGCCAGGTGGTAACCATCTTCCACTGATATTTCGCCTTTGCCGCCACCACGGGCGCAGCGAGCATGCCACCGGCAGCAACTGAACCAGCACCAACACCCTTGAGAAAATCACGACGTTTCATAACCCTCTCCTACAGTTAATCCTTTATGAATCGCACCATCCTACCCAGCCCTATTCAACAGGACAAGCGACGTGGTCAGGCAAAACGCTGCAAAAAACGCTCAACAAAGTGTTCGTAATCGGACGCTTCCAGCCTGTTGATTCCCGCTGCCGCCGCACGGCCACCTCCTGTGGGAAATTCACGGCACAGTTCGTCGGCACCGGTTTTGTTCTCCAGCGCTGCGCGGATACTGACACGATAGGCACCATCATCGAGCACGGTAAGAATCGCGTGGGCTCGCTGCGGATGGTTGCGTGCCAGCAGGTTACCGTAGACGCCACTGACCCGACGACTCCAGGGTGCATCCTGCATGATGTAGAGCGCCTGCCTCTCGGCGGCGATCTCCGGCAGTAACGCCTCGGCCCTGGCCATGTCATCGTGATAGCCATCGCGCAGTGTGCGATAGGCCGACTCGTTGGCAACAAAGTCGAAGGGATCCGTATAGGGGCGCAGGGTTAGTGCCAGTTCACGCGGGTGAAAGAAGAGATCAGCGATGTCGGTACCGTAACCGTTGTAGTTGAGACAGGTGCCCAACTCGCAAAGGGTATCGAGCTGTTTCTCATCGAGCCGCAACGGCGTCGCCGCAGCGCGGGCCACCTCGTACAGGTTATCGCCATAGGCGCCCGTCACCGCCCAGGCCAGTTGTCGGTGCTGCAGCTGCGCGCTGACCAGCAAACTGGTACAGACATCCGCCGCGGTGTTGATGTGTGTGGTCAGCTTTTCGTGCTGCGGAATATCACCGGCGAAGTGGTGATCGAAATACTCCACCGTCGCCCCCTGTTCCAGCACACGCTGTAGCGCTTCACGATTTTTATCCAGTGAAATATCGAGCACGGTAAGGGTGTCACCTGCCACAGCCTCAACCTGTTGCAACAGGGCAATATCGCGTTTCACCCCGGTAATCAGTTGTGCTTCATCGATGGGTTTTTCCAGCCGTAGTTGCTGCAGGGCACAGAGGCCGTCGGCATCGCCGTTAAAAATATCGTAGTGACTCATCTTCTCTCTTTTTCTCTCTTCTAATGTATGGACGCCGTGCCTTCAACCCGTGGATCGCTGGCCGCCTCAACGCGATTCTCTTTCTGTCGCCACAGCACGGCCTGCATGTTACCCCAGGTTCCCTCTGCAGCGGCCATGTTATGCCCCATTGCGGTGAGCGACGCGGCCTGCTTTTCGCTAAAGGCATCCGCCTCGTAAAAAAGCTTGTCCGGTAGATATTGATGATGGAAGCGCGGTCGCGCCACCCATGCCTCAGGCCCTCTGCCCTCGGCGAACTCCAGGATCCCCAGCATCACCATGGTGATAATGCGGCTGCCGCCGGGTGTACCGAGGATCGCCACGCTGTTAGGTCCGCGCACAAAGGTGGGGGACATGCTGGAGAGCATCCGCTTGCCCGGCGCAATGGCGTTGGCCTCGGCCCCTACCAGTCCGTAGGCGTTGGGCACACCGGGCTTGGCAGAGAAGTCATCCATTTCGTCGTTGAGCAACACCCCTGTCTCCCCGGCAACAAAACCGGAACCGAAGGGGTAGTTGATACTCAGGGTCGCTGAGACGTAGTTGCCCTCCCGATCAAGGATGGAAAAGTGGGTCGTATGATCCCCCTGCGGTGGCGGCGCAACAGCGGACAACTCGCTGCTGGGTGTCGCCCTGTCGACCTTGATTGATGCCGCCAGTTGCCGCGCATGCGCCTGACTGGTGAGTCGTTCGACAGGCACGGAAACAAAATCGGTATCCCCAAGGTATTCAGCGCGGTCACGGTAGGCACGACGCATCGCTTCGATGATCAGGTGGCTGCGCCGCACCACTTCCATTTCGTCCAGCCTGTAGCGCGACAAAATATTAAACATTGTCGCCAGTGCCACCCCACCGGATGAGGGCGGTGCGGCTGAGGTGATCGTCAGGTCATGGTAACGAAAGCGGATCGGCTCGCGTTCGATCACACGGTACTCATCAAAATCTTTCTGCTGCCAGATCCCGCCTGCGTTGTTGGTTGCCTTCAACAGGGTCTTGCCCACCTTGCCACGGTAAAAACCTTTCGCCCCGGCGTCTGCCATTGCCTCCAGGGTACGCGCCAGAGCCGGCTGTTTGATCAGATAGCCAACGGGCGGCACCTCGTTATCCCTGAGAAAGATCGCCGCACTTTGTGGATAACGACGTAACACCTCCAGACGAAAACCCACCATACGCCGGTAATGCTCGGTAACAGCAAAGCCTTCACGGGCAAAACGGATCGCCGGGGCCAGTGTTTTGCTTAATGGCAGGCGACCATAGCGTTTACTCAGATGGTCCAGCGCCGCCGGTTCGCCGGGGATACCCGCCGCCATAGGACCATCCATCGACAGAGCGGGGATCACTTCACCCTGGTCATCCAGATAGATATCACGGTGTGCCGCCAGGGGTGCCTTCTCACGACCGTCGAGCATGGTCTCAAAACCATCACTGGCCCGGTGCAGCAACCAGAAGCCACCGCCGCCGATACCGGAGCTATAGGGCTCCACCACCGCGAGCGCCGCGCTCACCGCGACTGCAGCATCAAAGGCATTGCCACCAGCAGCGAGGATCTCCATCCCGGCCGATGTCGCCAGTGGATGGGCACTGGCAATCGCCGCTGCAGGCGGCCGGGCCTCCCCGGCAAACAACAGGGAGGGCAGTAGCAACAGAAATAACAGGCGTTTCATGGGGTTGATCCCGTAACGAGTCAGGCTGAAGCATCGCTGCTAGAAAGAATTGGCGCAAGTTTGCGCGGCAGAACCTGCCTGCGACTCAGGCATAAAAAAGGCCCCGGCAGGGCGGGGCCTTTGTGCAAGACAGGCTACGAAACTCAGCTTTCTGCTTGAAGCTTCTCGTATTTTGCCTGGAGTTCTTCTTTCGATTCGGTGTGTTCCGGATCGACAAGGATGCAATCCACCGGGCAGACCTCTATGCACTGAGGTTCGTCGTAGTGACCGACGCACTCGGTGCAACGCGTAGGGTCGATTACGTAGATCTCATCTCCCTGGCTGATAGCGCCATTGGGGCATTCGGGTTCGCAAACATCGCAGTTAATACATTCGTCAGTAATCAACAGTGCCATCTAACAACTTCCTCCTGCAGGGTGACCAAAATTGGCCAAGAATAAAAACCGGCATATTAGCGCATTCTGTTTTGCAACGCAGCCTTCACCTTAGTATCGACAAAATCACCGACCTCGCCACCCAGAGTGGCAACTTCTTTCACCAGGCTGGAGGAGATAAAGGTGTATTTCTCCGCCGGGGTGAGAAAGAGGGTCTCTACATTCGGTGCCAGGTGGCGGTTCATCCCCGCCAGTTGGAACTCATATTCGAAGTCGGAGACCGCTCGCAAGCCGCGCAGGATCACCGTGGCACCCCGTTCCTGGGCGAAATCGGCCAACAGGCTATCGAAGCCGCAGATCTCAACCTTATCCAATCCCTTTAGTACCTCGGACGCCAGGGCGACTCGCTCCTCCAGATTAAACATGGGGGTTTTGTTGGGGTTGGCGGCAATGGCGACGATCACCTTGTCGAACAGGCGGCAGGCGCGCTGCACCAGATCGCTGTGACCATTGGTGATGGGATCGAAGGTGCCGGGGTAGATCGCGGTAACGGGCATTGGGATTCTCGCGGTTTAGTGGCCTTTAATGATATAGGTGAAAGGTTAAAGGTTAAAGAAAACCCGCACCCCTTAGCCTTCTACCTCAACCAGATGATAGGCCACCTGTCCCGCCTGTTTGCTGCGCAGTACCTCCCACCCCTGCGGTAATTCAGGCAACGGCTGCTCGCTCTCCAGTTCCAGGTAGAGCCGCGCCCCTGTGGCCAGCCAGTTGTTCTCTGCCAGCAGTTGCAGTGCCGGTTGCAGCAGATCTCGGCGGAAGGGGGGATCGAGAAAAACCACATCAAACTTACGTGATTCGCCGCGTAGATAGCTCAGTGCATCGCCACGCTTCACCTCGCCATTCTCGGCCTTGAGCAGGGCGAGATTCTCCTTTAACGCGGCGATCGCTGCCGGGTTGGTATCGACGAAGACCACCTCACCGGCACCACGTGATAATGCCTCCAGGCCGAGGGCACCGCTCCCGGCAAAGAGATCGAGACAGCGTGCGCCGTGGATCAGCGGTGCCAGCCAGTTGAACAGGGTTTCGCGTACCCTGTCGGTGGTGGGACGCAACCCCTCGCCATCGGCGAAGCGCAGCTTCCGTCCACCCCACTCGCCACCGATGATGCGCAGGGTATTGCTGCCGCCGGGACGCCGCGCCTTTTTCATCTAGTGCTTTTTACCCACGGTGACGGTGACCATGCGCGCCGGATCGACCCGACGCTGGAAGGCGTCGCGGATCTGCTGCACGCTCACCGCCTCAATATTGGCATTGAAGCGGTCGAGATAATCCAGCGGCAGATCATAGAAACCGATCATGGCGATGTAACCGAGGATGTCGCTGTTGGAGTCGACCTTGAGCGGAAAACCACCGGTGATGTTCTTCTTCGCTGCATCCAACTCTTTCGCGGTCGGCCCTTCGCTACGGAATTTCTCCAGGGTCTCGCGTAGCACCGCAAGCGCCTTTTCCGCACTGTCGTTGCGGGTCTGCAGGCCGAGGACAAATGGCCCGACGGCATGCATCGGCGAAAAATAGCTGTAGGCGCTGTAGGAGAGACCACGCTTCTCCCGCACCTCTTCGGTAATGCGCGAGCCGAAACCGCCGCCACCAAGAATATGGTTGCCCACGTAAAGCGAAAAATAGTCCGCGTCGCCACGGGCAATACCCGGCTGCCCCATCAGGATATGGGTCTGGCTGGAAGGGTAGTCGACGTGGTGAGTTGTGGCTTTCGCCAATGCTTTCGGTTGCGCCAGTTCCTCTGCGGCTTCGCCCGCGGACAGGCCGCCACTGATCTCTTCCGCCAACTGCTTCGCCATCGGTTCATCGAGGGCACCAACGATGGCGATCACCGCATTACGTGCCACGTAGTAGCGATGGTAGAAATCGCGCAGATCCTTTTTGCCTAGCGCCTTAACGCTTTCGATGGTGCCGTCGGTAGGCGAGGCGTAGGGGTGATCGCCATAGAGTGCCCGATAGAAGCTCTTCTCCGCGATCGACTCCGGCTGCTGCTGCTCCTGTTGCAGGCCGGTGAGCATCTGCTTGCGCACCCGCGCCAGTGCCCGGGTGGGAAAGTCCGGTTTGCTCAGCACCTGGATAAAGGTCCTGAGCGCTGGTTGCAGGATCGCCTCTTTGCTCAGGCTGCGCAGACCCACCGTCGCCATGTCACGGTAGGCTCCTGCACTGAATTGTGCCCCCAACTCTTCGAAGCGGCGGGCGATGGTGTCGGCATCGAATCCGGCGGCCCCCTCTTCCAGCATGGCGCTGGTAAACAGTGCCAGCCCCGGCTGGTTACCGTCGCGGGCTGAACCGGCATCGAACACCACCCGGATATCGACCATCGGCAACTCCGGTGCTGCGACGAAATAGACCCGCGCACCATTAGCGGTTTGCCAATTTTGAATCTGTGGATTGGCCAGTGCAGCATGGCCGAAGAGCAGCCCCGCCAGTGCAATCAGGAGGTAAGCGGAGACCTTAGTGCGCAGCATGTTTCTCTCCTTTAACCGGCTCAAGGATCGCCACGGTCAGGTTTTGCGATGTGAGATATTCCCGTGCCACCTGACGTACCTGTTCCGGCGTGATCGCCTCAATATTCGCCAGGTAGCGATCCGCCTCGCGCCAGTCGAGACCGACGGTCTCTAACATCCCAATCTGCATCGCCTGATAAAAGACCGAATCAAGCTCATAGACCTTGCTGGCAGTCACCTGGGCCTTGATTCGCGCCAGCTCTTTTCCACTGACCCGTTGTGTTTGCAATCGCTCTATCTGTTTAAGCAAGGCACTCTCCAGTTCCGCAATGCTTCGTTTTTGCGCCGGGGTGCCCTGCAACATCAGCAGGGTGTCGTGCCGCGCCATCAGGTCGTAACCAACGCCAGCCCCAGCGGCGATCTCCTGCCCACGCACCAGCTCACGGCTAATGCGTGCGCTGGTGCCGCCATCGAGGACGTTAGCCAGCACATCGAGCGCATAGGCCTTCCACGGCTCGTCCGCGGTACGCAGGCTCGGCACCTTGTAGCCCATCATCAGGGTCGGCAGTTCGGCGGGCAGGCGCACGGTGATGCGTCGGTCGCCCAGTTGTTTCGGTTCGCGGCGCGGCTTCTCCGCAGGCAGCACACTCGGCTCGATAGCGCCGAAATATTTCTGCGCCAACGCCAACACCTCTGCGGGGTCTACGTCGCCCGCCACAACGAGGGTCGCGTTATTGGGTGAATACCAGGTGTGGTACCAGTCGCGCAGGTCCTCCACCGTCAGACTCTTCAGGTCATCCATCCAGCCGATCACCGGATTATGGTAGGGGTTCACCTCAAAGGCGGCGGCCATAAACTTCTCACTGGTCAGGGCGCCGGGGGAATCCTCGGTACGCATGCGCCGCTCCTCCATCACCACCTTCAACTCCTTGGCGAATTCATCAGCTGGGATTTGCAGATTGCGCATACGGTCTGCCTCCAGCTCGAAGGCGATGGGCAGGCGGCTCTTCTCCAACTGCTGGAAGTAGGAGGTGTAGTCACGGCCGGTGAAGGCGTTTTCACTACCGCCATTCTCGGCGATGATGCGTGAAAACTCGCCGGCAGGGTGTTTGGCGGTACCCTTGAACATCATGTGTTCCAGCACGTGGGAGATACCGGTAATACCGATGTGCTCGTAACTGGCGCCGATCTTGTACCAGATTTGAGAAACCACCACGGGTGAACGGTGATTCTCCCGCACCAGCAGTTTCATGCCGTTATCCAGACGATATTCATGGACTTTGACGTTGCCGCTGTCGGCTGCTGGTTCGTTGACCGCCATACGGTTGCAACCGCCGAGTAATAACAGCATGAGTGGGATGAGTAGTTTCGCTTTGTGCAAGGCTCGTTTCCTGTTCGTTTTGTTCTTGCTTACCCCGCCGCGGGGCGAGGTGGTACGATACCCTCTTCGGACGTGTGTGGCGAAGAGGTTTGTCCAACAGGGACAACCCGACCCGGCGTCAGGTTCAACATTATCCCGGATTTATTCATGTTTGGTTTCGGTAAAAATAAGCAAGCGCAAGCCGAGGAGAAGTCAGGCGGACTCTTCTCCCGCCTGAAGAACGGCCTCAGTCGTACCCGCGGTAACCTCACCGGCGGTATCGGCGATCTGCTGCTGGGGCGCAAATCAATTGATGACGACCTGCTGGAAGAGATCGAGACCCAACTGCTGGTGGCAGACATGGGGGTCGAGGCCACCCAGACCATTATCGCCAATTTGACCCAGCGCATGAGCCGCAAGGAACTCGCTGACGGCGAGGCGGTGATGACTGCCCTGCGTGAAGAGATGAGTGCCATGCTGGAACCGTGCAGCGCACCGCTGGTGATCGACGCGGCGAAAAGACCTTTTGTGATTCTGGTCGTCGGCATCAACGGCGCCGGCAAGACCACCACCATCGGCAAACTGGCCAGGCGGCTGCAGGACGAAGGCCGCTCGGTGATGCTGGCGGCGGGCGATACCTTTCGCGCCGCGGCGGTGGAACAGCTCCAGGTGTGGGGCGAGCGCAACGATATACCGGTGATTGCCCAACACAGCGGTGCCGACTCCGCCTCGGTGATCTTCGACGCCATCGAGGCGGGCAAGGCGCGCGGTGTCGATGTGGTGATCGCTGATACCGCCGGAAGGCTGCACACCCAGTCGAACCTGATGGAGGAGTTGAAGAAGGTCAAACGGGTGATCGGCAAGCTGGACGACTCCGCACCGCACGAAGTGCTGCTGGTGCTCGACGCAGGGACCGGGCAGAACGCCCTCAACCAGGCACAGCAGTTTCACGCCGCGGTGGATGTCAGCGGCATCGCCCTGACCAAGTTGGACGGCACCGCCAAGGGCGGTATCATCTTTGCCATCGGCTGCAAGCTGGGCCTGCCTATTCGCTTCATCGGCGTCGGCGAGGGTATCGAAGACCTGCGTGTATTCGATGCTGAAGAGTTCATCGACGCACTATTCGAACAATAATAAGAGAGCCGGGCCGCTAATCCATGATTCGCTTTACCAACGTCAGCAAACGCTACCCCGGCGGTTTCGAGGCGCTGAGCGACGTCACCGTTCATCTGCAACCGGGCGAGATGGCCTTCCTCACCGGCCACTCCGGCGCAGGTAAATCGACCCTGCTGAAACTCATTGCACTCATCGAGCGCCCCAGCGGCGGCCAGGTGATCGTCAACGGCCAGAACCTCAACAAAATGGGCCGCCGTAAGATCCCCTACCATCGCCGTGACATCGGCGTGATCTTCCAGGACCACCGTCTGCTGTTTGACCGTACCGTGTTCGACAACGTCGCCCTGCCGCTGGTGATCGCCGGTTACAGCCACAACGAGATCGGCCGCCTGGTACGCGCCGCGCTGGACAAGGTGGGGCTGCTGAGCAAGGAGAAGGTCTACCCGATCACCCTCTCCGGTGGTGAACAGCAGCGGGTCGGCATCGCCCGCGCGGTGATCAACAAACCGCCGCTACTGCTGGCCGACGAACCGACCGGCAACCTTGACCCGCAACTCTCAAAAGAGATCATGGGGATCTTCGAGGAGTTCAACAGGGTCGGCGTCGGCGTACTCATCGCCAGCCACGACCACGCCCTGATCCGCACCATGAACCATCGGGTGCTGGTACTCGACCACGGCCGCCTCGCCGGTGACGGCTATGTGCGGAGGGCTGAATAATGGAACGCAACCAGACCCTGCGCGAACAACAGGAGTTCGGTGGCCGCGGCGCCAATGTGCGCAAACGCGGCATCGCCACCGGTTTTGTCGTCTATCTGCTGCGTCACGCGCAGACCATGATCTATGCCCTGGGCCAGCTCAGCATGCGCCCCTTCTCCACCCTGATGACCGTGGCGGTGATCGGCATCGCCCTGGCGATGCCCGCCGGTCTGCATGTACTGCTGAAAAATGTACAGACGGTGCTCACCGGCTGGGACAGCGCCGCCCAGGTCTCCCTGTTTCTGAAGAAGAACACCAAAGAGCAGACCGCCCTGTCACTCGCCGACCGGCTGCGCCAGCGCCCCGGTATCGCCCGCGTCGACTACATCTCCGCCGAACAGGCGATGGAGGAGTTCCGCAAACTCTCCGGCTTCGGCGATGCGCTCAAGGCGCTGGATGAAAACCCGCTGCCGCCGGTACTGGTGATCCACCCGGCGGTGACGCAACAAAATCCTGTGCAACTACAAACTCTGGTGGAAGAGCTACGCAAGAATGTCGATGTCGATCTGGCACAACTGGATATGCAGTGGGTTAAACGCCTCTACGGCCTGATGGACATCGGCCGCCGTGGTGTCTGGGTACTGGCGGGGATGCTGGCGCTGGCAGTACTGCTGGTGGTCGGCAACACCATCCGCCTGGCGATCCAGAACCGCCGCGACGAAATTGTCATCACCAAACTGATCGGCGGCACCGACGCCTTCATCCGCCGCCCCTTCCTCTACACCGGCTTCTGGTACGGCATCCTCGGCGGCATTATCGGTTTCATCCTGGTGCAATTGGCGCTGTGGGTACTGGCAGGACCGGTCAACAATCTCGCCGGACTCTATAACAGCACCTTCCGTCTCGGTGGTGCCGACTTAATCACTGCCGGTTCACTACTGTTCGGCGGCATGCTTCTGGGACTCTCTGGTTCATGGTTGGCAGTGGGAAAACATCTGCGGGCTATTGAACCAACCTGAAATATTGGCGTTCCCCAACAAAAACGGGCGCCGATGGCACCCGTTTTCGAAGTGCATCAACTAGCTAGGGCACGGTAATTGTCACCGCCCCACTGTTCCATGCCCCTACATTGCCATTTAGTGTGGCAGTACCAGAAGGGCCATTCGATGAGACTGTATAGATCGAAGGGTCCGTACCGCTGACCGCACCTGTAATGTTTCCATCCGCATTGGTAAAGGTCCAGTTTACAGCCGTACTTTGCAGCATGTTGCCCCACAGCTGCACCACCTTAAACTCCATACTACTTGACGATGTGAGCGAAATTGCAGACAGATCAACCGGTAGTGCGGGAGCTGCGCGCAGCACACAGCATAATGGAGGTAATGTGACGGCGGTGTTCAATCCAGCGCCATCATAAGTAACTGATAGTGTTGACGTACTATTACCAACCAAGTTGATCGTATAAGTTACCTGTGTACCAATCTGATCTGTCGGCTTGTAGTCATGCACATAGAAGCCATTGTAAAAATTGCTGATGAACGATATTGCATCGTTAACCGCCTGATCATAGGTGCCTCCGTCAGATGCAGTGGTAATCATGAAGTTACTGATGGCCTCAAGATCCGTAATACTGGGCGAATCGCCTACAGGAATCGACAGAATTGAGTAGTGCTTTGCCTTGGCCGTGACGACGTCAGCGGTAGTAGTTGTAGTGCCACTGTTATCTATTCCGTCACTCATGATGACCATAAGCTCTACGGTCGCAGACGGGGTTCCCAGTGGAACATGGTCATAGATAACATCATCAACCCCCGCACCGAGCTGGGTGGTTACTCGTGTTGAAATAATGTCGTTAAAGTAGGTGTTGGTTGTACCAGGATTGAATGTTAGTGCGTCGATTGCTGCATTTATTGCTGCAGGATTTCCTCCTCCCGCAACGGTCCCCACCAAAACCTCAGACGCATCAAACGCATATACCGTGACATAAAGACCTAACGCCGTAGCCTGTGTCACCAGACTTTTAGCAGAACGTTTCAGATCGAGCTCGTGAGGTGCCATGCCATCACTGACGTCTAACATCAGCAATAGCCCGCCATTAACCTCCGTCAAAAAATCAAGTTTTTGTAGGTTATGGTGCCCCTCTGAGTCAGGAGCGGAGTCACCGCTCATTACTACCTCAACGTCACCACCATCGAGAAAATCGATTGGAGCACCATTGGCATCCAGAACCGAAAGAACCAAGTTAATCACCGGAGAGGTAGCGTCATAAGCTGCGGTACCCCAATGAATGGCAGCAGTTTCCGTAACAGGGGTTGTTCCCGTTCCACCACTGCCACTGCCACTGCCACTGTCCGTGCTATCACCACCACAGCCTGCCAGTGACAAACTAATCAATACCGCACTCAAATATGGAAAGCTAAACAAGCGCATACATGAATCCCTGTCTGGTCGCCCTAAGAATTTGAGTTAATACTACTCTCCAAGTATTTGATGGGCAATAAGCTTCCGGTCGCACCATTTATCGCCCCAGCGCCGCCTTTCATAGCATGATTCCATAATAATCCACGGGCCACAGAGCAAACTTGATGTCATAATCTTTACGAGGCCCCCCCGCCCGGTTTGAACAAGAGGTACCTGTAGTGGCCAGCCGCATTATGGTGGTAGACAGTTCAGTGGTTTCGCGTGAAGTCATTACGCGTATCCTGCGTGACGTCATCGAAGGTTCTGAAGTGTGCGCCTTTGCCAGTGGTACGGAGGCGTTGGACCAGCTGGAAAAAGAGCATTTCGATCTTGTCACCACCTCATTGATGCTCTCCGATATGGATGGCCTCGATCTCTGCCGTCAACTACGGGACTCCACTGCCCACCACTTTACGCCGTTGATCGTTATCTCTGGCGATGCCGACAACCGTCTGCTGCGCGAAGGCTTTGCTGCCGGGGTCACCGACTACTTCGACAAATCCCGCGGCTATCCTGCTTTCGGTAAATTCATCAAGTCTTTCTGCCAGCGCAATCGCGGGATGGTGGGAAAGGTCCTCTACGTCGAGGACAGCCTTACCGCCGCAACTCTTACAAGACGCATGATGGAACACCACGGCCTGCAGATTACCCATGTCACTTCCGCTGAAGAGGCACTGCAGATCCTGCAGCGGGCACCGGGCGAGGAGGGGCAGTTGGACGATGGGTATGACATCGTGGTCACCGACTTCCATCTTCGCGGCGGGATGTCCGGTGGCGATCTGCTGCACGCCATCCGTACCCGCTTCCACTATTCTCGCCAGGAACTGCCGGTACTGATGATCACAGGCAGCGAGGATACCCGCACCCAGGTCGAGGCGTTCCACTCTGGAGCCAACGATTTCGTCAACAAGCCGCTGGTGGAAGAGGTGTTGATGGCGCGTATTCACTCGCTGCTACTGGTCAAGCAACAGTATGACGCGCTGGAGTTACAGACACACAAAATGGAGGAGCTGGCCACCACCGACAGTCTCACCGGGGTGCGCAACCGCCACTTCATGCTGGAACATGGCGATGGGATGCTCGCGGCGGCAAAAAACCAGCCCTTCTGGGTGATGATCATCGATATCGATCACTTCAAGAAGATCAATGACAATCAGGGCCATCTCAGTGGTGACCGGGTGCTGGCAGCCCTGGGTACCATGCTCAAGCTGCTACTCCCGGATGCTGCAGTAGTTCGCTTTGGCGGCGAGGAGTTTGCCGTGTTGCTGCCAAAACAGCAGCGTGAAGCGGCGATGCAGCGAGCCGAGTCAGTACGCCAGGGGGCGGAAAAGCTGCACCCTGACAAGGTACGTTTCACCGTCAGCGTCGGTCTGGCCGGGACCGCGGACCATCCCGACGCCGACCTCAACGCCCTTATCGGTTTGGCCGACAAGGCCCTCTACACAAGCAAGGCGGCAGGCCGCAACCGCTGCTGTATTACCCTTGCAAACGATGAGATTATTCCCCTCGACGACGCCGTATCCGCCTGAACTTCCCCCGTTCTGATGGGTCTCAGCAAAACCAATAAAACGACTTGGCAGAATAATAACCCAGTGTTATAGTCAGGCATAACTACCCTAGAAATGGTTTTTGATGGAGGCATCCAATGTCTAAGGCACTGGAACTACAGATGAACTTTCCTCTAAGCAGTATCGAGGCCTACAGCCAGGCGGTTAACCGCATTCCGGTACTCTCAAAAGAGGAAGAGCACGATCTGGCCGTACGCTACCGCCAGCATGATGATATCGATGCGGCGCAAAAGCTGATCCTGTCACACCTGCGTTTTGTCGCCCATATCGCCCGCGGCTACAGCGGCTACGGCCTGCCCCACGCCGACCTGATCCAGGAGGGCAACATCGGCCTGATGAAGGCGGTGAAGCGTTTCGACCCAAGCATGAACGTCCGCCTGGTCTCCTTCGCGGTGCACTGGATCCGTGCCGAGATGCATGAATTCATCCTGCGCAACTGGCGTATCGTCAAGGTGGCCACCACCAAGGCGCAGCGCAAGCTGTTCTTCAACCTGCGCAGCTCGAAGAAGCGCCTGGGCTGGTTCTCCGACGAGGAGGTCGGCAATGTCGCTGAAACTCTCGGCGTCAGCCGTGCCGATGTGCTGGAGATGGAGTCGCGCCTCAGCGGTCGCGATATGGCCTTTGACGGCGCGCCCGATGACGGCAAGGACGAGGATAGCCTGGTGGTGGCTCCGGCCAACTATCTCCAGGATGTACGCTTTGAGCCTTCGGCCCAGATCGAACACGAAGACACGGAAGCGCACGATAACAACCAGCTGCATGAGGCGCTCGACGGCCTCGATGACCGCAGCCGCGACATCGTCGCCTCCCGCTGGCTGACCGAGGACAAGGTCACCCTGCAGGAGCTGGCGGACAAGTACAACGTCTCCGCCGAGCGCATCCGTCAGCTGGAGAAGAACGCGATGCAGAAGCTGAAGAATGTGCTGACTGCCTGAAGCACCGCAGCAACAAAATAAAAAAAGCCCCCTCGCGGGGGCTTTTTTGTGTCTCAATAAACCGTTGGCTAACTCTTCGCAGGCTGCTCGAAAAAGAGCGTCTGGGTCGGGTAGGCGAAGTCAATGGACTCCTCCTCAAAACGTTTGTGGATCGTCAGATTAATCGCCTGCTGGATATCCATGTAGAGGTTGTAGTCGGCGGCGAGTACATAGTAGACCGTCTCAAAATTGAGGGCGAAGTCGCCATACTCCTTGAAGTGGCTGCGATCGAAACGTACCTGTTCGCCCTGCGCCTCCACCGCCTCACGCAGGATCTGCGGGATCAATTCCAGCTTGCTTCGTGGCGTCTGGTAGGTGACACCGAGAGGGAACACCACGCGACGCTCGTACATCCGGCCGTAGTTGCGCAGACGGCTGCTTAACAGGTCGGCGTTGGAGAAGACCAGCTGCTCGCCGGAGAGACTGCGCAGACGTGTGGTTTTCAATCCCACCTTCTCCACGCTGCCGAGATAATCACCGACAACAACGAAGTCGCCGACCGCAAAAGGCTTGTCAAGTACGATGGCCAGCGCCGCCAGCAGATCGCCAAGAATGTTCTGTACCGCCAACGCCACGGCGATACCACCGATACCGAGACCGGTGAGCAACGCGGTGACATCGATACCGAGGTTATCCAGGGTCAACAGCAACACCACCGACCAGAGCACCAGCTTACCGATGAAACTGATCGCGCTCAGCGTCGTGACACTGGATGGATTCTCCGCCAACTGCTTCTCGCCGTAACGATCCAGCGCCAGCTTGAGTAGTGCACCCGCCCACAAACCGAACTGAACGAACAGGGCGATCATGATCACACTGTCGCTAATCGATTCGAAACGGGATGGTAGATCAACGAATCTCAGACCGAGATAGATACTGAGCAGGAACACGAACAGGCCGTTGGTATGGCTTAATACACTAACCAGATCATTGTCGAGCTGGCTATCAGTACGTTCAGCCATTCTGGCGAAGCGTCGCCCGACAATGCGCCGAATTAATGCCAGCAGCACCATCGTGCCCAGGGCAACAGCGACGGCAAGCAGCCAGGCGGAAAGGTCGTTTTGCAGGAAAGTGAGTTCGGGCAGTTGCATGATTATCCCTCTTACTGCGACGGCAGGGTCAACGCGGCGGCGATCTCCTCCACAGAATGTTCTGCCATGTACGGTACCACACCCAGCAGCGGTGTCTCCAATCGTGCCGCCAACGTTTCAATCACCGCGGTCTGCTCTGGCATATCGTTTTCCAACGTATTGGCTATCCAGCCGACCAGCTCACAGCCATCGTTACGGATCGTTTCTGCCGTCAACATCGCATGGCTGATGCAACCGAGGCGCAGTCCAACTACCAGAATCACCGGCAGCCCAAGCGCTTTTGCCAGATCGGCAACGGCTTCATTCTCATTCAACGGCACCCGCCATCCACCGACCCCCTCAACAACTACCTGATCGACCTGTTTGGCGATGCGTAAAAAATCGTCGCGGATGATGTCGAACTGGATCGACCTTCCCGCCTGCTGTGCGGCGATGTGCGGCGCGATGGGTGGTGCGTAGGCGAAGGGATTGATGGTCTCGTAGGGTATTGCGATAGAGCTATGAGCCTGTAACAACAGCGCATCATCGTTACGCAAACCCTCTGCGGTTTCTGCGCAGCCACTGGCTACCGGCTTCATTCCGGCAACCGTCAGCCCCTGCTGCTGTAGCTTTACCATCAACGCAGCACTACACCAGCTTTTGCCTACGCTGGTGTCGGTTCCGGTGATGAAGTAACCCTTAGCCACGGTTGCTCCGAAACTGATCCAGCGAGACCACCACTTCACCATTGTGGGCAGGTTGAGGCTCGCGCTCCTGTTCCGCACGCCAGGCATGGCCGTAGATCACTTCATAGGTAGCAGGCAGCAGATTGTCGCGATTGCGGAACTGCTCGTAGGCGTCGAGCACTGCACGCAGCTTGCCGCGACCGGTAAGACCGGTGTGGCGACCGGGATTGATGTTGTGCGCACCCAGCTCTTTCAGATCACGCATCAGGGTCATGCCGTCGCGATAGGTTAGGGTGATGTGTTCCATATCCATCACCGGCTCGGCCAACCCGCCATGCAACATCGCATCGCCCACGTCGTGCAGATCGAGAAACGCATTCACATGCACACGCTCATCCACCGCCGCCCAACTGGCGCGTAACTCGTGCAAGGTGTCAGGACCGAGCGTGGTGTAGAAGAGCACACCACCCGGTTTGAGCACACGGCGAAACTCGCGGAAGGTCTGCTCCAGATCGTTACACCACTGCACGGTGAGATTGGAGAAGAGCATATCGAAACTGTTGTCTGCAAAGGGCAGGTTTTCCGCATCGCCGCTGACAAAGGCATGTTTTTTCCGCCGCCGCTGCCACCAACTGAAACGACGACGGGTATGCTGCACCATCGCCTCGGCCAGATCGAGGGCGACGATACGCGCCTCCGGATAACGCTGGCTCAACGCCTGGGTGCATTGTCCGGTACCGCTGCCGAGATCGAGAATAGATGTCGGCACCATCTTCAACACATCGAGCCGCTCCAGCAGACGCGAACCGACCTCACGCTGCACCACCGCCACCGCATCGTAACGATCGGCGGAGGCCTCGAAGGCGGCGCGAATATCGCGCTTGTTGGGACGCGGGATCGACATACTTAAACAAACTCCTCGATAGCAGCGATGAACTCTTCGGGATGAGAGATAAATGGCGCATGGCCTGCATCATTGATAGTCACCAGCTTTGCATTTGGCATTTGTGCTGCTGTGTATTCAGCAGCAGAGAGGGGCGCCAACGTATCGCGCTCGCCGTGAATGATCAGTGTCGGCTGTTTGACCGATGACAACAACGGACGCAGATCCGCATCACCTAACAACTGCAATCCAGCGGCCAGTGCTTTGGCATCCGGTTCACCGTGATCGAACAACGTTTCGCGCAGACGACGCAACTCTTCTCTGCCGCGTTCTGAACCACGCGATTGCAAGGCGACGAAACGTTGCAAGGTCGCGCGATAATCATCGCTGAGACTATTGGCAAATTGCGCCAGTTCCGCTTGCGGCATGGCGTGAGGCCAATCTTCTTTTTGCACAAAGCAGGGATTGGCGCCGACCAGGATCAGCTTACTGACTGTTTCGGAATTCGCTGCCGCGCTAAGTGCAATGCGTCCGCCCAGTGACCAGCCGAGCCAGGTCGCATGGGTCGGCACGGCATCAACGATCTGCGCCGCGATTTTCGCCAGGGTGTAGTCACCTTCCGGCATCGGGCTGCGACCGTGGCCCGGCAGATCGACAAGGTGCAGGCGATAACGTTTTGCCAATGCATCGGCCACCGGGGCGAAGAGTCCGCCGTGCAGACCCCAGCCGTGCAGCAGCACCAGATCGGGACCGCTGCCCCGCTGCTCGGTGTAGAGACTCACCGCATCACCTCTTCCAGTGCCGCGAGCAGACGATCCACCTGCTCCTCGCTATGGGCGGCAGAGAGGGTGATGCGCAACCGCGCCGTGCCCTCGGGGACAGTGGGCGGGCGAATGGCACTGATCAAAATTCCTCGCTCCAGCAACGCCTCGCTCAAGCGCACTGCCTCGTGGGCATTGCCGACCAGCAGCGGCTGGATAGGGGTGATCGATTCCATCAGTTGCAGGCCCAACTGAGTTGCCCCGTCGCGGAAGCGGGCGATGAGGGTGTGCAGTTTTTCCCGCCGCCAACCTTCGCTCTGCACCAGACGCAGCGAGGCGCGGGTCGCCTCGGCCACCGCGGGCGGCATGGCGGTAGTGTAGATGTAAGGACGGGCCTTGTTGATCAGGGTTTCGATCAGCGCCTCATCCCCGGCGACAAAGGCGCCGAAGCTACCGATCGCCTTGCCCAAGGTGCCCATCAGGATCGGCACCTCGTCGAGTCCGAGACCGAAGTGTTGCAGGCAGCCGCCACCACTGTGACCGAGCACACCGATGCCGTGGGCATCGTCCACCATCATCCAGGCGCCGTTGGGCATGGCCGCTTCGGCCAGTGCGGGTAAGGGGGCGATGTCACCATCCATGCTGAAGACGCCGTCGGTGAGGACCAACTTCTCCTCGCTCTTGCTCGCCTGCAACTTCGCCTCCAGCGCCGCGGGATCGGCGTGGGCGTAACGCACCAGCCGCGCTCCGGAGAGCAGTCCCGCATCGAGCAGCGAGGCGTGGTTAAGGCGATCTTCAAAGGCGCTGTCACCGCGACCGAGCAGCGCCCCGGCGACGCCGAGATTGGCCATGTAACCGGTGGAGAAGAGCAGTGCGCGGGGACGGTTGGTAAAGGCCGCCAGCTCCTCCTCCAGCGCATGGTGGGCGTGGCTGTGGCCGTTGACCAGATGGGCAGCACCACTGCCGACACCGTACTCATCGGCGCCGCGTTTCAGCGCCGCGATCAGTTCGGGGTGGTTGGCCAGACCCAGGTAGTCGTTACTGCAGAAGCTGAGCAGCTCGCGACCCTCGCTGCGCAGAATCGGCCCCTGCGGCGAGTCGATGACCCGGCGGCGGCGGTACAGCCCCGCCGCCTCGCGGGCGACCAGTTCGGCGGCAAGGTCTTTCATGGTTCGCGGAAAGTCAGCCTTCGGCCTGGATGCCCAAGCGACCGAACAGCGCCCTGTCGTGATCGGTGGTGGCGTTCTCGGTGGTCAGCAGCTTGTCGCCGTAGAAGATCGAGTTGGCCCCGGCGTGGAAACAGAGCGCCTGCGCCTCGTCGTGCATGGTCTCGCGCCCGGCGGAGAGACGCACATAGGAGGCAGGCATCAGGATGCGCGCCACGGCGATGGTACGGATGAATTCGAAGATATCCAGCTCAGGGCTGTCACCCAGCGGGGTGCCCGGCACCTTGACCAGCAGGTTGACCGGTACGCTGCCCGGATGCTGCGGCAGGTTGGCCAGCTCCTGTAACATGCTGGCGCGGTCATGGCGCCCCTCGCCCATGCCGAGGATGCCACCGCTGCAGACATTGATCCCGGCCTGTTGAACCCGGTTGATAGTGTCGATGCGGTCAGCGAACTTGCGCGTGGTCACCACCTTGCCGTAGTAGTCGGGCGAGGTGTCGATGTTGTGGTTGTAGTAGTCGAGGCCCGCCTCCTTGAGTTGGGCGATCTGCTCGTCGTCGAGCATCCCCAGGGTGACGCAGGCCTCCAGACCCAGTCCTTTCACTCCCTTGATCATCTCGATCACCACCTGCATGTCGCGGGCGTTGGGCTTGCGCCAGGCGGCGCCCATGCAGAAACGGGTGGCCCCGCCCTGCTGCGCGCGCCAGGCGGCGGCCATTACCTCGTCCACCGCCATCAGCGCCTCGCGCTCCAGGCCGGTATCGAAGTGGGCGCTCTGCGAACAGTAGCCGCAGTTCTCGGCACAGCCGCCGGTCTTGATATTAATCAGGGTGCTGACCTGTACCGTATTGGGATCGAAATTCTGCCGATGGAGGGTCTGGGCCTGGAACAGCAGGTCGTTAAAGGGCAGTTCGAACAGCGCTTCGATCTCTTCAATCGTCCAGTCGTGACGAAACTGGCTGCTCTCGACCGGGGCAACGGTGGCATTGTGATACATGGGATTTCCTGTTTGAGCCGCGCAACCGCGGCGGTTAGACTTGCGCAAGTATTCCCGCTCACGGATGGGCTGTCAATTGAACAGGATGCTCAAGGTTTACAACTGGCTCATTGCTAAACAGCAGGCGCTCTACCCGCCCCGCTGCGCCCTGTGCGGTCAGGCCGGTATCGGTCACCGCGATCTCTGCCCCGGCTGCCTAGCTGATCTACCGCGCAACAATACCCCCTGTCACCGCTGTGGTGCACCGCTGCATGGTGGTGGCACCCTCTGTGGTCCCTGCCATCACGCCCCACCCCCCTTCGACCACAGCATCATCCCCTTCCGCTACGGCCCGCCACTGGATCACCTGCTACAGCAGTTGAAGTTCCATCAACGTCTCCACCTGGCCCCATTGCTCGGTGCACTGCTGGCCGATGCGATACTAAGCCGTGGTCGCTCGCTACCGGAACTGATCCTGCCGGTCCCACTACACCCGACGCGCCTGCGCGAACGCGGTTACAACCAGGCGCTGGAACTGGCCCGACCTGTCGCCCACCAACTGGCACTTCCTGTTGACTGGCGCGGTGTTGCACGGCAGCGGCAAACCCAGGCACAGACCTCATTGCAGGGCAGGGAGCGAAGAAAGAATCTGCGCAATGCCTTTGTGGTACAGCGTGAATTACCGCGGCATGTGGCGATTGTTGATGATGTGGTTACCACCGGGGCAACGGTGTCAGAACTGGCAAAAACCCTGAAGCGAAGTGGTGTCGAGAGGGTTGAGATCTGGGCAATAGCGAGGGCGGGGAAACAATAGCAGGTTGCAGGTTGCAGGTTGCAGGTTGCAGGTTGCAGGTTGCAGGTTGCAGGTTGCAGGTTGCAGGTTGCAGGTTGCAGGTT
>JBNKBG010000031.1:0-24975 GCA_050287105.1 Thiohalomonadaceae bacterium
CACGCAGCTTCTCCAGCCTGCAGGACGAATTGACCCGCTCTACTCCGGCGCAGTGATCGCCTGCCCGGTGACCCGGGCAAACTCACCACGTTAATCGCCATTTCCCGCCTGTTATCCCCCGTTAGGGTGGTAATTGAACATGCCGCCCCGCAGCAGTATACTGCTTGGCCGTTTTGCCCTGAGAAATGGGCGGCGCCGCGATGTTGCGCGGTATTTCGAACATCAACACAACCACCTGGTTATCGGCTGTGAGCGAAACAAAAATATATAAAGGTATGTACCGTCCCGACTTTGAGCGGGATAACTGCGGCTTCGGCCTGATCGCGCATATGGACGGCGGCACCAGCCATTGGCTGGTCAGCACCGCCATCGAGGCGCTCGGCCGTATGACCCACCGCGGCGCCATCGCCGCCGACGGCAAGACCGGCGACGGTTGCGGCCTGTTGCTGAAAAAGCCCGATAGCTTCCTCCGTGCCGTGGCCACTGAAGCGGGGATCAGCCTGGAAGAAGGCTATGCCGTAGGCAGCGTCTTCCTCGCCCGTGATGAAGCCACTGCCGCCAAGGCCCGCGAAACCCTGAACAACGAACTGACCGCCGAAGGGCTGGTTGTGGCCGGCTGGCGCGTCGTGCCCACCGATGCCTCCGCCTGTGGCGAATCGGCCAAGGCGACCCAGCCGCAGATCGAACAGATCTTCGTCAACCGTCCGTTGGGCATGGACGAGGGCGACTTCGATCGTCATCTGTTCATCGCCCGCCGTCGCGCCGAGAAGGCCCGTGCCGCCGCTGGCGATAGCATGTTCTACATCCCCACCCTCTCCGCCCAGGTGATCTCCTACAAGGGGATGGTGATGCCCGAGTTCCTGCCGGTGTTCTACCCGGATCTGGGCGACGCACGCATGGAGTCAGGCATCGCCGTATTCCACCAGCGTTTCGCCACCAACACCCTGCCCGAGTGGCGTCTGGCACAGCCGTTCCGCTACCTGGCGCACAACGGTGAGATCAACACCGTTCGCGGTAACCGCAACTGGGCCCGTGCCCGCTCCTACACCTTTGCCACCGACAAGATCGCCAACATGGACGACGTGCGTCCGTGGGTATCGATGGAAGGCTCCGACTCCTCCAGCCTCGACAACATGCTGGAGGCGATGCTCGCCGGCGGTATCGATATCTTCCGCGCCATGCGCCTGCTGATTCCGCCCGCGTGGCAGAACGTCAGCGAGATGGATGCGGATCTGCGCGCCTTCTACGAATACAACTCCATGCACATGGAGCCGTGGGACGGCCCCGCCGGTATCGTACTTACCGATGGCCGCTATGCCGCCTGTACCCTGGATCGCAACGGCCTGCGCCCGGCGCGCTATGTGATCACCAAACCCGATGGCGGCGACGCCAAAGAGGGCGACTACAGCGGTTGCGTAATCACCCTCGCCTCCGAGATCGGTGTCTACGATTACGACAATGCGCATGTGATCAAGAAAGGCCGCCTCAAGCCGGGTCAAATGATCGCCGCCGATACCCACACCGGCGAGTTGATCCTGCCGCAGGAGATCGACGAGCGTCTGAAAATGGCACAGCCCTACAAAGAGTGGATGAAGAACGCTGTTCATCTCGAATCGGTGCTGGCGGGTGATCCGCTGTGCGACACGCCGATGGAGAAGTGCGAGCTCGACGTCTACCAGAAACTGTTCCAGGTCAGCTTCGAAGAGCGCGATCAGGTGCTGCGCGTACTGGCCGAAGCGGGTCAGGAGGCGATCGGTTCCATGGGTGACGATGCACCCTTCCCGGTGATGTCGCGTCGCGTCCGCTCCGTGTTCGACAACTTCCGTCAGCAGTTTGCCCAGGTGACCAACCCGCCCATCGATCCGATCCGCGAACAGATCGTGATGTCGCTGGAGACCCTGCTGGGTAGCGAAAAGAACCTATTTGAAGAGACCGCCGATCACGCCAAGCGCCTGGTCGCCGATTCACCGGTTCTTTCCGAAGGCAAATTCCGCCAGTTGCTGGCACACGATGAGGGTGATTTCGCCCACGTGGTGATCGACCTCAACTACGCCACCGACTTCGGCCTGCAAAATGCCATCAGCGACATTGCCGACAAGGCCGTTGCCGCGGTGAAGTCGGGCAAGGTGATCCTCATTCTTTCCGATCGCAATATCGGCGAAGGCAAGATGCCGGTACACGCGGCACTGGCTACCGGTGCAGTACACCATCGCCTGATCGTCGAAGGCCTGCGTTGCAACGCCAACATCGTGGTGCAGACTGCCACTACCCGCGACCCGCACCACTTTGCCGTGCTGCTCGGTTACGGTGCTACCGCGATCTACCCCTACCTCGCCTACGAAACCATTAACGATATGGTGCGTAGCGGCGAACTTGCCTCCAAAGACCTCAACAAACTGGGCGAGAAGTATCGCGCCGGGATTAACAAGGGTCTCTACAAGGTGATGTCCAAGATGGGCATCTCCTCGGTCGCCTCCTATCGCGGTGCGCAACTGTTCGAGATCGTTGGCCTCAACGACGAAGTGGTGGAACTCTGTTTCCCCGCAACCACCTCCCGTGTGCAGGGTGCTGACTTCTCCGATCTGGAAAGCGATATCCTGCAACTGGTGCGCACTGCCTGGAACAACCGCAAGCCGGTGGACCAGGGCGGACTGCTCAAGTACATCCATGGTGGCGAACAGCACGCCTACAATCCTGACGTGGTCAAGGCGATCCACCAGGCGGTTAACAGTGGTGAGTGGAGCGACTATCAGGCCTTTGCCGCACTGGTGAACGAGCGCCCGCCGATGGTGCTGCGTGACCTGCTTAAAGTGCGTTCCGATCTCAAGCCGGTCTCCATTGATGAAGTCGAGCCGGAGACCGAACTGTTCAAACGTTTCGACACGGCGGCGATGTCTCTCGGTGCGTTGTCGCCGGAGGCCCACGAGGCGCTGGCCATTGCCATGAACCGTCTTGGCGGTCGCTCCAATTCCGGCGAAGGTGGCGAAGATCCGGCGCGTTACGTCGACAAGAGCAAATTCTCCAAGATCAAACAGATCGCCTCGGGCCGCTTCGGTGTCACCCCCGGTTATCTGGTCAATGCCGAGGTGTTGCAGATCAAGGTGGCCCAGGGTGCCAAGCCCGGCGAGGGCGGGCAGTTGCCCGGCCACAAGGTCAATGACACCATTGCCCGACTGCGCTTCACCCGCCCGGGCGTGCCGCTGATCTCGCCACCGCCGCACCACGATATCTACTCTATCGAGGACCTGGCGCAGCTGATCTTCGACCTCAAGCAGATCAATCCCGAAGCACTGGTGTCGGTGAAACTGGTAGCAGAGCCTGGCGTCGGCACCATCGCCGCTGGTGTGGCCAAGGCCTACGCGGACCTCATCACCATCTCCGGTTACGACGGCGGTACCGCCGCGTCTCCTATCGCCTCGGTCAAGTACGCCGGTTCCCCATGGGAGCTGGGCCTCTCCGAGACCCACCAGGTGCTGCGCATGAACGACCTGCGCGGCAAGGTGCGGGTGCAGGCCGACGGTGGCCTGAAGACCGGCCTCGACGTGATCAAGGCGGCGATCCTCGGTGCGGAATCCTTCGGTTTCGGTACCATGCCGATGGTGGTGCTGGGCTGTAAATACCTGCGTATCTGCCACCTCAACAACTGCGCCACCGGCGTGGCGACCCAGCACGACGTGCTGCGCGCCAAGCACTACAAGGGCAAGCCGGAACTGGTGGAAGCTTATTTCCGTTTCGTCGCCCGTGAAGTGCGTGAACTGATGGCCTCCCTCGGCGTACGCAAGCTGGAAGAGTTGATTGGTCGTACCGACCTGCTGGAGATCCTGCCTGGCGAGACCTCGCGGCAACAGAAGCTGGATCTCAAACCGATCCTTGATGGCTCTCTGGCGCCTGCCGATGCGCCGCAGTGTTGTATCGAACCGCGCAACGTGCCGTTTGACGAAGCCAAACTGGCCGAGCAGATGGTGGCCGATGCCCTTCCCGCCATTGAGAAGAAGGCGGGCGGTGAATTCCATTACGAGCTGAAGAACATCAACCGTTCAGTCGGTGCCCGACTCTCTGGCGAGATCGCCAAGCGCTGGGATACCTCCGGTATGGAAGATGCGCCGATCACCCTGCATTTGAGCGGTACCGCGGGCCAGTCCTTTGGTGTATGGAATGCCGGTGGTCTGAACATGATCCTCGACGGCGATGCCAACGACTACGTGGGCAAGGGGATGGCCGGTGGCAAGCTGGTGATTCGTCCGCCCCAGGGCAGCCGTTACAGCAGCAACGAAAACGCCATCATCGGTAACACCTGTCTCTACGGTGCCACCGGCGGCAAGCTGTTCGCCGCGGGCCTGGCCGGTGAGCGTTTCGGTGTGCGCAACTCAGGAGCCCATGCGGTGATCGAAGGGGCGGGTGACCACTGTGCGGAATACATGACCGGCGGTGTGATCACGGTGCTTGGCCAGACTGGTGTCAACTTCGGTGCGGGCATGACCGGTGGCTTTGCCTTTGTACTGGATGAAGCGAACTGCTTCAGCGATCGCTACAACGGTGATGTGGATATCCACCGCATTAACACCGAGGCGACCGAAGCGCACCGCAACTTCCTGCGTGACACGCTGAGCGAGTACGTGGCAGAAACCGGCTCGGTCTATGGGCAGAACATCCTCGACAACTTCGACGACTTCATCGGCCACTTCTGGCTGGTGACGCCGAAGGCGGCGGAGCTGGAAACCCTGCTCGAAGTGATGCTCAAACGAGCGGCCTAACAAAACAAACCGCCAAGTACGCGAAGTCACGCAAAGTTAGGATAACGGTGTTTTTGCTTAGTGACCTTTGCGTACTTTGCGGTTAAAGAATTAATTTGATTAGTGGTGAAATACTGTGAGTAAGTCCAACGCACTACAGTTTCTCGATATCCCGCGCCAGGACCCGGATAAGAAAGCGGTCGAGACGCGCATCTGCGAGTACGCGGAAATCTATGGCGACTTCGATGGCGAAACCGCTGTCTATCAGTCTGGCCGTTGCCTGCATTGCGGCAATCCCTACTGCGAGTGGAAGTGCCCGGTGCACAACTACATTCCCAACTGGCTGCAGTTGATCAACGAGGGTAACTGGCAGGAAGCGGTAGAGCTTTCCCATCGCACCAACTCCCTGCCAGAGATGACCGGCCGGGTCTGCCCACAGGATCGTCTCTGCGAAGGGGCCTGCACCCTTAACGACGGCCTTGGCGCAGTAACCATCGGTACCGTTGAGCGCTATATCTCCGACACCGCCTTTGCTAACGGCTGGACACCGGATCTCTCCGCTGTTGCCGACAGTGGCAAAAAGGTCGCGGTGATCGGTGCCGGTCCGGCGGGTCTCTCCGCGGCCGATGTGCTGGCGCGTAATGGCGTTAAAGTCACCGTCTATGATCGTCATCCGGAGATCGGCGGTCTGCTGACTTTCGGTATCCCTGAATTCAAGCTGGAGAAAAGCGTGGTGAAACGTCGCCGCGCGATCTTCGAAGGTATGGGTATTCAATTTGAGTTGGGCGTAGAGATCGGCAAGGACAAACCGTTCCAGGAACTGGTCGATCAGTACGATGCTGTGTTCCTCGGCATGGGTACCTACAACTACATGAGCGGCGGCAATCCCGGCGAAGATCTGCCCGGCGTGCATGCCGCGCTCGATTTTCTGATCTCCAACGTTAACCACTGCCACGGCTACGAGAAGGCTGGTGAAGACTACATCAGCATGGAAGGGCTCGAAGTGGTGGTGCTCGGTGGTGGCGATACCGCCATGGACTGCACCCGTACCTCCATTCGCCAGAAGGCATCCCGGGTGACCTGTGCCTACCGTCGTGACGAGGCCAATATGCCTGGTTCGAAGAAAGAGGTACAGAATGCCAAAGAGGAAGGGGTGAACTTCCTCTTCAATCGCCTGCCGGTAGAGATTGTGGGTAAGGATCGGGTCGAAGGGGTCAAGGTTATCACCACCGCCCTGGGCGAACCCGATGAGCGCGGTCGTCGCCGTCCCGAACCTGTTCCCGGTTCCGAAGAGGTGATCCCGGCCGACGCGGTGATCATCGCCTACGGCTTCCGCCCCAGCCCGGCCCCCTGGTTTGCCGATTTCGGTATCGAGGTGGATGAGCGTGGTAGGGTCAAGGCGCCTGCCGAGAGCGAATACAAATACCAGACCAGCAATGAAAAGGTCTTCGCCGGTGGCGATATGGTGCGCGGTTCCGACCTGGTAGTGACTGCCATATGGGAAGGTCGTCAGGCGGCCGAGGGTATCCTTGATTATTTGAAGGTGTAAAGAAATATAAACCGCTAAGTACGCGAAGTTGCGCTAAGTATTTGTGCGGTTTTATGGAGGAAATTGATAGTCTCCAAGAGCTTTTTCATTGTACTGGTGAGGGATGTTTTAGGGGTTTTACTTTGCGTCACTTCGCGTACTTTGCGGTTAAATATTTTTTATAAGAACAAATCAAACTTGGCGGTGAATGCATGTCCGAATTGAAGAATGATCGTTTCCTGAGAGCCCTGCTGAAAGAGCCGGTAGATGTGACCCCGGTGTGGATGATGCGCCAGGCTGGCCGTTACCTCCCCGAATACCGCGAGACCCGTGCCAAGGCAGGCAGCTTCATGCAGCTGTGCATGAACCCGGAGTTGGCCTGTGAGGTGACTATCCAGCCTCTGGACCGTTACCCGCTCGACGCCGCGATCCTTTTCTCCGACATCCTCACCATACCCGATGCCATGGGTCTGCAACTGCGCTTTGCTGAGGGCGAAGGCCCGATCTTCGACAAGCCGGTGCGGACCGAGGCGGACGTTAACGCGCTGTTTGTCCCCGATCCGGAAGGTGAACTGAAATACGTGATGGATGCGGTACGCACCATCCGCAAGGAACTGGACGGCAGGGTGCCGCTGATCGGTTTCTCCGGCAGCCCCTGGACCCTGGCCACCTACATGGTCGAGGGCGGTTCCTCCAAGGAGTACGCCAAGGTCAAGGGGATGCTGTTCGACCGTCCCGACCTGATGCACAAACTGCTCGATACCACTGCAAAAGCGGTCACGGCCTACCTCAACGCGCAGATCGACGCAGGTGCCCAGGCAGTACAGATCTTCGATACCTGGGGAGGCATGCTGACCCCGCGTGACTACAAAGAGTTCTCCCTGCGCTACATGCAGCAGATCATCGACGGCCTGAAGCGCGAATCGGAAGGCCGCAAGGTGCCGGTGATTCTCTTCACCAAGGGCGGCGGTCAGTGGCTGGAAGCAATGGCCGAAACCGGCGCCGATGCACTGGGCCTCGACTGGACTACCGATCTGGCCGATGCCCGTCGCCGTGTCGGTGACAAGGTGGCGTTGCAGGGCAACATGGACCCGACCGTGCTCTACGCCTCACCGGAGCGTATCCGTGCCGAGGTGAAGACCGTGCTGGAGAGCTACGGCAAGGGTTCAGGCCACGTCTTCAACCTGGGACATGGCATCCATCAACACATTGATCCTGAACACGCAGGCGCTTTTATTGAGGCAGTGCATGAACTAAGTGCGCCATTCCACGTCTAACGTAGCGTGTTGTGAAAAAAGAGAGACCGCGGCCGGGAGACCTGTCGCGGTCTTTTGATTTAGACGGGAAAATTCACGCGGCAACGGAGACGATATCGCGCCCGGCGGTTTTGGCCCGGTAAAGTCCTTCATCAACCCTTGAGAGCAGCTCGTCAGCGGCTTCACCTGGATGGCGTTCAGCGACGCCGATACTGGTAGTGAACTGGATGGGTTGTTCGGCACCTTCCACTTTTATCTGCGACAGGGAACAATCCCGGCGAATGTTTTCGGCGAGTTCACACGCCTCTTCCAGGGAGGTGCCGGGCAGGATGGCGAGAAACTCTTCGCCACCGAAGCGTCCTACCAGATCGCTTTTGCGGCAATGACGACGCAGGATATCGGCAAACACCTGCAGTACTCTGTCCCCCGTCGTATGCCCCCAGGTGTCGTTGATGCGCTTGAACAGATCCAGATCGAAAATCAACAAAGAGAGCGGTTGCTCGCTATGCTGTGTGACCTGCTGGCGCAGGTGTGTGGCCAGTACCCGGCGGTTGACCAGGCCGGTGAGCGCATCACGGGTTGCTTCGCGATAGAGACGCAGCAACATGTGTAACTGGCTCATCTGTACCCACATGGCAATCACTGCCAGGAGTAGCAGTAGCCAGAGATCCCCAAGACTATGCACCGACAGTAACGTGCCGCCTGCTACCTCTGTAGCGATGAAGAAGCCTGTCAGCAGACCACAGAAGGTGAGGCCTTCAAGCAGGGTCAGTGGTACGACACCGAGCAGGGCCATGATCAGGAAAGGCAGGAAATCGTAGCCGGCGAGAACACCATTCTCCTTGATGCCCATATCCAGCAACAGGTGAGAGAGCAGGAAGAATATGCCGGGGATCGCGATAAATAGCAGAATGCGTAAGCGTGCAAGGCGGAGGTTGTGCGGTTCGCTACCCCAGCGGCTCAAGAGCAAAAAAGCGGCGGCAAAGCCGAGACGTAACAGGAGCATGCGATTGAACGTAGCGCTATCCATCACGAAATAGTCGATGGGTATCCACAGCGGTGCCAGCACGGCAAAAATGAAGGCCAGCAGACGCATACGCAGCGTAATGTACTCGGCGCGGGAGGCATCGAAATCACGTGAGTGCAGGACAGTAGAGAAGATGTCCTGTAAATGGACGGTGTAGATCATTTCGCGCAATCCCGTGAACAGGTGGCTAAAGCTGTTCTCTTTCTGGGGTGTGGTGCCGGAATCGTACATGGTCGTTCACCGTGTCGGCGGCATTGAGAGGTATAGAGTACAGTATATGTGACAAATGTGAATGCACTGACGCTAATGTGATGTCCAGCGGGAAAAATGGGGGATTTCCACCTTTACTGTATTTTTACACGGGCTTCTGATAATTTTTGCGCCTAGGGGGGCAGGATCGCTTCCGGCAATAATAGCAATAACAGCACTAACCAGGGCGCACGCTATCTAATGAACACTAAACGCGAGGAACTGGCTATCGTCATTGTTGACGATATGAAGTTCAGTTGTGAATTCCTGCGCCGGGCATTGAACACGGAAGGGTATGGCGATATCCGCGTCGCGGGTAGCGCTATGGATGCATTAATGCAGTTGGCGGAGCGTCCCGCCGATGTCCTGTTGGCGGACTGGATCATGCCCCAGATGGATGGTTTACAACTGACCGATCGGGTACGCCAGCTCGACGAAGAGACCAACCACTACACCTGCATCATCATCCTCACCGCCAGGGATACCATCGAGGCGGTTATCGAGGCCTTTGACCGTGGTGTGGATGACTACCTGAGCAAACCCCCGGATAAGGCGGAGCTGGCGGCACGCATCCACGCGGGAGGGCGTATCGCCACGCTGCAGAATGGCCTGCTCGATACCATCGAAACCCTACGCCGGGATGCGAGCAAGCGCTCGACCATCGACATGCTTACGGGCCTGGGTAATCGTCTGGATGCAGAGCGCCGCTTCAATGAGCTGCTGAAGCTGGTGGTCACCCGTGGTGGTGCGGTCTGTTGCGGGTTTATCAGTCTGACAGGGCACGCAGAGCTTCTGGAGACGCATGGTCGCGTGGTCTACGAAGAGTTGCTGATAGGTATCGCTCGACGGTTACACCGGCTGGTACGTCCGGGTGACCTGATTGCGCGGATCTCCGATTTCGAGTTTGTGGTCGGGATGCACTACCTCGACACCCACCAGGCCAAGGCCAAGAACTATAAACGCATCATGCAGGGGATCAACCTGAGACCCCTCAAGAGCTCCAAGGGCTTCGTGAACGTCAACGTGGCCATTGCCATGTGTTGCAACAGGGAGGGGCAGACCATTATCCCGGCAGAGGCCCTGATTGAGTGCGCCGCGAAGAAAATCCCCATCTCGGTGAAAACGGGGTGCACAGAGGTCGCTATTTAACCTTATAATACACGCGGTTTTTGTAGCACCAGATTCCGTTTACTATAAATCCACGATTACTAATATCACGGATGACTATGCGCTTGAGGGCCACTTCCGTCCTGTTTGCCGGGCTTCTTGCCGTTGGCTGTACTCTGACAGATGACTCCACCGTTACGCCGAAACGCGTAGTGCGGGATGCTGTTGCCTCCAAACCCCGTGTAGCCATCCTGGTGAGCCAGCCCATTCCCCCCTATACCGAAGTCGCACGTCGCCTCAAGCAGCGCCTGGGTGAACGCGCCACTGTCTATAATATTCAGGATGTGGGGGGCGGTAGTTACCACGCGGGGGAGGGGGCGCTGCAACTGGTCTCCATCGGTCTGGATGCTGCCCGGATTACCGAGCACCTGCATCATCAGCAGATTTTCTGTCAGGTATTTAACTATGCCGGCAGTGGGCTGACCGGACCGCATAGCAAGGGTGTTTCGATGATCCCCGGGTTTAACAAGACCTTCAGTACCTGGAAAGAACTCTCACCGACACTGCGCAACGTGGCAGTGATCAGTGGTCCAGGCCAGGGAACATTGATCAAGCAGGCCAAAGAGGCTGCTGCCAAGCATGAGATCTCGCTGCATCACCGAATGGTAAAAAATGATAAGGAGTATCAGTACGTCTACAAGCAGCTGGCCAATGAGGTTGAAGGTTACTGGTTAATCCCGGATAACCGGGTACTCAGCGTCGAAACATTGCGAGATGTTATGAACTTCAGTGTGCGTAACGGGAAACAGGTAATGGTGTTCAGTGAAGAACTACTTGCTCTCGGTGGCCTGCTCAGCGTCAGCAGTAGCTATGACGACATCGTCGACAAAGTAATGTTGCGCTTGCAGCAGGCAGAAGCGCATGATGAGGTTCCGGGGCCGGAGCTGCTCCCACTGGATGATGCCGTAGTGAGTATTAACAAATACATGGCACAACGTCTCAATCTCACCGTACCGCCAAGCTATAGAGAGTAGCGTGATGTCGAACCCGGCCCCTGATCAGGGCAATCAGTCACAGACAGGGAAGGTGCTTAAACACCTGAGTCATCGTTGTATGGCGTGGCTGGCGCGACAAAAGCAGCTTCTGGCAGCACTCACCGGTCATGGAACACTCAGTCTTGCCAACCGAATCCTGTTGCTGCAATTCGGCTGGACCCTGGTGGTATACGGCATCCTCATCGTTAGTCTCTGGCTTGCCAGTAGTATCGTGATTGAAAACAGCCTGCGCAGCCAGGGGGAGAGCTGGCTGGCCAAGCTGGATCAACTGGGTACCCCGTTTTATGCCTCAGAGAAACCCGGCGATGTGGAACAACTGGTCAAGGATCTGGATAAATTCCCCGAGATCGCGCAGGTCGTCTACTACAGTAGCGACGGCAAGAAAGTGCTGGCCCAGTACAGGAAAAAGAATACACCTAACGCCGGACTGGCGATGCTGGACAGTAGTCAACTAACCCTGTTGACGACAAACCCGGATAACGGGGAGTCGCTGCTGTTTGAAAAGGGACGCAACAGTCTGTTTCGCTTTACGGCACCAATCACAATTAAATCCATCTCCACCGATGGCATGCTCGCCTTCAGTCTGGAAAAACAGAATCGCGAAAAGATAAAGCTCATCGGTTTTGTCAGCGTCCTGCTCGACTACAGCCCTTTTTATGCTGATCTCAATCATACCCTGCGTAATGTTAGCGTGGTGATCGCTGTGCTGCTGCTATTCGTTGCTGCTGTGGGTCGTGTGCTGGTGCGCTGGTCATTGCGCCTGCTGACGCAACTGGAAGAACCGTTGAATCGTCTGGCGCGGGGGGAAACGGATGTGCAGGTGGAGAGCGGTGGTGACAAGGAGATCGCGAAAATCGGCAAGGTGCTGAATACCACTATTACCGCTCTGCGAGAACGTGATGAAACCCTGCGCCGCATGGTTAACCAGGATCCCATGACCGGTTTGATGAATCGTAGCCACTTTACTGAAGTACTTGACCTGGAGGTTGAGCGCCTGCAGAGAGAGGGTGGTCATAGCGCACTGTTCTTTATCGATCTGGATCGCTTCAAGTTTATTAATGATACCTATGGCTATGATGCGGGTGACCGACTGTTGGTGCAGGTTGCGAAAATGCTAAGCCACCGTATGCGAAAACAGGATTGTGTTGCACGTTATGGCGGCGATGAATTTACAGCATTGGTAGTTAATGTGAGCAAGGCCAAGGTGGGTGAAATATCCCAGTCACTTCTTGACCTGATGAATAACTACCGTTTTCAGCACAAAGGCGAGCTGTTAAAAATTCATTTCAGTATTGGCGTTGTCATGATTGATAACAGCGATGCTACCTCGGCCGAGTATCTGGCACAGGCCGACAAGGCAATGCATCAGGCCAAACAGGATGGACGTAATCGTTACAATATTTTTGCCGCGAAACGAGATGTCTCAAACGAAAAGGAAAATAGCGGTTGGCATGCCCAGTTAAGCGAAGCCATTGCCAGTGAAATGCTTACCCTGCACTACCAGAAAGTGGTCAGGTTAAAGCGCGGTGGCAATATGGAGATGTATGAGGTTCTGGTCAGGCTGCAGGACAGGGAAAACAACCTGATACCTCCGAGTGCCTTCTTCACCCCGGCAGAACGCTTTGAAATGATGGCGCAGATTGATCGTTTGGTGATCAAACAGGCGCTCACTGCATTGAGTCAATCTGATAGTAAACAGTGCTACCTGTCCATCAATCTTTCTGAGCAGATATTGAAGGATGAAGGCTTTATTGAATATCTTGAGGAGCTGGTGACAAATAGTGATGTGGACACACGCCATATTGTTTTTGAAATCAGTGAACGCATCGCGGTCTATAACGCGGAACAGATAACCCCCGTACTTGATGCACTTACCGATATGGGCTTTGGTCTTGCCATCGACGATTACGGTGTAGGTTATGCTTCGTTCCAGTATCTGAAGCATAGTCCGGTGCACTGGTTGAAACTTGATAGCTCCCTGATAGAAGGTCTCTGCGATGACCCGGTGGACCAGATCACTGTTAAGGCCATCGCACAGACGGCAACCACTCTGGGTATGCACACCGTGGCGAAATTTGTACCGAATCAGGAGACGCTGGAGTTATTGAAAAAACTCGGTGTGACCCATGCGCAGGGATATTTCCTGCATGAACCAGAGGAAAGGTTCTGTACGGCCAAACCACATGCCGCAAAGAAGCGTAAGAGCGCGTAAAAAAACCGGAATAAAATGCGGTGAGCTTCGAGCGTTTCACCGTCTGTGACTTTCCCGCCTATAAATACTTCGACCAATCCTTATCCGTTTTCCCAAATACCAGAAAATGTGGATTGAGCAGTGACTTGCGCGTGTTATAGCGCAGCGGTTGCATGTCGGTGGTGGTGATCTTGCCACCCGCCTCTTCGACAATGCATTGCGCCGCGGCGGTATCCCACTCGGAAGTGGGTCCAAGACGGGCGTAGATATCGGCCTTGCCCTCGGCGACCAGACACGATTTCAGGGCGCTACCAAGACAGACGATTTCATGTTCCGGCAGATTATCCAGCAGGTGCTGCAGTGACTTGTGCTTGTGCGTGGCGCTGCTGCATACCACGGTCGCCTTACCACCATCCCAGTGGCGTACATGAATACGCTTCGGCAGTCCGGTAGAACTGCGCTTGTACGCCCCCTGACCACGACAGGCGTAGTAATAGGCGCCGAGCACCGGAGCGTAGATGATTCCCAGCACCGGCTCATTGTTTTCGATCAACGCCACGTTGATGGAAAATTCGCCACTACGTCGAATGAATTCACGGGTGCCATCGAGTGGGTCCACCAGCCAGTAGCGCTTCCACTCACCACGTTCCTTGAAGGATATCTTGGCAGACTCTTCAGTCAGTACCGGCAGGTTGGGAGTAATTTCGAGAAGCCCTTTTTCAATGATCTCATGTGCCGCCATATCCGCCTCGGTCAGCGGCGTATTGTCTTCCTTGTTTTCTACCTGAAAGCCCGACTCATAGATCTCCAGAATCGTACGTCCCGCGGAGATCACGATCTCCAGTGCCGGGGTCAGCAGCAGGCAGGGGTCGCAGTCACGAGCGTCATTACACTTGTCAAACATTCGCCAGATACTCGCGGGTCATATAGAGGGCGGCAATGCTGCGGGCCTCGGTGCAGTCATCACGTTGTAGCAGTTGTGGTAGTTCGTTGAGTTTCCACGGCACTACCTCGATGGTCTCCGGCTCGTCGCCCTCAGCGCTACAGGGATAGAGATCGCGGGCCAGGACCACATGGGTAAAATAGCCCACATAACCGGGGGCCACACTGACCGAGGTGAGATGGTGCAGACTGTTGGCGGCGTAGCCCACCTCTTCCATGATCTCGCGATTGGCGGCGATCAGCAGCTCCTCTCCCTTTTCGATGCGGCCTTTGGGCAGGGCCAGCTCGTAGCGGTCGAGGCCGGCAGCGTATTCGCGGATCAGCAGCACGGTCTCATCATCCAGCATGGGGACGATCAGCACAGAGCCCTGGGGTGAACCCACCAGACGTTCATAGCAGGTCTCAACGCCATTGGCGAAGCGCAGCTCCAACTGCTCCACATGAAATATCCGGGTCCTGGCAAGGGTCTGCCGGTTAAGGATGGTCGGCTTTTCTCGCATCTCTCTCTTTCCGAACCGGGCGAACGACCATCATAACCCGAAGCCGTGGCGTTGGCACAACTCCCCGACAGGGCGGTAGAATGCCCGGCACTGACGACGAGGAGCAGAGGTATGTTGGACTGGCAGCAGATCGATACGGTGTTACTGGATATGGACGGCACCCTGCTCGATCTCCATTTCGATACCTATTTCTGGCTGGAGCATGTACCGCAGCGCTACAGCGAGAAGCATGGTATGGAACTGGAACAGGCAAAAGAGGAGCTGATGAGCCGCTACCTTGCCATGATGGGCACTATCGACTGGTACAGCATCGACTACTGGACAGAAGAGCTGGGGCTGGATATCGCCCTGCTTAAGGAGGAGGTGGACCACCTGATCGCCGTGCACCCCTACGTCACCGATTTCCTCGATGCCGTCCGTGCAGCGGGTAAGCGAATGCTGCTGGTGACCAACGCCCATATGAAGAGCCTGGAGCTGAAGATGCAGCGCACCCAGCTGGGCGGCCACTTTGATCACGTGGTGGTCTCCCACGACTTCTGCCTGCCCAAGGAGGAACTGGCCTTCTGGGATCGGCTGCAGGAGGTGGAGAAATTCGACCCGCAGCGCACCCTGCTGGTGGATGACAGCCTGCCGGTGCTGCGCTCGGCGAAAGAGTACGGGATCCGCTGGCTACTGGCGGTCTACGAGCCGGACAGCAGGAAACCGCGCAAAGATGTAGAAGAGTTTGACGCGATAGAGACCTTCCGCGACATCATGCCCGGGTAATGCCTTTAATAAATCGCCCCTTCTCCCTCGGGACGAGTACGGAAACGTTTGTAGCTCCACTGGTACTGCGCCGGGAAACGACCTATTGCCGCCTCCACCGCACGGGTGATCGCCGCCACGTGACCTTCCATACTCTCTTCTTCAATCTCCAGCGGCAGATAGTGCATACGAAAGCCGCGTCCCCAGCTCAGGCGTTCGGCAATGGCTAATACCATCGCTGCACCGCTCTTCTGTGCCAGTCGCGAGACCAGGGTCATGGTGTTGGCCTGGATGCCGAAGAAGGGAACAAACACCCCACCGGAGTCGCGTGGGTCCTGATCCGGCGGAATCGCGACCAGCTCATTGGCCGCCATCGCCTGGAACAGGGCACGTACCCCTTTGGTGTTGGTGGGTACCAACTTCGCCCCCAGAAGGGTTCGGCCTTTGAGAACCAGGGGCTCCAGTGAAGGCCGACGCAGTGGGCGGTAGAGCGAAGTTGTTGGGTAGAAAGCCGAGCAGTAGAGGCTGACCAGTTCCCAGGAACCGAGGTGAGGGGCGACCACAATCACCCCTTTGCCTTTTGCCAGCGCTGCCTGCATCACCTCTTTTCCGACCTCTTCACGCACGAGCGAGAGCGTCCGCTCGCGGCTGGAGAGCCACATAATCGGTGACTCCATCGCGGTCTTGCCGGTTTCGATCAGGGAGAGGCGCAGCATCCGGCGACGCTCCCTTGGGGAGAGTTTTGGCATACACAGGGCGATGTTGCGGCGTGCCACCTCACGGTGCGGGTTCTGTACCAGATAGAAGAGCCAGCCGAGCAGTACGCCAATGGCGTGGGCTACAGGAAGTGGCAGTAGAGCGGTAAGCCGCATCAATAGTTTCACGCTTTCTTATCCCCAATAGCAGTGGCCGCGTCGCTGCCCTCAGCCATCAACGGCCTGAGGGTATGCAGCAGATTACGGAACAGATGCTTGTAGCGTTGTTCCTCGCTGGCCAGTAGCTGTTTGAAGTGTTGCCGTTCGGTCGGTTTGCCGAAGCAGGCGGGGCAGTTATCCGGCACCACGGGCAGTTGTGCATTCTCGGCGAAAGCGGCGGTTTGCCGCTCACGCACATAGACCAGCGGGCGGATGATGCGCAGGTCGCCGGCGTCGTTCACGTAATGGGCCTTCATCGTGCCGAGCTGGCCGCGATGGAAGGCGGACATCATAAAGCTCTCCGCCAGGTCATCCAGATGTTGCGCCAGGGCGATCACGTTGTAACCGTGTTCCCGTGCCTGGGTGTAGATGGAGCCACGCTTGCGGCGTGAGCAGAAGGCGCAGAAGGAGAATGACGGATCGTCCTGATAGACCATCGCGTCGTCAGCGATGGGTTCGGCATCATAGATATAGGGCACGCCCATCTCCGCCAGATAGGGTTTGAGTACCGAGGGATCAAAACCGGGGATCATCGGGTCTATGGTGATCGCCCCCAGCTCAAAGTGGACCGGTGCGGCGCGTTGCAGGTGTCGCAGAATGTGCAACAGGGCCAGCGAGTCCTTGCCACCGGAGAGGCCCAGCAGGATTTTGTCGCCTTCGCGGATCATGCCAAAGTCGCCGATGGCGCGGCCGACCGGACGTAACAACAGCTTGGGTGGTTTGACGTGTGCGCTACTCATGGGGGCAGATTGTAACCCGATCACACCAAGGTCGCATCGCTGGTGTATGCTTGCTTGACCACAACAATGGAGAGAGAAAAATGGAAGGTTTTGCCTCATTTGTCATCTATCTGCTGGGCCTGGCCGTGGTGCTGGTCTTCCTTGGCGTCAAGTCGGTGCCACAGGGGACGGAGTACACCGTCGAACGCTTTGGCCGCTACACCCAGACCCTGCGCCCTGGCCTCAACTTCATCATCCCGGTGATCGATCGCATCGGTAATAAACTCAACATGATGGAGCAGGTGCAGGATGTCCCTTCGCAGGAGGTGATCACCAAGGACAACGCCATGGTCAAAGTGGACGGCGTGGTCTTTTACCAGATCATCGATGCAGCCAAGGCGGCCTATGAGGTGAGCGGTCTCGACTATGCCATCCTCAACCTCACCATGACCAACATCCGTACCGTGATGGGTTCCATGGACCTGGACGAACTGCTATCCCGCCGCGACGAAATCAACTCGCGCCTGCTTGCGGTGGTGGATGATGCCACTACCCCGTGGGGAGTGAAGGTCACCCGCATCGAGATCAAGGACATCAATCCGCCGCGCGACCTTGTCGACGCGATGGGACGGCAGATGAAGGCAGAGCGGGACAAGCGCGCCTCGATCCTGGAAGCCGAGGGTAAGCGCCAGTCGGCGATCCTCAAGGCAGAGGGGGAGAAGCAGTCGGCCATTCTCGAAGCCGAGGGTCAGCGCGAAGCGGCCTTCCGTGAAGCCGAGGCGCGGGAGCGTCTGGCCGAGGCGGAGGCCAAGGCGACCCGAGATGTCTCGAAGGCCATTGCCGAAGGGAATATCAACGCGGTGAACTACTTCGTCGCCACCAAATACATCGCCGCGCTACGCGATATCGCCATGTCGCCCAATGAGAAGCTGGTATTCATGCCGCTTGAAGCCTCCTCGGTCATCGGTGCCATCGGCGGCATCAGTGAACTGGCGAAGGAAGCGTTGGGCAAGCGGGGAGGTGGCGCATGATGGCGGAGCTCTTCAGCCACGTAGACCACTGGAGCTGGTGGATCCTCGCTGTAGTGCTGCTGGTGCTGGAGGCCGTGGTGCCTGGTACCTTCTTCATGTGGATGGGCATCGCCGCAGGCGCGGTCGGTCTGTTGTTGCTGCTGATTCCGGGGCTGGGCTGGGATTACCAGATCGCCATCTTCGCCGTGCTTTCGGTGAGTGCGGTGCTGGCCTGGCGAATGTTCCAGCGCAGACACCCGGTCGAGAGCGATCAACCGACACTCAACCGCCGTGGTGAGCAGTATGTAGGGCGCACCTTCACCCTGGAGGAACCTATCGTCAACGGCCACGGCAAGATCCGTGTCGATGACACCACCTGGCGCATCCTGGGGGAGGATTGCGCCGCCGCAAGCCGGGTAAAGGTCATAGGGGTTGACGGGGTACTGCTGAAGGTGGAACTATTACCTTAGCGATAAGCTAGGTTGATAAGTATATAAATATATTTTGGAGGAGAAAGGCATGGGCGAGAAAGGGGTCAAAGGCATCACACCGACCGAAGCCTGGCAAATGATTCAGAACGATCCGCGGGCCGTTCTGGTAGACGTACGCTCCAACATGGAGTTTCTGTTCGTCGGTCATCCCAAGGGAGCGGTACACATTCCATGGATCGACGAACCCGACTGGGAAGTGAATCCCCACTTTGTACGCCAGGTGCGCGAGCTGATGCTCGGCGGCGTGATCTGCGATGACCTGGACGGCTGCGCGCCGATCCTGCTGATCTGCCGCAGTGGCAAGCGTTCACAGGAGGCGGGCGAGGCCCTGGTCGAGGCGGGCGTGAAGGGTGTCCACAATGTCCTCGAAGGTTTTGAGGGTGAGCTGGACGACAACCACCACCGTAGCAGCCTCGGCGGCTGGCGTTTCGAAAACCTGCCCTGGGAACAGTGCTAATCGGTTGAAGCCTTGAGGGGTGGGGCAACCCACCCCATGGTCTACGCTTAGAGACCCAACCTGTATCAGGAGGGAGACCATGAGCCAGACCGCCGTCACGAGCGACGCTCACACCCTGCCGCTGTTGACCCGCGAAGAGGCGCTGGAAGCCTATAAAGCGGTGCGCCTGGAGAGCGAGCATCTCTGCACACCGCTGGAAACCGACGACTACATGCTGCAAAGCATCGTCCAGACCAGTCCGCCCAAGTGGCACCTGGCGCATGTCAGCTGGTTCTTCGACACCTTTCTTCTCAGCGAATACCAGACCGATTACGAACCCTTCGATCCCGCCTTTCGCTATCTCTTCAACTCCTATTACGAACAGGTTGGCGCATTCCATCCGCGCCCGAGTCGCGGCATGTTGTCGCGTCCCACCGTCTCCGATGTTTATCGCTACCGTGAGTGGGTAGACGAGCAGATGCGGGATCTGATCGATGAAGTGGAAGCAGAGCACTGGACCGATATCGCACTGCGCATCACCATCGGTCTCAACCATGAACAGCAGCATCAGGAGTTGCTGCTCACCGACATCAAACACAACTTCTCGGTGAACCCGCTCTATCCCGCCTATCGCGACGATCTACCGCAAGCTGAAGGCAGCGCATTGCCAATGCAGTGGCGCGAATTCGAAAGCGGCCTCTGTTGCATCGGTGCAGAACCGCTCGGCTTCGCCTACGACAATGAACGTCCACGGCATAACGTTTATCTCGAACCGTTCCGCCTGGCGAACCGTCTGGTGAGTAACGGCGAATACCTTGCCTTCATCGAAGACCAGGGTTACCAGCGCCCGGAACTGTGGCTCTCCGACGGCTGGGCCACGGTGAAAAAAGAGCAATGGCGTGCGCCGCTCTACTGGATAAAAGAGGAAAACGAGTGGCGGCTGTTTACCCTCGGCGGCGTGCGCCCGCTCAATCCACACGAGCCGGTCTGCCATCTCAGTTTCTACGAGGCCGACGCCTACGCCCGCTGGGCCGGTCATCGCCTGCCCACAGAACAGGAGTGGGAGATCGCCGCCGCCCATCAACCGACCGAAGGCAACCTGCGTGATCGTGGCCTGCTCCATCCCGCACCGGCCAGTGGCGAAGGTCTGCTGCAACTTTTCGGCGATGTCTGGGAGTGGACCGCCAGCCCCTACGTCGGCTACCCGGGTTATCGCGCACCGGCAGGTGCACTAGGCGAATACAACGGCAAGTTCATGAGTAACCAGATGGTGCTGCGTGGCGGCTCCTGCGTGACACCGGCCAACCACATTCGTGCCACTTACCGAAACTTCTTCTATCCCAACGAACGCTGGCAGTTTAGTGGTCTGCGTCTGGCGGAGGATCAGCGATGAGTTATACCGCCGTACGTTTCTATGATCTCCACCCCCCTCAGGTGGACATGCTACGCGAGGTGCTGGAAGGATTGCGGCGCGAGCCGCCGATGATCTCGCCCAAGTACTTTTACGATCAACGTGGCTCTGAACTGTTCGAAGCGATCACCGAAACAGATGAATACTATCCCTTTCGCACCGAACTGGGTCTGCTGGAAAAACACGGCGATGAGATGGCCGCGTTGCTCGGTAGTGACGGCCTGTTGATCGAACTGGGTTCCGGTTCCAGTCGCAAGATCCGCCTGCTACTCGACGCGCTGCAACCGGCGGCCTACATGCCGGTAGATATCTCGCGCGACTTTCTGTTGCAGGCGGCCAATGATCTGGCACGTGAATATCCGGAACTGGAAGTGCATGCCACCTGTGCCGACTACACCAGCGGACTGAAACTACCCTGGTCTCCGGAAGAGCTACCACGTGCGGCATTTTTCCCTGGCTCCAGTATCGGCAACTTCGAACCGCGACAGGCGCAGCGTCTGCTGCACCACATCGCACAGGCACTGGGCAAAGAGGGCCACCTCTTGATCGGTGTCGATCTGCAAAAAGACACCAAAGTGTTGAAACGTGCCTACAACGATGCCGCGGGGATTACCGCCGCCTTCAATCTCAATCTGCTGGAGCGGTTCAATCGCGAACTGGATGCGGATTTTGATCTGCAACGGTTCCAGCACGTGGCGGATTACAACGAAGCATCAGGCAGAGTGGAGATGCACCTGATCAGTCGTAGCGAACAGCGCGTGAACATCGGTCCTGAGCGGTTGTACTTTGCGGAGGGCGAAGCGATCCACACGGAGAATTCCTACAAATATACGGTGGATGGATTCTTACAGCTTGCCAGGGAGGCCGGATTTGAACGGGTGAAAAGCTGGCTTGATGAGAGGCACTACTTCAGTGTGCACTGCCTGAAAGTGGTTTGAGAGTGTGTCGGATTACGCCGCGCTAATCCGACCTACATTTAATTCGGGATATGAGTAGGTCGGGTTAGGCCATCCGGCCGTAACCCGACAACTTCTAAGCAAGACCTTGTTCTGCCTCGCGGGCAAACTCAATTAACCGCGCCAGAATTTTCTGCTGCACCAACGCCATCCGGTTGACGATGTCGTTGCCGCGATCAAAGTCACCCTCCGCCGTTGCTTCGCTAAAAGACTCCAGCAGCAGGTAATCCATCAATCCCTTTCCTCCGCGTGGCGCGGGGAAGGGATTGGGGACATCTTTCATCGCCAGCTTGATGCTGGTGATAGTCTGCCGAATATCGGCAGCCGACTCATCGATGCGATCCTTCAGGGCCGAAGCGCGGTCGCTGTTAAGGTAGCTGAGCAGAATATTGAGCAGCGACGTAGTAAGTTTCAGTTCACGCAGCTTGGGCAGAATCGATTCAATGCGGCTATAGACCGATAGCAACATCACGATCTCCATATAGCGGTGATCGCTGTCCTCCTCCTCTTCGGGCGGACGCAGCAGAACAAGACTGGCAGCCAGCCGTTGTGCATAGAACTGCTGATGCAGCGCGACCTTTTTCAGCATCTGTTCGCTTTCGTTCTCGGTGTCACGACACTGCTGCAGGAAGGTCTCGAAGTCGTCCTTGCGGGGTTTACTCTCACCCATCTTGCGCCACAGCTCGGCGCGATAAAGCGCCTCGCGCATACTGTTGTCGATGAGCTGTTTTTCCGTGGTGGCGTTGACGCTGAAGTCACGCCGTGCCTGCGCCAGGTCCGCCTTGATCCGCGTCATCGCGGCACCCCACTGCGCAACCGCCTCCTCCCTGCGCCGGATGCTGTCGGTGAGATGTTGCAGGTTGAGCGGTTGCATCATGTGTAGCACGCCATTGAAGTACTCATTGAGCGCGCTGCCCAGTTGCTCTTCGGCGCTGCCCTTCACCAGCGGATGGATCAGCTTGTTCGGCGTGATCGGCAGGTTGAGGCGGTTGTGGTAGTAACGCACCGTCATGGTGGTCGCCAGCTTGGCGAAGTAGCGCACCAGGGTCAGCGCCGGAGAGACGCAGGCGTACCCCGGTGTGCCCTGCTCCATGTCGAGGCGATTGATACGCTGGGCATCGGCGGGAATGATGTCGTTCTCGGCCGCTTTTTGCCGCTCCTGCGCAAGGCGCAACTGGGAGTGGATGGTTGCCGGGAACTGGCGGGCGCGCAGGACGATGAGTTGTACCATGTCGTCCGGCAACACCCCTTTGTCATCCCACTGCTTACAGAGTCTGGGAACCAGATCCTCGGCGGTGTGGGCGATCAGCCGCTGCTGTTCCAGCGCCTGACTCAGCCCTTCGCGTCCGGCCATGGCGAAGGCCTCTTCATCGGCCATGGCAACGATGTGGTGCACCAGTCGCCGTTCCAGAATTCTGCTGAGGGCCTGACGCGGTTGCATCAGGCGATGGGTAAAATGGAACAGCTTCTGTAATCGTTCCACCGTGCTGGCGGAGAGGCGGCCATTCTCCAGCCAGCGCTTCAGGGCCAGATCAAGCACATCTTCCCGATGCAATGCCACATGCAGCCAGCGGTTGGCCGCCATCAACAGGAAACCTGCGCGGGGTGCAGAGCGGGGATGAAAGCAGAGCATTTCCCGGCTTACCAACGCCGCCAACTGGTTGGTTTTCAGCGTCGCCAGCAGCGGCACACCAATGGTGAGGACATAATCGTTGCGCCAGAAACCGGCCAGGCCACGATGATGGACCAGCAACGCGGTGTCATTGTTAAAGCGGATCTCCTGCGGTGCGGGAACCCCCAGCCGTTCACACACATCTTCAACAAACATATGCAGGTCCGGTTCCTGCTCCTCATGGATAAGAATCCCGCGATAGGGGCGGCTGCGTAGCGACAGTAGCGGTTTGGCCAGCAGCAGTAACAGCAGGGTCAACACCGGGATGAAGAGGAGTTGAACCACCAGAATGATCAGTGGGTATTCGCTATTGGGGGCAGCCCATAGATTAAAGAAGGTGTAGTAGCCGAGGCCAAGCAGCACCCAGAGATAGATGCCGGCGAAGAGGATCTCGGCGCCGACCGCCAGATAGAGCAGGGGCGTGAACAGTCCGCCGTTCTTCAGCGGTGAGAAGGGGGGCAGGGATTTGTCGGTCTGTTGTGGCGCGGGTGTCGGCCTGGATTCACTCTGTGCAATGGGGGGATCGACACGCGCCACGGCCCCGAGTTGCGCCAGTTTCGACACGACCTGCTGCGCCTCTTCCCTGGATGCCGTGCGCTTGATGGTGTGATCGGCGCCGTCAAACAGGCGCTTCACCTTGTCGTTGTCGAGGTGGAGCTTTTGCGCCAGGGTCAGTGCCACCGTTTTGCGCTCAAACCCCTCGCGAACCGTGCCATTGAAGATGACGTTATAGTGCGTCGGTGTATCCACGTGCCGCTCGGCCTCAGGTAAAGGGATCTCATGGTATCCCGTACAGAATTGCGGCAAATTCCAACCACGTCACACTTCGGCGGGATAAGCCGCAGGCTGTGCTAAAATGCCACGTCCGGCGGCGCGGTCGCCATGACTTTTATCAGTAGAAACGGCAAAGAAGAAAATGACCCTCAAATACACCGGCAAAAATTCCGCAAAACTTGTGCAGGCATTGGCTGAGCGCATCCTCTATCTCGATGGCGCCACCGGCACCATGCTGCAGGGCTACAAACTGCAGGAGGCGGATTTTCGTGGCGAGCGCTTTGCCGACTGGCCGGTGGACCTCAAGGGCAATAACGATCTGCTGGCGCTGACCCGCCCCGACATCGTTACCGCCATCCACAAGGCTTACCTTGATGTCGGCTCCGACATCATCGAAACCAACTCCTTTAACGCCAACGCCATCTCGATGAAGAACTACCAGATGGAAGCGCTGGCCTATGAGATGAACGTCGAAGCGGCACGCCTTGCCCGTGCCGCCGCCGATGCGGCCGAAGCGCAAACCCCAAACAAGCCACGCTTTGTCGCCGGGGTCATCGGCCCGACCGATCGCACCGCCTCTATCTCGCCGGATGTGAACAACCCCGGCTATCGCGCCATCACCTTCGATGTCCTGGTGGAGGCGTACAAAGTCGCCGCACGCGGTCTGATCGCGGGCGGTGCCGACATCATCATGCTGGAAACAATCTTCGATACCCTCAACGCCAAGGCGGGTGTCTTCGCCGTCGAGACGGTGTTTGAAGAGGACGGTGTGCGCCTGCCGGTGATGATCTCCGGCACCATCACCGACGCCTCCGGCCGCACCCTCACTGGTCAGGTGACCGAAGCGTTCTACAACTCCCTCAGCCACGCGCAGCCGATCTCCATCGGCCTTAACTGCGCCCTCGGTGCGAAAGAGCTGCGCCAGTATGTGGAAGAGATGTCGCGCATCGCCTGCTGCCATGTTTCGGCTCACCCCAACGCGGGCCTGCCCAACGAGTTCGGCGGCTACGATGAAACGCCGAAGGCGATGGCCGATGAACTGGCCTCCTGGGCCAAAGACGGTTTCCTCAACATCATCGGCGGCTGCTGCGGCACCGGGCCGGATCACATTCGCGCCATCGTCGAAGCCGTTTCCAAACATCCGCCGCGCAAAATCCCGCAAATCGCCCCCGAATGTCGTCTCTCCGGACTGGAACCGTTCAACATTGGGCCCGACTCGCTGTTTGTGAATGTCGGTGAGCGCGCCAACGTCACCGGCAG
>JBNKBG010000032.1:0-24888 GCA_050287105.1 Thiohalomonadaceae bacterium
GGGGCGTCATTGATCCCGTCACCAACCATGGCTACCCACTCCCCCTGTTCCTGCAATTCTCTGATCACCCGGTCCTTGTCCTGGGGCAGGACCTCGGCAATCACATTCATGCCGCCCAGCTGCTCCGCTACCGCTTCGGCTACCCGTTGCCGGTCGCCGCTCAGCAGGGTCATGCGTATGCCCGCTGCGCGCAGGTTCTGTACCAGGGTTTTGGCGTCCGGTCGAAGCTCATCGGCAATGGCAAGCAGGCCGGCGTAGGCACCGTCTACGGCCACATGGACGCAGCTGAATGCCTGGGATTCAAGCTCGTGTACGGTCTTGCTGCTGATATCGTCCAGGCGGACCTGATGTTGTTCCAGCCACCCCGTCGTGCCGACCACCACCTGATGACCGTCAACCTGGGCTTTGATGCCATTTCCGGGCAGGTTTTCGAAATGCTCGGGCACCATTGAGGGAGTAATGAGCTGACGTTCCGTGGCCGCCTCGAGGATGGCGCTGGCGATGTTGTGCTCGGAGTAGCGCTCGGCGATGGCAGCGAGTCGTAGCAAGCGCTCCTCAGTAAAACCATCGAGGCTGTGAATTTTTTGCAGGCGCATCTTGCCCGTGGTCAGGGTGCCGGTTTTGTCGAAGACCACATGACTGATCTGCGACAGGGTCTCCAGTACCTCACCGTTCTTGACCAGGATACCGTGTCGTGCCCCCTGGCCCGAGGCGACGGCGATGGCCATCGGCGTTGCCAGACCGAAGGCGCAGGGGCAGGTGATGATCAATACCGAGGTGGCCGCCATTAGTGCCAGTTCAAAGCTGGTCCCGAGCCACCAGGCGAAGGTGATACCGGAGAGGATCAGGGTGACCATTACAAACCAGGGTACGATACGGTCGGCGGTGCACTGAATCGGCGCCTTGGATGCCTGCGCCTCCTCGACCAGGGCGATGATGCGGCCCAACGAGGTATCACGCAAAGTGCCGGTAACGCGTACTGTCAACGCACTGCTCAGGTTCATGGTGCCGGCGGAGACGCTGTCATTGATCGTCTTCTCCAGCGGTACCGACTCCCCGCTGAGCATGCTCTCATCCACGGTGCTGCGCCCCTCGACGATGATGCCATCCACGGGGATCTTGGTACCGGCCTTGACCAGTACCAACTGCTCTGTGGCTACACTGCGAATTGGGGTGATCTTCTCCTCGCCATCGTGCAGAACAATCGCGACTCGGGGCTGCAGATCCATCAGGCGCTGGGTGGCAGCGACGGCATGACGTTTGGACATCGCCTCCAGGTAGCGTCCAACCAGAATGACGAACATGAAGTTCACCACCGTATCGAAATAGACTTCGCCGACCGCCTGATCGCTGAGGGTGATATAGACCGAGTAGAAATAGGTGGTGCTCGCACCGAGGGCGATGGGCAGGTCCATGGTCAGGTGGAGATTACGCAGCCCTGACCAGGCCCCCTTGAGGAATGGCCAGCCGGAGTAAAACAGGGTCGGTGTCGCCAGGGCAAAACCGAGCCACTGAAACAGGCCGAGGAATTTTCCGTCGTCGGCGCTATCGGCGCCGGCGTAGAGGGCAATGGAGATCCACATCAGGTTCATCATGGTGAACCCGGCGAAGGCCATGCGGAACAACAGTGCCCGGTTTTGTTTCTTGATCAGACCTTCTGCGGATTCTGGATCGAACGGTACCGCAGCGTAGCCTATCTGCCCGAGGCGGTTAATGATTTCGGAGAGTTTGAGTCGGCTGTTGTCCCAACGTAGCAACAGGCGCTTACCGGAGAGATTGACCTGGGCGTTGAGTACGCCTGGCAGGCGGTTCAGCGTGCGCTCAATAAGCCAGACACAGGCGGCGCAGTGGATGCCCTCGACCAGCAGGTGGATCTCCCGCATTGCTCCCAGGTCGTGGATATACTCCTCCTGGACCTCATCCAGATCATAGAGTGCTGTGTCTTTGGGTGGCTCGGGAGGGGGGGCAAGGAGGGTGCCCTCCGGTGTGCGCTGGTAGAAGCCCTGCAGGCCAGCTTCATAGATGGCCTGGCACACCGATTGGCAACCGAAGCAGCAGAACTCTCGCTTTGCGCCGTCGATCTCCTCGCTAAACTGTTCGTCCGGCGGTAACGGCAGGCCGCAGTGAAAACAGCCTCCGTCTGGGAGAGCGCGGCTCATCGGCGCTACTTAAGGTACGAGGGCGCTAATGCGGCGGGAGATCTCCATTTCGTCCTCGCCCCGCTTGACCAGAATTCTGATGTCCCATATCCCTTTCAGTGGCAGGCTCAGGCGAGACTGAAAAACGCCATCGGCAACCACACTCATGTCAGTGATGTAATCAGCATCGGCATCGGAGGGGCGATAGGCCTGGATGCGAGCTGAGGCACCACGCAACGGCATTCCGGCGGCGTCTACCACATTGACGCTGAAGCTAGTTTCCTGAGCGACATAGACCTCATCCGGCAAGGTCAGTTTGGCTTCCCAGCCAAGACGGGCATGCATCTGCTTTTTCTTGAGAAAGTTCTTTTCAACATCGCGTCCCTTCTCGTAGTAGTCCTTGTCGACCAGCCCGGGGGTGGTGTTGAAGGCCGTCACGATGAAGGCAACGTTGACCAGAACAACCGTGATTAACAGGCCAAGCCAACCCAGTACCCACGGGTTGCGCAAGGCCTGCTTGCTGTTTTGTGATATGAACATCTCGTTACCTGTCTCTTGGTATGCAGTTGTAAAGATGCTTCAAGTGCGCCTTATTCTGGTCAGCATCCCTTAGCGGGGGCTGAAGAACGCGCTTTCATACTTCACGAAATCTTCCGGGTTGGTCGCGTTGTACGCCTTGAAGGTCAGCGGAACACGCGAGCCATCCAGATTATTGCGTGGAACCTTCACATAGACGATATGCGAAAGCAACTTGCCAGGATGAATGCTCAGGGATTTAACCGAATCACTCAGTTCCAGTCCATCCGGTCCTTCCGCAGTGATCATGATTTCTACAGGCTTATCCTGCTTGTTGAGGATCTTGACGTCATAGCGGTTCTGGATGGAGCCGTCACTGAGCTGGACAAACAGAGGCGAGCGCTCGTGAATGACCTTGAGTTCCAGGGTACCCAGGTGGGTCACGCCATAGCCAATACCGGTCAGGGCTAGCAGGAGAATTCCGATGTAGACCAGTGGACGTGGGCGCTGATGGAGTTTCAGGGTCGGCTTGCCATCGAGTTCATCCAGCGAGGCGTAGCGGATGAGGCCGCGAGGCTTGCTGATCTTGTCCATGACGGAGTCGCAGGCGTCGATGCAGAGTGCGCAGGTGATACAACCCTCCTGTTGGCCGCCACGGATGTCGATGCCGGTGGGGCAGACCGCGACGCAGAGATTGCAGTCGATGCAGTCACCATTGCCCTGTTCGGTTTCGCCTTTTTTCAGCTTGCCACGTGGCTCACCACGCTTGAAATCATAGGCCGGCAGGATGGTTTCACGGTCATACATAACACCCTGGATACGTGCGTAGGGGCAAAGCCAGAAGCAGACCTGCTCGCGCATGAAACCGGCAAGGAGGAAGGTACCCGCCGTGAACAGGCCCAATACGGCCCAGGCAACGGGTGATGCAGTCAGTGAGAAATAGCTCTTCCATAGCTCTAAGGCATCGGTAAACCAGGCAGCAAAGCTGACACCTGTCAGCATGGCAATGATCAACCAGATAAGATATTTGCTGCCCTTCAGGCGAATTTTGCGAAAATCGAGTGGGGCGTCGAGCAGTTTACGGCGCTGGCTGGGATTGCCCTCAATCTTCTCCTCAATCCACATAAACAGGTCGGTCCAGGCGGTCTGGAAGCAGAAGAAACCGCAAAAGACTCGTCCGGCGATGGAGGTAACAACCGCCAATAGCATGGCGAAGAACATTAATACCAGGGAGAGCATCCACACATCCTGGGGCAGGATGGTGATATCGAAAAAGTGAAATTGCCGATCAGGGATATCGAGAAGAATTGCCTGGCGTCCATTCCAACGCATGTAGGGGCCGAGGAAGAAGATTAGCCAGACCGAGTGGGTCAGCCACTTCAGGGTGCGGAATCTTCCTGGCATCCGCCGTGGGAAGACCGTGCCAGCCTCGACATTGACATGCCAGGTGCTGGTTTCTTCGTAGAGATCATCGACAATTTTCTGCTTCGCGTCGGAAGTATCGTTCACTTGTGCCTCCCGCCCACCCACCAAGGATATGGGCAAATCACTAAATAAAATAACCGGCGCAAAAAGGACGCCTGGCAACCGTTAATTCATCATTCCCTGATTTCTTGCTGTAGTTGTTAGTTATAGCGGCGAATAGTAGCACACTATAAGAAACCACTAAATAATCTGGGGAGTTATCGTTGACTTTGTTTGGAAAGATAACCCTTGGAAATGTATTGTATTTTTTGTGCGGCAGGAGAGTAGCGGATTTTTTGTGGGCAATAAAAAGGGGGGATAAATCCCCCCGGTACAGATCAGTAATACTCTATTCGTCAGAATAATTAGTCGTGCGAGTGAGTCGAGTTAATTTGACGACCCACACGAACACCAATTACGACCAGCACAAGAATGCTGACTGCCACAGTTACGATAGACCAGAAAGCTACTGAATCCATGATTACATCCTCTTTAGGTTTGGGCCACACGTAGGGGCGTGTGGCCCGAACTTTGGAATAGGGCGGCGAATACTACCGCCGCCCGTCCCCTTTACTGCTTACTGACCACCGCCCAGCTTGTGGACGTATACCGCCAGTTTTTTGATCTCGGTGTCAGACAACTTACCGCCGCCGAACTTCGGCATTACCGCGCTACGGGTCTGCGGGTCAGACGGATCGTTTACACCATGAGTAATAGTGTAGACGACGCTGGCGCGCTGGTCCTTGGCGGCAAAACGGTAGATGCCGTCGGTCAGGTTGGCTGAGCCCATGAAGGTCTGGCCTTTACCGTCCGGACCGTGGCAGGCGATACAACCCTTGGCAGTGAACAGCGGGCTGCTGGTCGGGTTTTTGGCGATAACGGCATCGGCCAGTTCGTTGATTTCGGCCGCGCTCAGAATCTTGCCGTGCGAGGTCATGATGCCGTTACGACCGCCGGTGATAGTGGCTACGATGGTGTTGATGTCACCGCCGTAGAGCCAGTCATCATCAGCCAGTACCGGGAAGTTCGGGTTACCCTGACCACCGGTGCCATGACAGGCGGCGCAGTTGTCACCGAACAGTACCTTGGCAGAACGAACTACATAGTTGGACAGTTCGCTGTCAGCCAGAATGGCTGCAGCAGACATGCCCGGCAGTTGGTTCTCGTACTTGGCGCGTTTTGCTTCGATCGCACCCAGATCCTGCTTGTACTCCTTGATGGAGGTCCAGCCAGTCAAACCCTTGGTGTGGGTAGTGAGCATGGGCCACATCGGGTAGATAAAGCCATATACAAGGACGAGGATCCAGCTAGCGTGGAAGCCCAACATCCACCACTTCGGTGGATCATTGGTCAATTCACGCAGGGTGTCATCCCAGAGGTGCCCGGTATCCGGAGCACTGTACGGATTTGTGTTGTCACTCATTTTCTGTTCTCCGTTTCGATAGAGGCGTCATCTTCCTCAAAGGGGAGATGGCGCTGTGACTCGAGTTTGTCGCGGTTCTTCGGATTAAAGACGAATACATAGGCCCATACCATCAGGCAGAAGATGCCCACTGACACGAGCAGACCGATCCAGTCGTGCAGGGTCATTGCTGCCCAGTCGGTATGGAAGTATTCCTTCAGACCGTCCATTAGTTACGGTAGTCCTTATCCTGGAACTTGATCATGGTGCCCAGTACCTGCAGGTAGGCTACGACAGCATCCATCTCAGTTTTGCCTTTAACTTCTTCGGCAGCATTGGCGATGTCGTCCTGGGTGTAGGGAACGCCAAGCATCGTCATGACACGCATTACAGCTTGTGTGTGTCCAGGATTGATGGTGGCTTTATTCAACCAGGGGTAGTTAGGCATGACGGACTCGGGTACTACAGAGCGCGGAGCCTCCAGGTGACGGCGATGCCACTCGTCAGAGTATTTGCCGCCAACACGAGCAAGGTCCGGACCGGTACGCTTGGAACCCCACTGGAAGGGGTGGTCGTACATGGACTCGGTAGCCAGGCTGTAGTGGCCATAGCGCTCTTTCTCATCACGGAACGGACGAATCATCTGGGAGTGACAGAGGTAGCAACCTTCACGCTTGTAAACGTCGCGACCTGCCAGTTCCAGCGCGGTGTAAGGACGTACGCCATCACCAGCCTGCCAGGAGGCCAGAGTTTGACCAGCCTTACGCTGCCAGACGATTTCCGGGTGATTGTTATGCTCCATGGTGTCCTTCAGGAAGAACAGCGGAGCAATCTCTACCAGGCCACCCACGGAGAGCAGCACGGCGAGCATGATAAGCATGAGAAAGACGTTACGTTCTGTCTTGTCTTGCAGCTTTGTTGAATGGATTTGATCAGCCATTTTTATATGTCCTCCTGCTTAGACGCTGGCGGTAGCAGCGGAAGTGCTACGTGAGCCCGCGGCCTGGCGGATAGTCATTACGGTGTTGTACAGCATGAACACGCCACCCAACCAGTAGATCATGCCGCCGATGGCGCGCATGGCATAGTAGGGGTGCATTGCTGCAACGGATTCGGCAAAGGTGTAGGTCAGAGTGCCGTACTCGTCGTAGTCACGCCACATCAGACCTTGCATGATGCCGGATACCCACATCGCAGAGATGTAGATTACCGCGCCGATGGTAGCCAGCCAGAAGTGGAGGTTAACCAGTTTGGCGGAGTACATGCGGGTGTTCCACAGTTTCTCGATCATGTGATAAACCGCGCCCGCACCGACCATGGCAACCCAGCCCAGCGCACCAGAGTGTACGTGACCAACGGTCCAGTCGGTGTAGTGGGAGAGGGCATTAACTGTCTTGGCTGACATGACCGGACCTTCGAAGGTGGACATGGCATAGAAGGCCAGAGACATAATCAGGAAGCGCAGGATGTAGTCATCACGCAGCTTATCCCAGGCGCCGGAGAGGGTCATCATACCGTTGATGGCACCACCCCAGGACGGGATGATCATAGCCAGGGAAACGGCGGCACCCAGTGAACCGGTCCAGTCAGGCAGAGCGGTGTATTGCAGGTGGTGAGCACCCAGCCATACATAACCGAACATCAGTGCCCAGAAGTGGATAACAGACAGACGGTATGAGAATACAGGACGGTTAGCCTGCTTCGGTACGAAGTAGTACATGATGCCGAGGAAGCCGGCAGTCAGGTAGAAACCTACTGCGTTGTGACCCCACCACCACTGAACCATCGCATCCTGAACACCGGAGAATACGGAGTAGGAGTGGAACAGGTCGGTCGGCAGAGCCAGGGAGTTAACCACGTGCAGGTAGGTGATCATCACCATCATGCCCATGAAGAACCAGTTAGACACATAGATGTGGCTGCTCTTGCGAGTCGCAACGGTCATAACGAAGTTCAGGGTGAAGGCAACCCAGACCAGGGCAATGGCGATATCAATCGGCCATTCCAGTTCTGCGTACTCTTTACCGCTGGTGAGGCCCAGTGGGAAGGAGATGACCGCTGATACGATGATCAGGTTCCAGCCCCAGAAGACAAACCATGCCAGTTTGTCACTCCACAGACGAACACCACAGGTGCGCTGTACGGAGTAGAAGCCGGTGGACATCAGTACACAACCACCAAAGGCAAAGATAACTGCATTGGTATGCAGCGGACGCAGGCGACCGAAGGAAAGTTCGGCCAGGTCCAGGTTAAGAACAGGCCAGGCCAGTTCTGATGCAACGTAGACACCAACGAGGGTACCTACGACCAGATAGACGACGGCCATGACGGCAAACCACCGTACGACGTCGAAGCTGTATTTCTCTACTTGTGTTGTTTCCACAGAGTAGTCTCCTTTTTGTTGTTACAAAATTGTTGTATCAAACGGATGCCCTAGGGCTACCACCAAATTAGGGGATTTTGCAGGTAGCTGAGCAGGAATATCACAACCCATAAGGTTGAATTCTGATATCTCTCTGTTTTTTTTGTCCTCCCCTGTCCGCTGTTATGCCAGCTTTGCCCTGCTTTGGGCGCTGAGCTACCTGAAATGATTCACTTATTTAACATGGGGGATTTTGGGTGATTCGGCGTAGATGCCACCGATTCGGACTACTTTTCTTGATTGGAATGCATCTTTGGATGAGGCAGGGCTTTAGTTTCACAGCTTAACCCTATAAAAATACTCATGTATTTTTTAGCCTCGACCATGCTCTCCGTACAAGAATAACCCCCAAGTTCTTATTGCAGCGGCTAGCATGGTAGACGAAAAAACCATACCAGAACATTGATTTTTGTCAATGAATAAGCCATTTGCCACAGCTTTTTCTGGAAAACAGGTTTTATCACCCAGTGCCCTTTGTAACGCCATTTATTCGCCCCGATCAAGCGTCATTACTGCTTTGTCGCACGTTTGGCGCATTGGCGATGGAGCGTAGCCGTGGCAAATCAAGGATGCAGATGTGCTTGCGCTGCACGCTCAGCAAACCTTCGTCCTGAAAGCGGGTAAACAGACGACTGACGGTCTCTACGGCAAGGCCCAGATAGTTGCCGATGTCGTTGCGCGACATACTCAGATAGAAATCGGTCGGGGAGAAGCCGCGTTGCTGATATCTATTAGATAGACTGAGCAGCAGGGCAGCCAGTCGCTCCTCCGCGCTCTTTTTGCCAAGCAGCATCAGTAGCGACTGGTCGTGCAGGATCTCCTTGCTCATTATCTTGAGCAATTGATGCTGCAGGCTGGGCAGGCGCATGCTCAGCTCTTCCAGGCGGTCGAAGGGGATCTCGCAGATGCTGGTGGTCTCCAGCGCCTTGGCCGCACAGGGGTGATGCAACAGGTTGATCGCATCCAGTCCCAGCAGTTCTCCCGGCAGGTGAAAGCCAGTGACCTGTTCATGGCCGTCTTCGGTCGGGGTGTAGGTCTTGATCGAACCAGAGCGGACCGCGTAGATGGCCTGGAAGGGATCGTTGACATGAAAAAGGTGCTCACCGCGCTTTACCGGGCGGCGGCGTTTGATGATGCTGTCGAGTTCTTCCAGTTCCCTGGCATCTATGCCTACGGGCAGGCATAGCTGAAATAGATTGCAGTCCTTGCAGGCGACCTTGATCGCATCGATCTTTACAACGTTATTGCTTACAACTTGCGTCATGACCAGCTCTCTCCGGGGGGATGAATGCTGTGAGTAGCTTCGGCATACTCTTACATTTTCTACGTCTATGCAATATCAGTGTATTCTTATGTGTTTGTGTCAGGTTTATTTAATCGTCCGTCGGTTCAGAGTATGCTATGTAGCTTCTTTAACCTGGACCCGTTTGTGAGGCTCATCCATGGCTGGACGTAAGGCCACCGTAAAGCGCGATACCCTGGAAACCCGGATCGAAGTGAGTGTCGATCTGGATGGTGAGGGCAACGCCCGTTTCGACACTGGCGTACCCTTTCTTGAGCACATGCTGGATCAGGTGGCTCGCCACGGTCTGCTCGACATCGCCGTCGAGGCCAAGGGCGATCTGCACATCGACGCCCACCACACTGTAGAGGACATCGGTATCACCCTCGGTCAGGCGTTCGCCAAAGCGGCGGGTGACAAAAAGGGCATCCGTCGTTACGGCCACGCCTATGTACCGCTGGACGAGGCACTGTCACGGGTGGTGATCGATTTCTCCGGTCGTTCCGGGCTGGAATACCATGTCGATTTTCCGCGGGCGCGCATCGGCGAGTTCGATGTGGATCTGTTGCAGGAGTTTATGCAGGGCTTTGTCAATCACGCCCATGTGACCCTGCACGTGGATAGCCTGCGTGGCAGTAATGCCCACCACATCGCTGAGACCGTGTTCAAGGCCCTTGGCCGGGCCATGCGCATGGCACTCGAGGCGGATGAGCGGATGAAGGGCAAGACGCCATCAACCAAGGGCAGTCTCTAGGGCGCAATTAACCGTTCCCTGTGGGACCGCATATCAATCGTACATCTTGATGAGACAGCTTCCATGAGCAGTGTGGCAGTAATCGACTACGGCATGGGCAACCTGCACTCCGTAGCCAAGGCCCTTGAGCATACCGGCAAGGCCGATGAAATTCGTGTAACCCATGATAGTGCGCTAATCCGCTCCGCCGATCGGGTGGTGCTACCTGGCGTCGGTGCGATCCGTGACTGTATGGCGGAGATCCGTCGTTTGGGTCTGGACGAGGTGATTGCCGAGGTGGTGCAGAGCAAGCCATTTCTCGGCGTCTGTGTCGGTATGCAGGCGTTGATGGATTTCAGTGAGGAGAACGGTGGTACCGCCTGCCTGGGTATCCTGCCTGGCAAGGTCTCTTTCTTCGGTAACGAACTGCAAGATAAAGACAGCGGTGTCATGCTCAAGGTGCCGCATATGGGGTGGAACCAGGTGCATCAGGAGATGGCGCATCCGCTGTGGAGAGGCATCGAGCAGGATGCCCGTTTCTATTTCGTCCACAGTTACTACGTCACCCCGGCGGAACAGAACATCATGGCAGGTAGCTCCCGGCATGGTGTCGGTTTCGCTGCGGCATTGGCGCGCGATAATATCTTTGCCACCCAGTTCCACCCGGAGAAGAGCCAGCACGCGGGCCTGCAGCTCTATGCCAATTTCCTGGAGTGGGACGGCGGGCTTTAACTATATATATGGGACTGTCCCGGTACCGGGCGGTGTCTTGTTAATCGCTATCCAGTGTGGATGGCAGACTGGAAGAGGATGTGAACGATGTTGTTGATTCCCGCCATTGACCTGAAAGACGGTAAGTGTGTGCGTCTTCGACAGGGGCGAATGGAGGACGAGACGGTCTTTTCCGATGATCCGGTAGCAGTGGCTGCCCGTTGGGTTGAGGCTGGTGCACGTCGCCTGCATTTGGTGGATCTGAACGGAGCCTTCGAGGGCAAGCCGGTTAATCGCGATGTGGTGAATGCCATCGCTGCCGCTTTTCCCGAACTGCCGATCCAGATCGGTGGCGGTATTCGCGACGAGGAGACGGTGCAAAGTTATCTCGATGCGGGCGTCTCTTACGTGATCATCGGCACCAAGGCAGTCAGTGCGCCGCACTTCATTAATGATCTTTGCCTGGAGTTTCCCGGACACATCATCGTTGGTCTGGATGCGAAGGATGGCAAAGTGGCGATCGACGGCTGGTCCAAACTCTCCAAGCATGATGTGGTCGACATGGCCAAACACTTCGAAGAGGATGGGGTCAGTGCCATCATCTATACGGATATCGGGCGTGACGGCATGATGACCGGGGTGAATGTGGAAGCAACGGTCAAACTGGCACAGTCGGTCAACATTCCGATCATTGCCTCTGGCGGCATCACCAATCTGGACGATGTGCGAGCGCTCTGCGCTGTAGCGGATGAAGGGATTGCCGGGGCGATCACCGGTCGGGCGATCTATGAAGGTACGCTCGATTTTGCCGAAGGTCAGAAACTGGCCGACGAACTCTCTCCAGATACCATCCTGTAAACGTAACGAGGCGAACAAGCGCAATGGCACTGGCAAAACGCATCATTCCCTGTCTCGATGTGGACAATGGTCGGGTAGTAAAAGGGGTACAGTTCGTCGATATCCGTGATGCCGGTGACCCGGTGGAGATCGCCAAACGTTATGACGAGCAGGGCGCGGATGAAATCACCTTTCTCGATATCACCGCCTCATCCGATGAACGTGAAACCATGGTGCATGTGGTTGAGGAAGTGGCGGGACAGGTCTTCATTCCATTGACCGTGGGTGGGGGCATCCGCAAGGTGGAAGACATTCGCCGCATGCTCAATGCCGGCGCAGACAAGGTCGCGATCAACACCGCGGCGGTATTCAATCCGGAGTTTGTCAAAGAGGCGGCGGAGAAGTTTGGCTCACAGTGCATCGTTGTTGCCATCGATGCCAAACAGGTTAGCGACAATCCACCGAAGTGGGAAATCTTTACCCACGGTGGACGCAAACCCACCGGCATCGATGCGGTGGAGTGGGCGAAAAAAATGGTCGACTATGGGGCGGGGGAGATCCTGCTGACCAGTATGGATCGCGACGGTACCAAGAACGGTTTCGATCTGGCGCTGACTCGCGCCGTGGCCGATGCGGTGCATGTTCCGGTGATCGCCTCCGGTGGTGTTGGCACACTGGAACACCTTGCCGCAGGTGTTAGCGAAGGCCATGCCGAAGCAGTGCTGGCGGCCAGTATCTTTCATTTCGGTGAGTACACCGTGGAGCAGGCAAAACAGTGCATGGCCGAACACCAGATTGAGGTTCGCCTGTGAGCGACTGGCTCGAAGAAATTAAATGGACCGACGACGGACTGGTGCCAGTGATCGCCCAGGAAGAGGGCACGGGTCAGGTGCTGATGTTCGCCTGGATGAATCGTGAATCCCTGGCACTGACCGCGGCGGAAGGTGAGGCGGTCTACTTTTCCCGCTCGCGTAATAAGCTGTGGCACAAGGGTGAAGAGTCGGGTCATGTGCAAAAGGTAAAAAGCATCCGCGTCGATTGCGACAAGGATGTAATACTGCTGACCATTGAACAGCTTGGCGGCATTGCCTGCCACACCGGACGGCATAGCTGCTTCTATAGTGAATTACACGGGGAGGCCTGGGTCGAAGTTGAACCGGTCATCAAGGACCCCAAAGATATCTACAGGTGAGACGCGCATGAGCGATACACTGGAAAGACTGGCCGCGGTACTTGAGTCACGCAAAGGTGCGGACCCGGAGAGTTCCTATGTGGCGAGTCTCTATCATAAGGGTCTCGATGCGATCCTGAAAAAGATCGGCGAAGAGGCCACTGAGGCGGTGATGGCGGCAAAAGATGGCGCGGCGGATAAGATTATTTATGAAGTGGCCGATCTCTGGTTCCACACATTGGTTCTGCTGAAACAGCAGGGGCTGGAGCCGCAACAGGTTCTCGACGAACTGGAGAGACGCTTTGGTCTCTCTGGCCATGAAGAGAAAGCGAGCAGGGGTAAGTGATGAGCGACTGTCTGTTCTGCAGGATCATCGCCGGTGAGATTCCATCGGACAAGGTTTACGAGGATGACAAGGTCTTTGTCTTTCGCGACATCAATCCCAAGGCACGGGTGCACCTGTTGCTGGTACCGCGCGAGCACGTTGCCAGTCTCAATGAACTGACCCCGGCGCATGACGCGTTGTTAGCACACATGTTGCGGTTATTGCCGCAGCTGGCCCGCGAGCAGGGACTCGACACGGGTTTTCGCACCATTATCAATACCGGCAAGGGTGGCGGCCAGGAGGTCTTCCACCTGCATATCCATCTTCTCGGCGGCGACGACCTGCCGGGATTTTAAATCAAGCGGAGTAGCACACTATGGGCATTAGCATCTGGCAACTGGTTATTATCCTGGCCATCGTCATCCTGTTATTTGGCACCAAAAAACTGAAGAACATCGGTAACGATCTCGGTGGTGCCGTGAAGGGCTTCAAGAACGCGATCAAGGAAGGCGAAAGTGAGAAAAAGGATCAGGCCAATCTGGAAAAACAGGAGTCTGCTGAAGGTCAGGTAATCGAAGGCGAAGCGAAAGAAGAGAAAGACAAGGTCTGAGCAGCGGCGCTGATACGGTACCTCCAGGATGTTTGATATCGGTTTCTGGGAACTGACCCTGATCGCCGTGGTGGCGTTATTGGTGATTGGTCCCGAACGCTTACCCAAGGTGGCGCGCACAGCGGGTCTGTGGGCCGGGCGTATGCGCGGTTTCGTCATGACGGTGAAGGCCGATATTGATAAGGAACTGCGTGCTGAGGAATTGAAGCGAATCATGGATGAGCAGGCGCGTAGCAGCGGTATCCACGAAATTCTGGAAGAGACCAAAACTACTCTTGACGATCTGGAGAAGCCGGATTATCTGGTGAAGGCAATGCCTACTGAAGAAATCGCCACCGACGATAAAAAAGAAGAAAAAGGGACGCCGCGTGAGTGAGCCCGGAAAATCCCAGGAAGTCGAACAGCCGCTGTTGACCCATCTGGTGGAGATGCGCGATCGGTTATTACGCGCGGTGCTTGCGGTACTGGTTATTTTTCTCTGTGTTTTCTACTTTGCCAACGATCTTTATCACATCGTTGCCAATCCCCTGATCGAACGCCTGCCTGAAGGGGCAAGCATGATCTCCACCAAACCGGCCGGTACCTTCTTTACCCCGATGAAGCTGGCGTTGGTGATGTCGATCTTTGCTGCGATGCCTTTCATCCTCTACCAGATCTGGGCCTTTGTCGCACCGGGACTCTATACCCACGAGCGCAAGCTGATCGTGCCGCTGCTCTTCTCCAGCACACTGCTGTTTTATGCAGGAATGGTTTTCGCCTACTACGTGGTCTTCCCACTGATGTTCAGTTTCTTTGTTACCGTGGCACCGGAAGGGGTAACGGTAATGACCGACATCAGTGAGTACCTCGATTTCGTGTTAAAAATCTTCTTCGCTTTCGGCGTCGCCTTCGAGGTGCCTATCGCCACCATCCTGTTGGTGTGGATCGGTGTTACCACCCCGGAGAGTCTTGCGGAGAAACGCCCCTATATTATTGTTGGTGCCTTTATTGTCGGTATGTTGCTGACGCCGCCCGATGTCATCTCGCAAACGCTGTTGGCGTTGCCCATGTGGTTGTTGTTTGAAGTGGGTTTGATCGCCTCACGCTATTTTCTGCGCATGAAGCGTGAGCGGGAAGAAGAGGAAGCAGCAGAAGAGTCGCTGGAGAGCGATGAGGATATGGAGGCGGCGCTGGACCGTTACGAGTCGGAAGAGCTGAAAAATCGTTCGGCCGAGGACGACAGCAAGAACAGCTGATCAGAGACTCCGCGTGGCCAACCAGAGATGGGTGACCCGATAGAGGATCGGGATCAATACCAGCGTTACCAGCAGCGACATGGAGAGTCCGGAGATTAGCGCCACAGCCAACGGTTGCAGCATCTCCGCCCCCTCCCCCACACCGATAGCCAGCGGCAACATACCGACGACCGTGGTTAATGTGGTCATCAGGATCGGTCGCAATCTCAGTCGTGCAGCTTCGGTGATCGCTTCATCCAGCGCCATGCCATTGCTGCGTGCAATATCCATATACTCCACCAGAATGATCGCATTGTTTACCACGATCCCAGCCAGCATGATCATTCCCAACCAAACCGGCATCGACAATGGCAGCCCGGTGATCACCAGGCCGAGGCCCACACCGATTGCGGCAAAGGGTACTCCAAGCAGGATCACCACCGGATTACGCAACGATTCGTACTGCACTGCCATCACCACAAATACCAGGAACAGTGCCAGCCCGAGTAGCAACTGACTCAGGCGTCTGCCCTGTTGCAGTGATTCGAACTCACCGCCATCGTAGACGGTATAGCCCTGCGGCAATTGAAATTGTGCAAGACGTTGCTGCATGGCCTGATAGACCTCGCCATAGGTGATCTCGTTGGTCAGTGAGGCACTGATCTCGACGATGCGGCGCTGACGGTCACGGCGGATCTCCGCCGGGGCGGCGATCAGTTCCACCTGCGCCACTTCGTTGAGGTGGAGGGCGTTACCATCGATGGCGTTGCGCAGTACCAGCTGCTCCAGTGCCGCCGGGCTGTTGACCTCACGTTGCGGCAGGCGGATGCGGATATCGTAAGCGCGGTCGTTCTCCAGATAGTCACTGATCACCTCACCATTCAGTGCCAGTTGCAGAGTGCGTCCTACTGTTGCCGCATCCAGACCGAGCTGTGCAAGTCGTTCGCGTTTGAGGCGGATACTCAACTCCTGGCGCACCTCTTCAGCAGAGTGCTGCAGGTTACGAATGCCAGGAGTCTCTTTAAGGTGTTTGACCAGACGGTCACCCAACTCGGTAAGTACCACCATATCCGGTCCCTGAATACGCAGGCTGATATCGTCGTCACCGCTGCTGATGCGGATACCGCGAATACCGCGGCTGCGTAGCATGATCTTGTATCCGGTCAGGCCGAGTTGATTGATCTGTTTCTGGGTTTTCTGAATCCAGTCATTGCTGCTTAACTCACGCTCATTACGTGGCACCAGTTGAACCGTCAGGGTGCTGCGATTGCTGCTTTCCCGCTCGGTACGGCCGAAGATAAAGCCGCCCACCAGGGAGAAGACCGACTGCACCTCTGGCTGGCTGCGCAGCATTTTCTCGATGTTGCGAATGTTGTTGTCCATCTCTTCCAGCGAAATCCCCGGGTCGGCATTGACGCTAATACTGATCTCACCGGTATCCATGTTGGGGATAAATATCTGCTTGGCATCATTGAATACCAGAGAGCTGAGACCCAGAGCAGCGAGGAGGATGGTGACGGTTGCGAGTTGTAGTTTTGGCCGGGCAATCAGACTTCCCAGCAGTTCACTGTACCCCTGTTGCAAGGTGACGACGAAGTGGTTGATCGCCTGGCTGATTCGGTTGACCGCCTGCTTCCTGACACGTACCGCCCAGGTCGGAACCAGTGTTAGTGCCACCAGCATTGAGGCGAGGATTGCCGCCGAGATGGTGAAAATCAGTTCGCGGAATAGCAGGCCGACCAGACCGCCGATGAAGAGGAACGGTAGCACTGCCGCAAGGTTGGTGCTGGTGGCGGCGACGATAGCGCTGTTGATCTCCGCAGCGGCAGCGGTGCCTGCCTCTTCGCCATGTTCGCCTTCGGCCTGATGGCGTTGAATGTTCTCCAGCATAACGATGGTGTTATCCACCAGCATGCCGACGCCCAGTGCCAGACCGCCGAGAGTCATGATGTTGAAGGTCAGTCCACCCATCGCCATCAGGGCAAAGGTCACCATCACCGCGAAGGGAATGGCACTACCGATGATCAGGGTACGGCGCAGATCGCCGAGAAACAGATAGACCACCAGCATCGCCAGCAGGGTGCCGCTGAGTGCGGCGAGGGTGGCGTTATTCAGGGCGTTGCGTACATAGACTGCCTGATCGGAAACCAGCGCGATCCCCACATCATCGGGGAGCAGGTGCTGGCGACGTAACTCAACCAGTCGTGCATTGACCGCATCCACCACTTCCACGGTGTTCGCACTGGGTTGTTTCTGGATCGCCACCTTGACCCCGGGGATGTCGTTGAGGCGCACCTTGATGCGCTCGTCACTGTGGCCATCATGGATCCGGGCCAACTGTTCCAGTGGTAGCGTGGTGTCATCGGCCAGTGAGATCGGCAGGGCGCGCAGATCGTCGAGACTGCGAAAGCGTGCCGAGGTACGACTACTCAATTCCTGACGGGCCATGGTGAGGCGGCCCGCCGGTAACTCCTGGTTGTTTTGTTGAATCGTCCTGATCAGGGAGTCGATATCGACGCCAAGCGCCGCCATGCGTTGCTGATCCGGTTCGATCAGGATCTCACGCAGGGTGCCGCCACCTACCTCTACTGCCGCTACGCCGGGCAGATTGAGGAACTGCTTGGAGAAGTCGTAATCGACCCAGTCACGCAGCGCAGCAGAGTCCAGGCTTTTTGAACTGATGACAAACTCGGTGACCGGGATTTGCGATGGGTCGCGCTTGTAGATCACCGGCGGCTGGATGCTATCGGGGAGAAAGCGCTTGGCCCGATCGAGACGGGTGCTGGCATCGCGCAGGGCGAGATCAATATCGCTGCCATATTCGAAGGTAAGGTCGACGTTACTACCACCCTCGTTGCTGCTCGACTGGATCGCTGTGGCCCCTTCGGTGATCGCCAGTTGCTCTTCCAGCTGACGGGTGACCCGATCTTCCATCACCGTTGCAGGTACGCCCGGGTCGAGGATACGCACGCGGATCTCGGGATAGATCAGGTGCGGCAGCAGATCCACGGAGAGTCTGCCGAGAGAGAAGAGTCCCAATACAACCACCGCCGCGGCGAGCATGGAGACGCCGACCGGGTGACGGATCGACCAGGCGGCAATACCGCCGCTGTGAATGGCGGAGAGGTGCCTGTTCATGGTTTTGTGGTGGATACCAGCATACCGTTGGCAAGGCCAAGGAAGCCGTTGCTGATAACCCGATCCCCCTCATTCAGCCCGTCCAGGATCTCCACCGTATCATCCAGATGGATCCCGCTACGTACCGCTGTGCGCTGTGCCTTCTGCTCGGCGTCGATGCGATAGACAAATTCTCCTTGGGTATCGCGACGCAGCGCGGAGAAGGGTAGCAACAGCCGTGATTGTGGACGCAGCTTCAGTTGCACACGGCACAGTTGCCCCGGCTTGGCCAGCGGGGGTGGCTCTGTCACGCGGATCTCGACGATCCCCTGGCGGGTGACCGGGTCGACGGTTGGATGGACCCGCAACACACTACCACTGAAGCGTTGGTCGCCCAGTGCATCCAGCATAATGGTCGCCTCGTCACCGACCGCCACGCCGGGTAACAGGAGTTCAGAGATACTGAGTTCCGCCAGCAGGGTGTCGGTGGCGGTAAGGGTGAGCAGATGAGTGAATTTGGCGGCGATGTCGCCAGGCTCTACCAGGCGTTGGCTGATAACACCGTCGAAGGGGGCGGTGATGCGGGCGTTGTCCAGGCGGGCCTGTAACAGATCCTCTTCCGCTGCGGCGATATCGAAGGCGGTGCGTGCCCGCGCCAGTTCGTCTTCGCTGATCAGTTTGTTGTTCTGTAACCGTTCCAGTCGCTGTACGTCGAGCCGTGCCTGCTTGCGTTGCGCCGTGGCCTTTTTGACCTCGGCGCGGAGTTGCGAGTCATCCAGTTGTAGCAACAGGTCGCCCTTGTTGACCCGATCACCCTCGTAGACCTTCAGTGTGGCGACACGCCCCTCCTCCTCGGCGAGCAGTTTGACCTCCTGCTCAGCACGCAGGGTGCCGGTACGGGTGATGGACTGGCCCAGCGATTGGCGCGCGATGGTGGTGGCCTCTACCGGAAGGGGTTTTGGCCCGCTCTTTTCCTTGTTCGCGCTGTTTTCGTCGCTGCACCCAGCGAGTACCACAGCCAGCCCCAGTAACAAATAAAGCGGTTTCATCGGCGACCTATCCTTAGCGGTTGGACCACGGCACGATACACTCCTCGCGCCGGTAGGCCAAGAGACTAACGCGATGATGCTTAACCGCTGATTAACCGTATCCCGGTTAATGGTAGGCGTGATGAGCGTCTCCATGGCGGCAACCGATGGCGTCACTCATCGGTTTTAATCTGCCCGCCAGGTACGCCTTTACCGCGGTGTCCGGGTCCTTTTCATCGGTGACGATGCCGATAATGCCTTTGCTGGCGAGGCGCAGATACATGCCCTGGCCCATGCTGCCGCTAATCAGGACTGAAGCGATATCGAGTGGATGGGGTTCATGTGCGGCGCTCTCATGGAAAGATTGTTCCAATGGTAGCTCCAGAATCTGCTTGCCCATGATCTGTTTATCTTCGATGTCATAGATCCAGTACTTGCGACAACGCCCCGCATGTTGGGTGACTTCGCGGCGATTCTGGCTGGTTACAGCAATTTTCATAACGATTCCTCTAAAGTAGGCATCCCTGCCATGAGTGACAAAATGATTCTTCTTAAACCACATTCTGTGTCAGCAAAATGCCGTACAGCATCAGTGGCCAACCAATGAACGGACTAAAGGCAATACGCCAGATTGTCATGCGTGGAATAAAGCCCACGCCGTGAACAAAACCGGCAGCAATGCCCCAGAGCAACAGGCTTAGCATTCCATGCCTTACCTCACTGACCGAGGCGGCGATTGCCCGCGGGTAGATCAGTATTAACAGAGACAGGGCGATCGCCATCAGCAGCGAAAAAAGCCGTGCCCAGCCCGGGCTGGGATAGGGGATGTGCCAGCGCACATCCCCGTGGCGAGCTCCCGTTGTCGCCATCTCAGGCACCGTTTTCATCGTCTTTAACCATGCTTTCCGACTCCAGCCACATCACATTGATGATGCCGAAGCTACAGGCCAGCAAGACACCAAGTATCCAGGCGAAATACCACATAAGCGTGCTCCTTTATCTGTTTAGTAGGCGTCATGATCGTGTTCGCGAATATGCTCGACGGTGACCCGCCCCCACATCACCCGATAGGTCCAGGTGGTGTAGGCGAGAATGATCGGTACAAAGATCACCGCTGCCCAGAACATCACCGTCAGGGTCAGATGACTGGAGGGTGCATCCCACAGAGTTAATGAGCTGTTGGGGACGCTGTTCGACGGCATGACGAAGGGGAAGATGGAGAAGCCTGCGGTGAGGATCACGCCGCTCATGGTGAGTGAACTGGTGACAAAGCCTAGCCCCGGACGGTTGAGCCACGCCAGCAGAATGGTCGCTAGTGCACCGACCAGACCGAGCACCGGCGCAACCACCATCCACGGATATTTAACGTAGTTGGTGAGCCAGGCACCTTTGGCGATCTCCACAGTTTTCGCCAGTGGATTGGGTAGTGCGTCCAGTGGTGGTTGGCTGACGATACGGAAACCGTCGATACCCAGGTAGAGCCAGAGCCCCCCCAGCGCGAAGGCGGCGAACATCACCGCTGCCGCAAGCATGGTGGCCTTACGTGCCCGTTCCTGCACCGGTGAACCGGCACGCAGGTGTAGCCATACTGCGCCGTGGGTGACCAGCATGGAGAGACTGACTACCCCGGCGAGCAGGGCGAAGGGACGTAACAGACCGAAGAAATTCCCGGTATAGGTGGGGCGCAGAAATTCGTCGAACTGGAACGGTACGCCGAGGATCACATTACCGAAGGCGACACCAAACAGCAGTGCTGGAACGGCGCCACCGACAAACAGGCCCCAGTCCCAGGTGGTGCGCCAGCGCGGGTCGGCAATCTTGCTGCGGTAGTCGAAACCTACCGGGCGGAAGAACAGTGCGAACAACACCAGCAACATGGCGATGTAAAAGCCGGAGAAGGCGGCGGCATAGACCGCGGGCCAGGCGGCGAAGATCGCCCCGCCAGCGGTGATGAACCAGACCTGATTACCATCCCAGTGCGGGCCGACGGTGTTAATGATCACCCGTCGTTCCTCATCGGTTTTACCAAGGAAGGGTAGCAGGGCGCCGGCTCCCATATCGAAGCCATCGGTGATGACGAAGCCGATCAGCAATATGCCGACCAATGCCCACCACACCAGTTTCAGTGTTTCGTAATCGAGGATCATTGGGTAACTCCTTCCGGCAGCGCTTCTGTTCCGGATTGCTCAAAGTGGTAACGGCCACTATGCAGGCTGCTTGGACCGAGGCGGGCAAAGCGGAACATGAGATAGAGTTCCACCACCAGCAACAGGGTGTAGAAACCGATAAAACCGGCGATGCTGAAATAGAGATCGCCGCTACTCAGGGTTGAGGTACTGAGATGAGTTGGTAACACCTCGCCGATAGACCAGGGCTGGCGTCCGTATTCGGCAACAAACCAGCCCAGTTCAGAAGTGATCCACGGCAGTGGGAGACTCCATAGTGCCGCTTTAAGTAACCACGGCTTGTGGCCCGCCCGCCGTTTGGCGCAATTCCAGAAAGCGAGGGCGAAGAGAACGATGAACCAGAAGCCGAGCAGCACCATCAGGCGGAAGCTCCAGAACAGTGGCCATACCTTTGGAATGGTGTCCTCCACCGCCTGTTTGATCTGCGCCGCGCTGGCATCGGTTACGTTGGCGGTGTACTTCTTCAGCAGCAGGCCGTAACCGAGATCCTTTTTCACCTCTTCGAAAGCGGCACGTGTTTCATCATCTTTCTGACCGTTGCGCAGTTTCTGCAACAGACCGTAGGCAATCATGCCGTTGCGGATACGCGCTTCGTGTTCCTGTTTCAGTTCCTTGATGCCTTTAACTTCTTCATTGGTGGAACGGGTGGCGATCAGGCCCAGCACCCAGGGGATCTTGATCGCCGCGTGGGTGGTTTCGTTCTCCTGATCCGGAATACCGAACAGGGTGAAGGCGGCGGGAGCGGGTTGGGTCTCCCACTCGGCTTCAATGGCAGCCAGCTTGGTTTTCTGCACGTCACCCAGTTCATAACCCGATTCGTCACCGAGGACGACCACCGAGAGGGCGGAGGCCAGACCAAAGGCGGCAGCGATGGCAAAGGAGCGACGGGCAAAATCGATGTCGCGCCCCTTGAGCAGGTAGTAGGCACTGATACCGAGTACAAACATGGCTCCTGTGACGTAACCGGCCGAAACGGTATGCACGAACTTCACCTGCGCTACCGGATTGAGTAACAGTTCGGCAAAGGAGGTCATCTCCATACGCATGGTTTCGAAACTGAAGTCGGCCCCGACCGGATTTTGCATCCAGCCGTTGGCCACCAGAATCCACAATGCGGAAAGATTGGAGGCGAAGGCGGTGAGGAAGGTGACCAGTAGATGGCGGCGTTTACTCAAGCGATCCCAGCCAAAGAAGAACAGGCCAATGAAGGTCGATTCGAGAAAGAAGGCCATTAATCCTTCGATGGCCAGCGGTGCACCGAAGATGTCGCCGACATAGTGGGAGTAGTAGGCCCAGTTGGTGCCAAACTGAAACTCCATGGTGATGCCGGTGGTGACCCCAAGGGCGAAGTTGATACCAAACAACTTGCCCCAGAACTTGGTCATGTCCTGGTAAATCTGTTTGCCGGTCATGACGTAAACCGACTCCATGATCACCAGTAGAAAGGAAAGTCCCAATGTCAGGGGGACAAAAAGGAAGTGATACATCGCGGTTAATGCAAACTGCAACCGCGAGAGGTCAACCACCGTCTCGGTAACCATTCTCTACTCCTGTATTGCTAATTGATGGGATGGGGGGAGTGCGGTATCGCGGGAGTTGCCAAGCAGAAAGCGATCAATGGCCTGATCGTTTACCTCTGGCCTGTCGGGCTGGGCAAAGAAGGCGTGCCAAATCAGAAAGAGTACAGCGAGCTTAAGCAGCAGCACGCTAGCAAGTTCCCGAACCAATACCTGTTTCCACATTTTCAGCTCCTGAGGAAATAAGCAGTGATCGCTGGTGGAGAGGGTGGGGGGGGGATACCGGCGATCACTGCTGCCCGAGTTCGGACAGGGAATAGATTGCAATCTAAGTGCCAATTGTGACGTATCTCACAGCAGAAACCGCGCAAGGGCGCTGCAAAGCCATGAAAGCCTTTGTTGTTAGGCATATTCCGCAATTTCGAAGGGTTGTTATGGCTCCTGATGTGTTTGCGGTATGTCAATAATGGCAGTTATAATGCTGCAATTGACGTATCCGGGTGGGGAAATGACACAGCTTGAAGTTATGCCGCAGGGGCTGCCATTGAGCGAATTACAGGGGATGCTCGAGGTCTTCAATGACCCCGCGGCCCTGATTTCACCGGAATACGAGGTACTGGCGGGTAACAGTCGCTATATGGCGGAGTTTGGTGCCGTGCTGTCTCCGGGCAGGAGTGCCTACTGCTACCAGATCTCCCATCACTACACCGTCCCCTGCGATCAGGCCGGGGAGGATTGCCCGCTGCGACTTGCCCGTGGCAACGGCCAGCCTGCTCGCCTGCTTCACCTCCACCACACCTCTCGCGGTGAAGAGCATGTGGATGTGGAGATCTATCCGTTGTTCAACAGCGATGGGGATATCCACTGTTACCTTGAACTGATGCGCTCCAGTCGCCTGGCCAGCCAGGATCCTGGTGCGGGTCCCTTGTTAGGACGTTCGGCGGCCTTTAATCGAGTCGTCGGGCTGGTCGAGCGAGTGGCACCCAGTGAAGCGACGGTGTTACTGCTCGGGGAGTCGGGTACCGGCAAGGAGTTGATCGCCTCAGCGATCCATGATGCCAGCCTACGTGCCGGTGGTCCGTTTGTGCCGGTAGAGTGTTCCGGCCTGACCGAGACCCTGTTTGAAAGTGAATTGTTCGGTCATGAGAAGGGGGCCTTTACCGGGGCGGTGAGTCGCAAGGTCGGACTGGTAGAAGTGGCCAGAGGTGGCACCCTGTTTCTGGATGAGATCGGTGATGTGCCACCATCACTCCAGGTGAAGTTGTTGCGTCTACTGGAAACCGGTACCTATCGACGAGTAGGTGGCATTGAGGTTCAGAAGGCCGACTTCCGCCTGGTCTGCGCCACTCACCGCGACCTGAGACAGATGGTGGCGCAGGGTGATTTCCGTCAGGACCTCTATTATCGTCTCAATACCTTCCCTATCGAGTTGCCACCACTACGGCAACGCCTGGATGATCTGCCGTTGCTACTGGATAACCTGTTGCAACGTTTCGCGCCTGGAAGGGATATCAAGGTTTCACGTGAGGCGCTTAACTGTCTAAAGGCATACCTGTTCCCCGGCAATATTCGAGAGCTGCGGAATATCGTTGAACGAGCGCTGTTATTGGCCGACGGAAATTTGATTCTGCCAACGCACTTGCCTGCAGAGTGTGGTGATGATGCCGCAACTTTTGGTGCACCTACCCCTTTCCCTGATGAGTTGATGTCGCTTGAGCAGGCAGAGGCACGCTACCTGCGCTGGGCAGCGGCTCGTTTTCATGGTGAAAAGCGACAACTGGCAGAAAAGCTCGGTATCAGTGAACGTACCCTCTATCGCAAACTGAGTGATCTGGGTCTGACCTCTCCCCGTTAACTTTGCATTTCTTGATGTGTGTTAGTTATCGGCGACTTCTATACTTTCAACATAACTGATGCTTCAATCCAGATCAGTGAGCCAGGCCTGCCCCGCAGGTAAAATGAATACCAACCTCACTCCCCCAGAGGTGAAACATGAATAATTTCATTAAAGTATTTTCACTAGGTCTGTTAGCACTTCTTGCCACTGCAACGCTCCAGGCAGAAGAACTTCCCACCCGTGGCCCAATCCCGTTTAATGTTTACGATAAAGATGGTAATGGCCTGATCAGCGAAGCGGAATTCAATGGCGTGCGAGCAGAGCGCATGAGCCAGCGCGCCGCTGACGGTATGCCGATGCGAAATGCCGGTAATGCAC
>JBNKBG010000033.1:0-24820 GCA_050287105.1 Thiohalomonadaceae bacterium
CTGCGCGCAAAGATCTATCAGTTTACCGATACCAATGCCCGCGAAAATGCCAACACACCAGCGCCACCATGTTGTAACAAACCGCCCAAATAAGGATTTCGCTTAGCAGGAATCGGGTCAACACAAAACTGAGGCTATTTTCCGCCCTGGTTTATTCTGGCGGAAATAGCCCTGATTATGTAGGGGGATTTGCTGCGTCATCGCATTTTTGAAGCCACCGCCGCCGGTTTAGGCTAATCCGTGCCGTAATGTGAACCGCATATCCCGGGCGTATGTGGTGTGTCACAGAACGGGAAGAGCGCGCGTGAGCCGTTTCACGCTCAGTCTGGACGTGTCTGGACCGCATCACCCAAAGGTGGCTACAATCACCCCGACTATCAGACAATGCATACACATAAGGTATAACAATATGAAAATAGATACTGCATGGTTGGAGGAGAATGTATTCGGCCACAAACTGTCTGCGGACGAGGCGAATGCACTGAATTCACTGATGGATGAAGATAAAGTGGCAAAAGGGGGAAAGATCGTCACTCAGGGTCAAGCGGGGGGGACGCTTTATCTGCTGCACAGCGGCAGCGCACTGGTGCAAACCGACGGTGAAAGCCCTGTGGATGTTGCCACGCTGGAGGCTGGAGCCGTCATCGGCGAAATGAGCTTCCTCACCGATGATGCCGCCAGTGCCAATGTACTTGCTACCAATGACTGCGTCGTCTATCGCATCAACCGCTCCGGTTTTTCAGAACTGATGAATCGCCACGAAGGACTGGCCTTCTCGCTGTTTGTGTACATCCTGCGCCATACCGCTTCTGTCATTCGCCACATGAACGAAGAACATGTGAGCATGATGCAGTACATCGTGGGTACGCGGATGGGAACTTGATAGCCATCTGTATTCCGGTGAACACCGGGTTTCATTAAAAAGCCGCTTCAACAATGAAGCGGCTTTTTTGTGTGAGGGATAAACCAGTGTCATTCCTGCGAAGGCGGTAATCCAGTTAAACCCCACTCTATGACATATAGTGGGTTAACCCGGCAATCGACCAGAACACTAGCCAACTAATATGTCGCCCTCCAGTAAAGGCAAAAGCCAGCACACCTGTAAGAAGAAAGACCATAGTGACGGTTTGCAACACAGCTTGCTGAATATCCGCACCTGAGGCAATCGCCAGTAACAACCAGGCAAATCCCCACCAGGCGATGGTGGTCATATGCCAGGCAAAGCGCAGGGTTCTGCGGGTGAAATAATCGTCGCCGAACAGATGGGGCACTTTACCCGTACGGAACAGACGGATCAGAATATAGCGCTCGCCCAGATAGGAGTGGATGAGGCCGATCAGTAAAAGCAGGACGGTGGCGGTTTGTAACATAGATAGTCTTCCCTGTTGTCAGCTATGGCAATGCCGCTCTCTCATAAACTGCGCCAAGCGGTCGAGGTCGGCGCTAAACTTCCTTATCCCATCCGCCAGCTTTTCAGTTGCCATGGCGTTTTCGTTCAGCATCCAGCGGAAGGCATTTTCATCCAGAGAGATTTTCTCCAGTTGCAGGGAGAGGGCGGCAGATGGTTCCAGTTTGCGTGGTAGGACTCCCTCCTGTCCAGCCAACTCCTCCAGCAGCTTCGGCGAGATAGTCAGGAGATCGCAACCGGCTAGCTGTTTGATCTCGTCGCTATTGCGAAAGCTGGCACCCATTACCTCGGTTTTGTAGCCGAAGTGTTTGTAGTAGTTGTAAATTTCGGTTACCGAGAGAACGCCAGGGTCTTCTTCAGCAGGAATGGAGTCAACACCTCGAGATACCTTGTACCAGTCGAGTATTCGGCCGACAAAGGGCGAAATGAGTGTTACCCCGGCTTCAGCGCAGGCAACCGCCTGAGCAAAACTGAAGAGCAGGGTGAGATTACAGTGGATGCCTTCTTTCTCGAGTTGTTCCGCAGCGCGAATCCCTTCCCAGGTAGACGCAATCTTGATCAGGACCCTCTCGCGACTGATACCTTCCTCTTCAAACATCGAGATAATCCGGCGCGCGGTTTCAATGGAGCCGTGTGTATCGAAGGATAGGGTAGCGTCCACCTCGACCGAAACCCTGCCAGGGACAATAGTGAGGATCTCCCGGGCAAAATTGACCGCCAGCCGTTCCAGACAGGGGCGCATGTTCAGCGAGGGATCGCACACATCGACAGAACAGCGCTTAAGCGCATCATCAACGAGATGGGCATACTCCGGCATCTGCGCGGCGGCAAGGAGGAGGGAAGGGTTGGTAGTGGCGTCCTGCGGGCGATGCTCTCGGATGGAGTCGATGTCGCCAGTGTCAGCAACCACCACGGTCATCTTCCTGAGTTGAGCGAGCATGCTCATGCGCCATCCCCTGCTTGAATGATTCGGGTTTCTAGTCAGATTTAGTATAGGCCACTGCCCACATAAACAAGTCAGGGAGCGTTGATATCCTGGCTAAAAAATAAAGTTGCCGTAGTGCGCGCTTAAAGCGTTAATGAGTTGGAGACCTCAAGCAGATTGCCATCCGGATCACGAAAATAGATCGATAGAATAGGACCAGTCGCACCGGAGCGCTCTACCGGACCTTCCAGAAGCGAAATCTCGCAGGCCTTCAGGTGTTCAATCACCTCGGCGAGTGGGGTAGGGGTGATAAAGCAGAGATCGGCCGAACCGGGTGTGGGAACCTGTGCCTTTTGTTCAAATTCATTGCCGTATTGATGCAGGTTTATTTTCTGCGAAGCGAAAGTCAGGGCGCGGCGTCCATCACCAAAGTGTATCGTTTCCATACCAAGAACGCGGGTATAGAAGTCGATGCTGACTTCGATGTCGCGGACAGTCAGGACAAGATGATCAAGGTGGTCCATTCGTATCATTGGGTATTTACCTGCTCGCTACTACCCGGTTCCGTCCAGCCTTTTTACCCTGATAGAGTGCATCGTCAGCGAGTTTGATAGTGCCATCGATACTGGTGTTTTCCCTGTGTGTTGCCACACCGAAGGTCATTGTCACGGAGAATGACTGCCCATTAAAGGTGAAGAGGTGAGATTCGATAGTCTTACGGATATCTTCCGCAACGATCGCCGCGGCAGCAGAGTCGATCCCTGGAAGTATAAACAGAAACTCTTCTCCACCCCAGCGGCCGACCACATCGTACTTACGCAGGCGCGCTTTAAGAAGGCGCGAAATCTCACGCAGGACGTAGTCGCCGCAGTCGTGGCCATGATTGTCGTTGACCTGTTTGAAGTGATCGATATCGCTCAGCATAACGCTGAAGGCAGTGCCGTTTCGCAGAAGGAGTTCGTGTTGAGCATTGAACAGCGGATAGATACCCCGACGATTTGGAAGGCCAGTAAGCAGATCGGTATTGGCCAGTAGTTCCATCTGCTGCTCAGAGATGAACGATGCCACCCTGAAATAATAGGATGTGATGGTCAGGGCGAGGAAACTGGCAACAATATTGGCGTAGTTCATGCCGGTGATGACCCATGGATAGTCATAGTGGTAGTCACGGCCTGAGGTGAAAGCGTAAAGGCCGATGAAAAGCGCACACAGAAACGCGGAGAGTACGAACAGGGGGGCGATCTTCATCCGGTGATTGAACAGGAGGAAGGGAATCCCTGCCATCAGGTAATACTGAAATCCGCTCTCCCAGCCGAAATAGTAGAGGGCGAGTGGCGTGTGTAGCCCCACCTCAATGACCAGAATGGCAATGGCTGTAGTGTGTCGGCCATCGAGATTCGACTTGCGTGCGGCGATCCATGCAAGTGTCGAGAAGATGTTGAAGGCTGCTAGAAAGTGATTGCCGATCAGATAGAAGACAGGGATGAGGGAGGCATGAATCGCAATGCCAAGATAGGTCAGGTAGCTGATTACCACATAGATGCGGTAATCATCATTTTCTACCTTAGCGGGTCTCTGCAGGTGCCTCTTCAAGCGAAAGACTCCGTAATATACTGAATTTATAGGTCTTATTGTTGTTGTGAGGTTATGGTTTCTATTCTAGCAACCACTGGGTCTGTTTGGGTAGTTATCGAATGAGGTAGGACGATTAACCCTACACATCAAAGCCGAAACATCTACTGGCTCACTCGCAATTTCTACGTGTAGTCATATTCTGTTAATACGCCCAGATATGACGCACATCACCCTTCTCTTTCTCTATTTCTGGTCCGGTCAGATTTCCCCAGATCAAGATCCCGGCCCGTTTCTCGATATACGAGGTAGAAACCTGATATTCAGAAAGATCTCCAGAAAGTGCCGAGTTCTTCATCTCGAAGGCCCACATTTTTAAACGACCACTCTTATCTTCCGTCAGAATACATTTGTAGAAGTGGCTGGGGATGGGAATTGACACGCCATTTTCATCACTCTCTCCGATCATGGCAATCGACTCCATGAAATCAAAGATAGGCCCGGTCATCACATAGGTCTCAAGGACATTGGGGTCGCTATCCAGAACTCTCACAGCCGACTCAAGCTCTCTCCATCTTTGTCGATTAAATTGCGGTGCCTGGGGAGACATGTTTGAGAGCAGAAAGGTTTCACTGTTCTGTATATCCTCATCGTTTTGATTGGCACTGGCAACAAGATGCCCTCGATCAAAACCACTGGCAGTGTAGTCGCTAAGATCTGCCCTGAATCGTTTGGGGACCCTGTAGTCAGGCCTGAAATTGTCCAGGCGCTCAACCGTCGTCATATCCTTCTTATCAGGGTCTACGATTTCCAGTGCCCATTTCGCCTGCCTGAAGTAGTAGGAGTATCCAACCGAGAAATTTCGATTTATCAGCAACTGGTCCGCTGCAGGGCATCCGTATCTGAATTCAGGTCTGATTGAAGCTTCTATTAACATAAGATATCCCTTCCTGTGTCGATTATTGAGTGTTGGGTAACTCTAGCTAGCTAATATCTTCATTGCTACAGGTAAATATGGTGTAAATATTTCTATGGGTGGTTGAGTCATATATTACTTGAACTGTTTCTTGGGGGGTATGGTGACCTATCTATCAGGGAAGATATTTCTGCCCGTACTTATTGCTTTGCTGAAGTATTGCTTAATGGCTTCTATCGCTTGCCGATCATTCAGGATGTTTTGTAGTAGATGTTGATCGTTTGGGTAATCCAAATAGCGTTCTGGGGGTTGTTGTTCTCTTACCCGTCTTATCTTCAAAGCTTTATTTATGACGGGGTTTGTGCCTTTGTATTCGTACCAGTTCTTGTGTGTTGTATGTTGAAGCGCATAAGTCGCCAGCTCACCTTCGCGTGCTGCGTCAAAGGGATCAACGTGGACACTGGTGGAACGCTGGGAAGGCAGTTTTGCAATCAGAAACGGAATGACTTTTTCTGAGTCGCCGGTCGTTATACTCATCCAACATGTGCCGACAGACCACCCTTCCCATGGGCCGGTGCCTTCTGATGGTATCCAATGATCGTGTCCCATCATGCAACCTCCAGATGAGACTATTGCTTTCCACTGTGAATCAAGTGTGTGATAGCTACAGGGCGGTGGCATTAGTAACCAATATATTACAGCCATGGTTACTATCAAAATAGTTGCACTCAAACTCAGGACGATCTTAATGATCTTCATAAGATTTAATGTTTGCAGATAGTGAATTAAGTTTCATCTGACCCCACTTATTAGGTAACTAGCTAGCGAATAGCTTCAGTACTGCCGGAAAATATGGTGTAACCATTTCTCTGGGTGGTTGAATCATATGTTACTTGAACTGTTCTTTGAGGAGTTCATGGCTGCATATCTGTCAGGAAAGTTTCATCTGACCCCACTTATTTTTCATTTTGCCCCCACTTAATTTTGCCCCAAAACATTTTGTGATATATCAGAAACTCTCATCATATTGCCTTGCAACAACTTCTTTTCCCTTTTTTGTAAGTTTGAATGTGCCACCTTTCTCAGACTCAATTAGGTCTGTAGCCTCAAGAAATGCTAAAGCCTGTGTTGAAACACCATCTGCTTCGACAAGGCCTTGATATCCACCCTGGCAATACTCGACAGCTTTTTTAAAAGTTCTGAGCAAATCATTACTATTAGAAATCTTTGATACAAGCTTCTCTATTTCATCTTCACCTTTTTCTGTGGCGCCAATGAATGTTTCACTTATCTCACCAACAGTATTGTCATCAGCGATGGATTGTAGTTGATCCTCAAGTGATTTAACTTGAATCGACAAGCGTTTAATTTCCTCGTTTTTATTTTCTAACAGCCTCTCAAGGCGCGTTTCAGCATCAAGCAGTTCCTCACGTAGTTGAATCGACTGCTCAAGCGTTAAAAGGGATTTCTTTTCAACTTCATTTTTCTTATCAATTCGCCACTGTCTAAATCGTAAACTTATCCAATATGCGCCATTTGCTGCGAAGGGTAAAACACCCACTAGAAGAATGCATGAAAATGTAGGGTAGATAATAAGAGACGAAATAGATGAGCAATTCGTAATAATCCAGTCGATTTTGCTTTTATCAAGCTGTGCTTGATCTACAAAGAATGTTACATAAGGAATCTTCCAATTCCACACTAACCAAGCAAATATGAAGGCGCCATACAAAGGAGTTGTCGTCCGCTCGTATACTGCGGCAGCAAATGATTTTCTAATTTCAGCGAGCATATCTCATCCTATTGGCGGACCTGGAAAAATAGGTACCAGAGAGCAATTAATTCTAATATTAAGGAATATTGCCCTCTGGCAAGGTTTTTATGGCCGACTAATTTTTACAGCCATTTTTGTCGCAGGTGATCCTTTCTGAGGTTGAAACCCAGTGATTTGGGTGATCTTTTGTATCTGTTCCGCACCCTGTTTTTCCCCCTTTGACTCCACTATGAACAATTCCCGTTGGTGTGTGTTTTACAGCCATGTTGAATCCCTCCTTTAGGGCTTGTGGTAAAACCATTTTGTACAAGAGTGTGATAGACAGATACCGAAGATATTGTGATAGACGGAATCCGTATAGCCCGGTATTTCCGATTATGTAGGGCTGGTTCCATTGATCACTATCGTTCCTCCCTGTGGTGTTTTGCGGTTATAGCACGGAAGTGGTGAGTGCTCAATTGTGGACGTTTTCGTTGGTGTATCACGAAGCGGTTTTGGGTCCCGTAGACGTAGCTGAGCACTGGAGTCCGTTGGAGGAATAGCCCGATAGGGGCGCGCCATGGACGGCGCGCGGTGGCAGTCGGGGCAGGAGCCCCGTCTGCCATCCCCCTTCAACGGGCGAAGCGCGCAGGGTACCGCGTTAGCGGCAAGTCTCCGGGCGGCCTTCTCTTTGGTTACTTTCTCTTGGCCGCGCAAGAGAAAGTGACCTGCACGCGGGGCAGCCCCCGCTTTCAAATGTCTTTATTCGTCGCGTAGCGACACCTATAGAAGTCGGAAGTGTTACCCATGTATCTGGACTCTTTTGTTACCTATGTCCTTGGATCGTCCCACGTTCAAAAATTTATTCGCCGCGTAGCGGCTCATCTGGATTCCGGCCTACGCCGGAATGACGGAATGTAGACATAAAAAAACCGGCAACTTGTGGTCGCCGGTTTCTAGCTGCGGGCTTGTGGCCCTTAGCGCTTCGCTATTACTTGTTGGCCCGATTTTCGATCAGGTCGTCGACGACGGTTGGGTCGGCGAGGGTAGAGGTGTCGCCCAGGGTGTCGATTTCGTTGCTGGCGATCTTGCGCCGGATACGGCGCATGATTTTGCCGGAACGGGTTTTCGGCAGGCTGGGTGCCCACTGGATGACGTCGGGGCTGGCGATCGGTCCGATCTCTTCGCGTACCTGTTTCACCAGTTCCTTCTTCAGTTCGTCGCTCGGCTCGACGCCCATGACCAGGGTGACGTAGCAGTAGATGCCCTGACCCTTGATGTCGTGCGGGTAGCCGACCACGGCGGCCTCGGCGACGGCTTCGTGCAGTACCAGTGCGCTTTCCACTTCGGCGGTACCCATGCGGTGACCGGAGACGTTGAGCACGTCGTCCATACGGCCGGTGATCCAGTAGTAGCCGTCGGCGTCGCGACGGGCGCCGTCACCGGTGAAGTAGGTGCCCTTGTAGGTGCTGAAGTAGGTGTCGATGAAGCGCTGGTGATCGCCGTAGACGGTGCGCATTTGCGCCGGCCACGGATGGGTGATGACCAGTGCCCCTTCGGTTGCGCCTTCCAGCACGGTGCCGTCGCTGGCATCGACGATGGCGGGCTGGACGCCGAAGAACGGCTTGGTGGCGGAGCCCGGCTTCAGCGGGGTGGCACCCGGCAGCGGGGTGATCAGGTGGCCGCCGGTTTCGGTCTGCCACCAGGTGTCGACGATGGGGCAGCGCTCTTCGCCGACCACTTTGTGGTACCACTCCCAGGCTTCCGGGTTGATCGGCTCGCCGACGGTGCCGAGCAGGCGCAGGCTCTTGCGGCTCGCCTTTTTCACCGGGCCTTCGCCTTCACGCATCAGTGCGCGGATGGCGGTGGGGGCGGTGTAGAAGACGCTGACCTGATGCTTGTCGACCACCTGCCAGAAGCGCGAGGCGTCCGGGTAGGAGGGGATGCCTTCGAAGGAGAGGGTGGTGGCGCCGATGGCCAGCGGGCCGTAGACCAGGTAGCTGTGGCCGGTGACCCAGCCCACGTCGGCGGTACACCAGTAAACGTCGCCTTCGTGCAGGTCGAAGGTGTACTTGGTGGTGATGGCGGCGTAGAGCAGGTAGCCGCCGGTGGTGTGCAGTACGCCCTTCGGCTTGCCGGTGGAGCCGGAGGTGTAGAGGATGAACAGCGGATCTTCCGCATCCATCTCTTCCGGTGGGCAGTCGGTGGTGGCAGCGGCGGTGGCCTCTTCATACCAGATGTCGCGACCCTCTACCCAACCGATGTCGCCACCGGTGCGCTTGACGGTGATGACGGTGTTGACGTTGGGGCAGTGCTCCAGCGCCTTGTCGGTATTCTTTTTCAGCGGTACCGGACGACCACCGCGCAGGCCTTCGTCGGCGGTGATTACCACACGGCAATCGGAGTCGAGGATACGATCCTTGAGCGATTCGGGGGAGAAGCCACCGAAGACCACCGAGTGGACGGCACCGATACGGGTGCAGGCGAGCATGGCGTAGGCCGCTTCCGGGATCATCGGCATGTAGATGCAGACCCGGTCGCCTTTCTTCACGCCACGGCTTTTCAGCACGTTGGCCAGTTTGGTGACGTGTTCGTAGAGCTCGTTATAGGTGATCTTCTTGTCTTCAGCCGGGTTGTCGCCTTCCCAGATGATGGCGACCTGGTCACCGCGGGTTTCCAGGTGACGGTCGATGCAGTTGTAAGAGACGTTGAGCTTGCCGCCTTCAAACCATTTGATGTGTACGTTGCCGGTGTAGCTCCAGTCCAGCACCTTGTCCCATGGTTTGCTCCAGGTCAGGAATTTCTCCGCCTGTTCCGCCCAGAATCCTTCCGGGTCTTTTATCGAACGCTGGTACATCTCGTCGTAGGTCGCCGCGTCGATGTGAGCGTTCTTGGCGATGTCGGCAGGTACCGGATAAATTTTCTCGTCATGGGACATTAGTCTCTCCTCGATTCACTTTCGGTTAATAGCGTGTTCGGTGGCCTGCCGAGGCGACAGGTTACCTCCCCAAAGTTGCATCGGTGTTTAGGGCACCTCTAACTATTCATGAGCACACATCTTGAACACTCAGATTCGCGCCATCTGCGTTGGAAATCTTCGCAATAGCTCGCTATTACGTGCGATTTCCGCCTTGCTGGCACGAATCTGAGTGCCCAATCTGCTGCACTCAGAATAATTAGAGGTGCCCTGTGTTTTCCTGGGGGAAAACATATCACACCTTTAGCAGAAAGTTTTTCAACGTCACGGATTTTTCCGTGTCGTATTGCGCCAGCTGCGCCAGAAACAGTTCCGCGGCGGCCAGCGCATCACTCAGCGCATTGTGCAGCCGGTAGCGTGGCAGGCCGTAGCGTTCGCGCAACTCCGGCAGTCGCAGAGTGCCAGAGTGGATCACCTGGTTACGTCGGGCCAGGGTGCGGCGCGCGACCTCCTGAGTGTCGACCACCCGCATCAAAAAGCCCTCGCCGAAATAATGCACGCAGGCCTTGCGCAGAAAGCCGACTTCGACCTTGGCGTGGTGGGCGATCAACACCTTGCCAGCCAACAGGCCCAGCAACTCTTCCAGTACATCCCTTAATGACTCCCCGCCAGCCGCCTGGTCATCGGTGATATGGTGGATCACCGCACTCTCTTCCGGGATGGCCCGAAACGGTTTTACCAAACGGTGTTGCGCAGAGGCAAGGTCTACCCGCATCTCTTTGATGCCGACCCAGCCGAGACTGAGGATCGCATCCTTGTTCGGATCGAGACCAGTGGTCTCCAGATCCAGTGCTATGTATTCCAGCTTGCGGCCGTCACTACGTGGCGACGGAAACGGCACCGCGTAAAAGTCATGTAAGGCACCGGACTTCAGACGCTTAAGCAGTCGCTTGCGCTGGATTTCCGGAGGGAGCAGTGTGCCCAGCACGGTTCAGGTAAACCTTTCCGTTTGGTAGCGCTGCGACAGAGCCTGCTGCACCGTGTTAATGGCAGCGAAGGCGTCCTTCAACTGGTTACGTTCCACACCGGAGAGTGAGTCCGGGCGAACATAGCTGTCCATCGGTTTGCCAGCGGTGTGCTCCTCCGCCTGACTACGGGCGCGCAGGGTGGCGATGAACTCCAGCGCATGGAGCAGGTTCTCCGTTCCTTCGCGGCTAATCTGTCCCGCTTCCTGGGCAGCGAGCAGACGCTCTTTGGTGTCCAGCTGTGGCAGACCGGCGGAGAGGGCGAAGACCCGCGCCAGATCGACGATGGGCAGAATGCCGCGATGCTTCAGATCGAGACTATCGTCGTGCTCACCATCGTGCACCAGTACAAATTTACGGAAGAAGCCGAGGGGTGGACGATTCTTCAATGCGTTGGCCGCCATGTAGGCGAGAAAGATGCGGTTGGCCTTGCACTGCGGCAAAATCTTGTCGCGCAGGCGCTGGTAGAGCGATTCGTCGCCGTAGATCGGGCGGATGTCGAAGAAGATGCTTGTGAGCATCAGCGACATCTTTTCCGGTGTGTTGACCCATTTGTCGAAGTGGCGTTGCCAGCCGTTAAGGGTTTGCCGCCATTTGGGATTGGTGGCCATCGCATCACCGGGACAGTAGCGGAAGCCGCAGCGGTTAAGGCCGTCGCTGACGAAGCGGGCGAGGGCGGCGAAGTATTCGTCGTGCTCAGGCCGCATCGCGTTGTCGATCAGCATGGCGTTGTCCTGATCGGAGACAGTGGTCTGTTCGCGTCGTGCCTGGGAGCCGCAGGCGAGCCAGACGTAAGGAACCGGTGGTGCGCCCAGTTCTGCCTCGGCCAGTTGCAGTAGTCGTTCGGTGATCGCATCGGTCACCGCTGAGAGTGCCTGGGTCAGGTGTCCAGCCGTCATGCCACTGTTGAGCATCTGCATCTGCAGTTCCGGCAGTTGCCCGGTCACCTCCACCAGTTCATCGACACTGCTGCTGCGCTTAATGGTGGCGGCAAGGGAGATGGTGTTGAGACTGTGGCGATAGAGGATCTCGCTGGCGGAGATCACGCCGCGTATTTTGCCGCTGCGGCTGATGATGGGCAGGTGCTGGATCTTGCGCCGGGTCATCTCCAGCAAGCCATCAAAGGCGGCACGCTCCTCGTCCAGGGCAAAAACGTTGGTGGTCATAATGCTCGAGACCGGCTGATCGACTGAGATACCGGCGGCGATGCAGCGCAGGCTCAGATCGCGGTCGGTAACGATGCCGTGCAGGGTATCGTTTTCCATGATCAATAGTGCCGAGACCTGCTCTTCCCCCATTTTCTGCGCCGCCTGGCGAATGGTCTGATCGGGATCGATGATGATGGGCGCGCGGTGGATCAGGGTGCCCGCTTTCATATTCATCAGGTTGCTGATGGTGCCGTGACCATGCTGCAACTGATCGATGGCGTGCTGCAGCCGTAAGCGCATGCTCTTTTCGAAGTGGCTGTTGAACTCAGGGAAACGCTGACGCAGCTCCTGTATCTCTTCACAGGGGATCTGATAGAGCAGGGTATCTTCGCTACATATCCCGTTACGCTGCAGGTTGTCGTCACTACCCGGACAGGTGATGGTGTAGAGTTCCCCTTCACTCATCTTTTCCAGTAGCTCACCCTTGGCGTTGCGGAACTCCACCGCGCCGGTGCGTATCAGGCTGGCGGATGCTGTTGCACTCTGCTCCGGCGGAAATGGCGAACCGCGCCGCAGGTAGCGCACAGTCAGTCGCTTCGGCAGGGTGTCGAGCACCTCGCCGGGCAGTTGGTCGAAGGGGGGATGCTCCGCCAGGAACTCCCGGATTTCTATCAGTTCCGCTTGCATCAGCAGGCGTTGCCCCTGTGTTGATGGATAGTGTTCAGCACGAAGCTCAGCAAGAACACGAAGGTCGAGAGGGGTTTATCCACTCCTGAGGCGTGTTCTTGGTCAACTTCTTGTTGTTGTCTGTATCTGTTCATTCTGTACGTCTTTGCTGCATTTGTTCGGTCGTGCCAAAAATGAAAAAGGCGGGGTGCTTGTCGCACCCCACCGAACGTGCCCTTGGTGTTTGCCCCACCTCGCGGTGGGGCAAAGGCACAAAACGTTACGACTTAGTGCCCGGTTGCTGCACCAGCGCCACGCGGAACACGAATGTCCTCAACCAGGTGCTGGATATGCTCCGGCGGTGCAGTGGTGAACTTCGATACCACATAGGCGACACCAAAGTTGATCAACGCACCAACGGCACCGAAGGATTCAGGCTGAATGCCCAGGAACCAGTTATCGGCGACGTTTTTCGCCATCTCGGTACCCGGGATGAAGAACCAGCCCTTGAACCAGAAGATGTAGATCAGGGTGGAGAGCAGACCAGCCATCATACCGGCGACTGCGCCTTCCATGTTCATCTTCTTGTTGAAGATACCCATCATCAATGCCGGGAAGATGGAGGAGGCTGCCAGACCGAAGGCCAGAGCAACTACCTGCGCGGCAAATCCCGGGGGATGCAGACCGAACCAGCCGGCAACGGCGATGGCACCGGCCATCGACACACGTGCTGCCAGTAGTTCACCCTTTTCATTGATGCCAGGATTGAATACACCCTTGATCAAGTCATGGGAGACGGCTGAAGAGATCGCCATCAACAGACCTGCAGCGGTAGAGAGCGCCGCTGCCAGACCACCGGCTACTACCAGGGCGATAACCCAGTTAGGCAGCTTGGCGATCTCGGGGTTGGCCAATACCATGATGTCGCGGTCGACTTTCAGCTCGTTCTCGTCTTTGGATGCACGGTACTGGATACGGCCGTCACCGTTCTTGTCTTCATACTTCAACAGACCGGTTTTTTCCCAGTTCTTGAACCACTGCGGACGGTTTTCGTATTGCAGTGCGCCATCTGCAGCCGCGATCGGACCTGGTTGTACGGTGTTGATCAGGTTGAAGAAGGACATTGCACCAACAGCCGGAGCGGTGGTGTAAAGGATGGCGATGAAGACCAGTGCCCAACCAGCAGATTTACGTGCGTCAGCAACCTTCGGTACGGTGAAGAAGCGAACGATAACGTGCGGCAGACCAGCGGTACCGATCATCAGCGACAGGGTCAGGGCGATAGTGTTGAGCGTTGTGCCCTTCATTATCGTGTATTCCTTGAAGCCGAGATCGATGAGCACCGTGTCGAGCTTCGCCAGCAGGTGTGTGCCGTCAGCAAGGCTACCACCCAGACCCAGTTGCGGCAGCGGGTTGCCGGTCAGGTGCAGGGAGATGAAGATCGCCGGAACGGTGTAGGCGAAGATCAGGATGACGTACTGGGCGATCTGGGTGTAGGTGATACCTTTCATGCCGCCCATAACCGCGTAAACGAATACGATGCCCATGCCGATGAAGAGGCCGGTGTCGTAGTCGGTTTCGAGGAAGCGGGAGAAGGCAACACCGATACCTTTCATCTGGCCGATTACGTAAGTAATGGAGGCGACGATGAGGCAGATAACGGCCACGATACGCGCGGTCTGCGAGTAGTAGCGGTCACCGATGAACTCAGGCACGGTGAATTTACCGAACTTGCGCAGGTACGGAGCCAGCAGCATCGCCAGCAGCACGTAACCACCGGTCCATCCCATGAGGTATACCGATGCGTCATAACCTTTGAAGGCGATGAGACCGGCCATGGAGATGAAGGAGGCGGCGGACATCCAGTCGGCAGCGGTAGCCATACCGTTTGCGACCGGGTGGATACCCTTGCCAGCGACGTAGAACTCGCTGGTTGATCCGGCACGTGCCCAGAAGGCTATGCCGATGTAGACGGCGAAGGTCGCCCCTACAATCATATAAGTTAGTGTAGACAGATCCATAGTATCCCCCAATTAGTCTTCGTGAACGTTATGTTCGCGATCGAGCTTTTCCATCTTCGCTGCATAGAAGAAGATGAGCGCGACGAAGGTGTAAATGGACCCCTGCTGAGCGAACCAGAAACCGAGCGGATAACCGCCGATATGGATCGCATTCAGGGGCTCAACCAGGATGATCCCGAAGCCATAAGAGACCACGAACCAGATCACCAGACAGATACTGAGAAGACGAAGATTCGCCTTCCAGTACGCAGCTGCGCTACCTGTTTGCATTGTTTCTCTCCTCTTTAGATTGAACAAAGTTGTTGCTATTGTGTTGCTCCATAAATTTCACCCGCCCATCCCTTGCGCGGGTTTCTTGCACTTGCAGGCGTGTTACGTACCTGCGAAAAAAAACGTCTATCCGCTGCATCACAACTGGTACTCCAGTTCCAGTTTGTTGTGCAGCTTGCGCCCCTGACGGAACGCCTCTTTAAGAATGCGGCGATCCAGTTCGTTGAGCGTGTCCGGATCAAGGCGATTGGTCAGTCGTTTACCCTCGCGAGCCTGACGGCGATGGTTGCGCATACGCAGCAGCTGAATGAAGTGGTAGGCCTCGCACCAGGCTGCGACATCATCCTGGCGCAACGCGCCTTTCTCGGCTGCGGCGCGTAGTCGCTCTTCGGTGTTGGTTTCACCAATCTGCTGGGCCAGGGCAATGATGCGTGCCGCATCGACGAATGGGGTAATCCCTTGCACTTTGAGGTCCAGGGTATGCACCTGGTCGCCCACGTTGGAGACCTTGAATTCGCCGAACAGACCGAGGGGTGGTTTAAGGTGCATGGTGTTGGCGGCCAGTTGGCGGCGGAAGCGGCTGTTGCGCTCGGTCAGTTGCAGCAGCCACTGGCGCAGCGGTTCCACTTCGGTGCTGTCGCCATAGAGCGGGCGGAAATCGAAGAAGATGGTTGCCTTGAGCAGGTGCTCCGGGGTGCCCTGTTCTACCCAGCGGGAGAAGCGTAGCTTCCACTCCTCGAGACTAAGGCAGCACTCCGGATTGCTGGCCATCACATTGCCAGGGCAGAGGGGGAAGCCACACTCGGCCAGGGCGTCGTTGATCTGTTTGGCGATGGGCAGTAACTGGCTGCGGATCGTCTCCTCTTCACCCTTGGTGCAGTGGAACAGAATGCCGTTGTCCTGATCGGTTTTGAGGGTTTGCTCGCTACGACCTTCGCTGCCAAAGGCGAGCCAGACGAAGGGCGGTACGCTCTGCTTCTGTTCTTCGAGTACCAGCTTGAGGACGCGGCGGGTGAGGTTATCGTTGAGGGTGGTGATCAGGCGGGTGAGCTGTTCCACCGAGGCACCCTGTGCCAGCATCTGCTCCACCAGACGCTGGATATCGTGACCCAGCGGTTTGAGTTGTGCTACCGAGGTCGCACGGGCAATTGCCTGACCGAGGCTGGCAATACCGACCCGTTGCAGGGAGAAGATATCCCGCTCAGAGACCATTCCCAGCAGTTTGCCGCGCTCGACGATACAGATATGGCCGATACCGTGACGCGCCATCAGCAGTGCCGCCTCGTGCGCGAGGGCATCGGCGGGGAGGGTCAGCGGATCGGGGGTCATGACCTCGCTGATCGGTCTGCTGTTATCCAGCCCGGCAATGGCGACACGGGCGAGTACGTCGTGCAGGGTGAAGATACCCGCCACGCGGTTGGCGTTGTCGGTGATAATCATGCTGCCGACGTGCTCGTCCTGCATGGTTCGCAGCACCGTGGAGAGGGGCGCGTCGGGTAGGCAGGTGATAGCGGGACGGTTGATCAGCTGGCGCAGCGGGGTGTTGAGCGAGGTGTCTTCAGCGATGCGGGTAGCGCTGCGGGCCTGGGATTCGCGCAGGGCATTGTCCAGCAGGCTGGCAAGGCGGCGGGTGCTGAAGTCGTGGAATATGGGACTCTTTTGGAGCAGGGTGTCAAAATCGTCCCGGTCGAGCTCATAACAGAAGGTGTCTTCGGCGGCGCGGGAGACAGTGCGAACCGGGCGGCGGGCGATCAGGGCTCCCACCGGGAAACATTCACCCGCGATCAGCTCCCAGCCATTTTTGCGGTCGCCCTCTTCGGTTTCACCGCGGATGCGCCCCTGCTTGATGATGTAGAGGGTGCTCGACTGTCCGGCGCTGGGTTGGGTGATCACGGAATCTTTGGCGTAGAAGACCAGTCGCAGCCGTTTGGCCAGATACTCAAGGTGTGCCTGAGCCATCTGATCGAAGGGGGCATGCTGCTTAAGGAAGTCGACAACCGGTGTTAATGCTGGCGCGTTCATAGTCCCGTGACTCAAAAGATTTAAATCAGTAAGGCAAGCGCCGTGCCATAACGATTATTCTATAAATACAATGGCTTATGATTTGCTAAAGGGGGGCTCTGTTACGAAAGGTAACCGATAGGTGTTACGAAATGTAACGTAACGGGGTAACAGGGGGTAACAGAGTTTTGCCACCCCTCTTGAAATATTAGGGAAGGCTTATATACTGGTGGCAGTTTTGAGCTATTCTTGACTTGAGGAGTCGGATTTATGTTCTTTTCAAATGTGAAAGAGATCGATGCCACGCAGCTTGCAGAGTGGATGAAAGAGTCGACGAAGGCATTTCGCATCATCGATGTCCGCGAGCAGATGGAGATCGCCCAGGGTTCTATCCCCGGTGCGGAACCCATGCCTATGTCTTCACTCGGTACGCGCTTGCCGGAATTGAGACAGGATGAGGAATTGGTGTTCATCTGCCGCAGTGGCGCACGTTCAGGTCAGGTTGTCTCTTATCTGGCGCAGAACGGTTTCGAGAATGTCTACAACCTGCGTGGTGGTGTCCTTGGTTGGGCGCAGAATGGATTTGAGTTTGCCAGGGTCTCCTGAGGCAACACACCGTTGTGAATAAAAGGCCGGGTTATCCGGCCTTTTTTTATTCAGGGGGTGAGCGAACCTTGCTTAGTCATGGTCACTACTGTTTAATTGATAAATAACAGCTCATTTTTGCATGTGCCTTTGCACTCCAGGAGACAATGAAGTGCTCCGCAATTTTTGCTCAATTTGTTTCTCCTCTCTAATGACCATACCGTTCTCCGGTATGCCAATGCCTGAGTAACCAAAATGCTAGAGAGAGAGAAACGATCACTACGCCGCCTGCAGATAGCATGGACCTATCGTCCTGCGCCTTTAGCCATACTTTCACATATTGTCGCTGCGGCTATTGTCGCTGCAGGCATGCACACCCAGGTGGCGCTACGCCCGTTAATGCTGTGGTTTTTTATCCTGGCGGGTGTGCAACTGCTCTGGGGTGTGGCGGTAATCTACTACGGTCAGAGCAGCCGTCTGCACAAAAGTGATACGCGCTGGCTGCAATTTCATTTTGTTGCCACCACCCTTAATGGCCTGATCTGGGGTATTGGTGCGGCCTATGTGCTGTTCCCCGTCAATTCGCTCTTCTTTCAAACACTGTTGCTGGTTATCGTTGCCGCGGTTGCCACCGGTGGTCTCTATTTAAACCGTAATAATCGCATGGCCGGTGCACTGTTTGTGTTGTCGGTGATGTTACCGATGGTCATACGCTGTTTTCATGAGTCCGGGGCCTACTTCTCGTTGCTGGCAATTCTGCTGCTGGCTTACACCGGTATGTTGCTATTCGTGCAGTTTCAATATTTCAGCGGTTCTATACACAGTCTTTGGCTGGAGCGCGAGAACCAGAGACTGGAACGGGAAAAAAATGCCTATCAATCCTATTTCAATCGCGCGCGGCATATCGCTGCATTGGGTAGCTGGAATCTGGATATGCGCAGCGGTGAACTCAACTGGTCGAGTGAAGCCTATGCCATGTTCGGAATTGAACCCGGCACCAAACTGAACAAGCAGGTGGTGTTGTCGGTGATCTACTGGGCAGACCGTCAACCCTTTATTCGCGCACTGGAGGAGGCGATCCGTGATCGCACCTCACTGCAGCGACAATTCCGCGTGATGTTGCCGGATGGTGGTTTGCGTGTGGTGCTGGATACCGCCGAGATGATCACCGATGAAGAGGGTGAAGCGGAACGTATGTTGGGGGTGATGTGCGATATCAGTGGTCAGGTGAATGCGGAGCAACAGACCAAGACCGCCTATCAGGAGATAAACCGCATCCTTAACAATATGCAGGATACCTATTATCGCGCCGACCCGGCGGGTCGTCTGACCCAGGTTTCCCCCTCCATGAATAAACTGCTGGGTTACTCCCAGGCGGATTGTCTGGGGATGAGAATTGCGGATCTCTATGCCGTACCAAATCACGGTAAGACCTATTTACAGGATCTGCATGCACGCGGCGGTAGCCTGCACAACTATGAAGTTTTAATGATGCACCGGGATGGTCATCGTGTCTGGGTTTCGCTCAACGCGCAGTTCATCTTTGATGAAAAGGGCAAGACGGTCGGTATCGAAGGGACGGTGCGTGACATCAGTGAACTAAAGCAGGCACGCGAGGCGCTTTATCAGGAAAAAGAGATGGCGCTGGTAACCCTGCAATCGATCGGTGACGGGGTGATCACGACCGATGAGGTTGGCAATATCCGCTATATCAATCCTACGGCGGAGAAGCTGCTCGGGCTTAGCAATAAACATGTGACCGGAAAATTTTACCATGACGTGATGCAGTTGGTGAACGAGAGCACAGGCGAAAAGCTGGAGGACCTGGTGCGTCTCTGTCTGAGTCTTGATGCGGGTACTGCGTTATCGGATGAAGGTCTGCTACTTAAGCCTGATGGAGCCAGTTACAACCTGAAGGTGACCTCTGCCCCAATGCGTAATCATAACGGCCATGTGGTTGGCGCTGTCTTGGTGCTGCACGATATTACCGAACAGAAGGGGATGGCGCGGCAACTGAGTTACCAGGCCAGTCACGATATGCTCACCGGTTTGTACAATCGGCGTGTATTTGAGCAGCGGGTGGAGGATGCCATTCGTACCGCCTACGGCAAAGGGCAAATGCATGCCCTGTTCTATATGGATCTGGATCAGTTCAAGGTGGTCAATGATACCTGCGGTCACAATGCCGGTGATGAACTGTTGCAACAGATCGCCATGCTGATGCAGGACAAGGTGCGTGATACCGATGTGCTGGCGCGTCTGGGTGGTGATGAGTTCGGTGTGTTGCTGGAACATTGCCCGTTGGAACGTGCAGTGGAGATCGCCGATAAACTCCGCGAGGCTGTGCGTGATTTCCGCTTTATCTGGGAAGACAAGGCATTTGAGATTGGTGTTTCCATCGGCATTCTTGCGTTGACCGCAGAGAGCGGCAATATGGCGCATGCCCTGGCCGCTGCCGATGCCGCGTGTTACATCGCAAAAGATGGTGGGCGTAATCGTTTGCACGTCTATCAGCCGGATGATGAGGCGATTATGCAACATCACGGTGAGATGCAGTGGGTGCATCGAATCTCGACCGCTTTCGATAGTGACAGTTTTGAACTCTATGCCCAACCGGTGGCACACCTGGCAGAAGGGCGGGTGGTCTCCCACTACGAAATACTGGTACGGATGAAAGATGATCATGGCAGGATTATTCCGCCTGGCGCCTTTATCCCCGCCGCTGAACGTTACAATCAGATGCCAAATCTGGATCGTTGGGTGATTCGTCGTACTTTTGAGATGTTGCGAGCGGCGCAGGGCGATCTTGCTTTTCCCCCGGTTGAGGTTGCGATAAATCTCTCCGGCAAGTCGCTAAGCGATGATACCGTCCTCGAGTTTGTGGTTGACCTGTTTGACGCAACCGGTTTGCCCTGTGAAAACGTCAGCTTCGAGGTAACAGAGACGGCGGCGGTAGCCAATCTCTCGCGTGCGACGCGCTTTATCAGTGTCCTGCGTGGTATGGGTTGCAGTTTTGCCCTGGATGATTTTGGTGCCGGGTTGAGCTCCTTCGGCTACCTAAAGACCCTGCCTATCGATTATCTGAAGATCGATGGTGGCTTCGTTCGCGACATGGTGATCGATCAGGTGGATCGCGCCATGGTTGAGTCAATTAACGAGATCGGCCATATCATGGGTCTTAAGACGATTGGTGAATACGCCGAGGATGAAGATGTTGTACAGGCGCTGCAACGCGCTGGTGTCGACTTTGCGCAGGGTAATGGTATCGGTGAACCGAGACCGTTTGCCGACGTACTTTATGAAGAGACGCGACAGTTGCGGATGGCCAAACAGAGTGAAGGTGCCGTGACGGGTCAGGCGGGTAGCGAATAACCCTTTTCCCGGAACAGTCTCAGGCAGGCTTCTGCCACATTCAGATCATAAAGGGTTCCCTTACCCCGTTCGATCTCCTCCAGTGCCGGGCCAATCCCAAGTCCCGGGCGGTAGGGGCGATGTGAACCCATCGCTTCCACCACATCGGCAACTGCGGTAATTCGTGCTTCCAGCAGGATATGCTCTCCCTTCAGGCCGGCAGGATAGCCACTGCCATCAATGCGCTCATGATGCTGTAATGCGACCTGGGCAACAGGCCAGGGAAAATCCACATCCTTGAGTACATTGAAGCCGGCCTCTGGATGACCTTTGATAATCTCGTATTCCAGTGTGGTCAGTTTTCCCGGCTTGGCAAGGATTTCTGAGGGAATGTTAATCTTGCCGATATCGTGCAGGTGGCCTGCAACGCGCAGTCCTTCCTGTTGATGTTCATTCAATCCCATCTCCTTACCGATAGCGGCAGCCACTTCAGCGACACGTCGTTCGTGGCCAGCGGTATAGGGATCGCGCATTTCACTAAGTAGTGTTGCTACTTCCACTGTCTGCATCAACGATGCCTGGAGTTTCTCCACATAGATCTTGAGGTGCTCCTCACTCTGTTTTTTGTCGGTAACATCCTGGATCAGGCCGATGATTGCCGGGTGACCAAGATAGGTTGCCAGTGCACCATGCACACCGATATCGATCAACTTACCGTCACGACGTTGTACCTGTACTTCATAGGCAATGTGTGTGCGCTTACCGCTTAGAAGACTATTCAGTTGGTTGCTTACCTCAGCACGATCCTCTTCTACAATCAGCTCAACTGGTGTTGTGCCCACGAGCTCCGCTTCCGAAGTAAAGCCAAGAATTTCCGCGAAGCGTGGATTGGCGTAAACGTATTTGTCGTTCTGAATGATGTATATCCCAGAGAGTGACTGTTCCACCAGACCACGGAAACGTTGTTCCGATTCAAGGAGTGATTTCTCTGAGGCGCGTCGCTGGTTTTCGAGAACAAAATTATCCAGGGCAAAGCTGATATCAAACGCCATTTCGTTGAGTAGCTTGCGCACATCTTCATCAAAAGCGTTTTCTATGCCCGCGTAAAGATTCAATACGCCGATCACCGCGCCTTCCCGGTGCAGAGGTAGACTGGCAGCAGAGCGCCAATGGTGAGCAGTAGCAATTTTGCGACAAGGTTCGCCCAGCTCATCACCGGGATAATTCTGTATCCAGATATCCTTGTTGTGCTTAAACGCCTGATAGCATGGGCTGTTACCCATGTTGGTGCGGTTTTCTGCTGCGGTGGTAATCGTAGCAAGCTCCTCATTGCCCTCACCATAGCCTGCGGCCCACTGCAGGGTCTCACCATTTTTATCGATCATGCCTACCCAGGCGGCTTTGATTTGGGTTAGTTGCACTGCAATACGACAAATATCCTGTAGTAGCTCTGTTTCATCTGCACAGCGTATGATCGCCTCGTTACTCTGGCTAAGCGCTGCATAGAACTGGGACAGGCGTTCCAGCTTATTTTCGTAGTTCTTGCGCGCGGTGATGTCACGACCTATTCCAAGAATACCGACAAGCTTACCCTGACCATCCTGGACGGGTGCCTTGATGGTTTCCAGTACTACTTCCTGACCATTGTTGGCAAAGGTGACCGTCTCTTCATTCATTCGAGGTTTGCCCGCCTGCATCGCTTTGAGATCATTCTCCTGGAAGAAGTTGCCTAACTCCTGATCAAAAAAGTCGTAGTCGGTTTTGCCGACAATCTCGCTCATAGGTGCACCAATAAATTCCTCGAATGTGGCATTGCACAAGAGATATACGCCGCTCGTGTCCTTAAGCCAGATAAGATCGGGTATGGTGTTGATTAGAGTGCTCAGTCTTGACTCATTATCAGCAAGTGCCTGTAGCATGGTGTTGCGCTCACTGGTATCGCGGAATATCCCCATAATATATTCCCGATCGCCTACCATGATCAGACCGCCCTTGATATCGGCGGAGAATATGGAGCCGTCTTTTCGTAGAACCTTGACGTCCTCGATAATCTCAACTTTGTCTACAGTGGCATGAGCATACGCTTCTTCAATAGCGACTAACGTCTCTTCTGGGTGTATGTCGTGGAACGACATGCCTTCGATCTCTTCCCTGGTATAGCCAAGCATTTTGCAGAAGGCGGTGTTGCCCGCAATGAACGCGCCTGTATCTTTGTCAGCCAGAGCGATGCCATCCAGTACACCGTTAAAGATATTCTGAAAGCGTGCCTCCGATTCTCTCAATGCCTCAATGGTATGTTTATAGGCAGTGATATCATTAACGGTCGCAACCAGAAGGTCCGCCTTGCCGGTGTCGTCTCTAACGCAATGTACGTCCACATCGCTATACAGCACAGTTCCATCAATGCGAAGCAGACGTTTCTCCATTGAGTAGGAATCGATCTTCCCTTCGTTGATCTCTTCCAGCGCCTGTTCTTCCGCAGCCGAATCGCCGGGGTGAGAAAGCTCTTTCCAGTACAGCTTGTTCATTCTGCTGCGGGTATATCCCAGCATTTCGCAAAGGTGATCATTAAAGCGAACCCAGCCCCCGTTTTTTGCTGACCAGATGGCCATGCCGACAAGTGGCATTTCAAAAAAGTGATTTAGTAGTTGGTCGGTCTGTTTTTCCCTGGCTAGCCGTTCCAGTTGCTGGTAATACTCCTGTCTCTTCCAGAGCATGTGTAACAGGGCAATAATTACTGCGATCAAAAAAGTGCCGACCAGCGCAACCCAGCCCAATATATTCCAGAGCGGTGCTAATACAGTATTACGATCTGCTTTTGCAAGGATGTTCCACTTGGTGCCGTTTATACGCTGCCATGCGGCCAGTACAGTGACATCACGAAAGTCGGTGGTAATTATTGTGCCTGTTGGCTTGCCGCGTGAGGCAATAACTGCAGGATAATAGTCCTGTAGCTGACTTATTTTCCGGCTATGGTGACGTTTGCCTGTCGTAGTATCAAATGCGAGAAGTGTATCAGCGTTAATAGTGAGTAATAGAACGTCGTCTTTTTTCGCATCGTTTTGTGCTATTTGTCCCGTTAGTGTCAGGACGGTATTGAGATTGGAGCGCATCATGATGAACGTAGTGGGTGTACTCTCTTTGCGCGGAGAGGAGAAGAGCGGGACAATATAATCCGTGTGTATATGATCCCCATCGAGCATGAAATGGTGGTTATGTTTTATTTCTCCATCGTTGCGCGCCTCATTGATAAGCGCCACAGTTGCTGCAGACAAGATTGCATGTTCACCGAGGGAAAGTAGCGGATTGCCCTCCCTATCTAGCAGAATAATTGATTCATAGTTGTAGTTCTTTTGTACTTCCTGTAGATATTCTGCGACAAGTTCACGTGAATTCTTATCGCCGGTACGTTGTAGATGGCTGGTCACTTCGCTCAAGGTACGATTGTGATAGAGCACTTCAGCATCACTATTTCTCTCATTCAGCCAACTCTCTATATGTATCGCCTGAACCTTTGCCTTACCAAGTAAACGGGACTGAGCCTCGCGCTCTAGTGCTGGTGCATTAACCAGATAAATTAGAAAAATGAGCAGTGGCAGGAAAATGAACAGGGTAAAAGAGGCCGGGAGTACATGGATTTTGCTCCAGGGTTTGCTTGTGTAGGCGTATTGCTCGTGTTGCGCGGACTCTTCCGGCACCCAATTGCGTAGCGTGACATAGAGCAACGTGCCCGTTACGAGGACAAATAGCAGTCCTTTTAGCGTTTCGAAGATTCCCTGTAGTTCCGGGTTGGTGACAGTTTGTGGTAGCAGGGAGCTGGAGGTAGTGATCCAGAGCGCCGCTCCGACCATATAGGCCAATACGACTTTGGCCGGTCGAGTGCGCAGGAACTGGTATATGCGATTTATCAGGCTGCCTTTCATTCTGATTATTCTTCTCTGTTTTCCCTAACCAGTGTCACCATGCAGAGGTATTACCGTACTCTTGCACTTGGCCATTGACGATAGCATACAGCTATCTATCGTGTGGGTTTAGATAGAAATATTAGACTATTTATTACCATTTACCGCGCCGAATGGCGGTTTGGGAGGGAATTAGGATTTTCGCGGTACACCCAGCCGATGACGACGCTCCCATAGCGTCTTGCGACTGACCCCAAGCTGTCGGGCCAGTTCTGTCTCGGTCATTTTCTTCTCATTTTCACGTACGAAGTGGATGAAGTATTCGTCGAGGGAGAGTTTGTCGTTTGCTCCCTCGGCGGG
>JBNKBG010000034.1:0-24815 GCA_050287105.1 Thiohalomonadaceae bacterium
CATCCTGCTGGAGCAGTAGTTCGCCCTGCCAGTGATGGGGAAGTGGGAGCTTCCCTGTCACTACCCCCTACTTTTGGTCACTTTTTTCGTGATGCCGCTCGCATTATCATGCCCGGCGTAAGCCTTGATGTGGTACCAAACAGGTCACTTCGGTTTGCCGTCAGGGATGAAAAATGCTATATGACTGCTGTAGTTAGTTGCAAATACTAAAGTTCATTGGTAACTTTAGCCCTCAACTGCGTGAGTAATGGGCGAAAGCGATGCCCCGGAAACAGAATAATTCGATGATCGAGGGATTTAGGATGGTGCGGAAGCTGATAAAACCTCTGCTATCACTCATTTTGATGGCGCCCGCCGCCGCTCTGGCATTGGGTCTCGGGGAGGTCAAGCTACATTCGGCCCTGAACGAGAAACTGAATGCGGATATTGAGCTGCTTTCGGTTGAGCCGGGCGATCTTGAGGAACTGGAAGTCTCCCTGGCCTCTGCCGAGACCTTTGCCAAGCTGGGTCTCAATCGTCCGGCGGTTTTAATGTTCGTCAAGTTCGAAGTCAAACAGGGCGCCAACGGACAATCCTATATTAACGCCACTTCCAAGGACGCCATTCGCGAACCTTTCCTCGACTTTCTGGTGGAGGCCAAGTGGCCTGCCGGGCGTGTCCTGCGCGAGTACACCCTGCTGCTGGATCCGCCAACCCGCCACGCAGAGTTGGCAGCACCGGTAAGATCCGCAACCACAGGCAGCCAGACGTCAGCAACACCATCCTCCCAACAGGCCACTATGAACCAGCAGCCTCAGGCAGCCACCTCGGCGCCGATGCAGCAACAGGAGGCCGTTACCTACTATCCGTCACAACAACCTGCCGCCCAACCGGGCGGTGTCAGCTATGGGCCGGTACAGGCCGGCGACACCCTGTGGCAGATTGCCCTGAAGGTGCGCCCCAATCGCGATATCACCGCACCGCAAATGATGATGGCCCTGCTCAAGGCCAATCCGCACGCTTTCGTCGACAACAACATCAATCGCCTGAAAAAGGGTTTTGTGCTGCGTGTTGAAGACCCGGCACTCTATTACGCCATGAGCAAGGCAGAAGCAGCACGTGCCGTATCACAGCAGACCCGCGAGTGGCAGGATTATCGTGAGGCCGTTGCTGCCAAGGCGGGTGAGCGTCAAAACGCCACCGTCGATGGTGGGACTTCGCGCAGTACCGCCAGCGGACAATCCGAGCCCAAACTGAAACTGGTTGCCCCCAACGGTAAACAGAAGAGCGCAGGTGCCGGTGCAGGTAACGAAACCGGTGATGCGGATACCCAGGAGCAGCTGATGCTGGCGCTGGAGAGTTCCGCTGCCCAGCGTAAAGAGAACGAAGAGCTGATGGGTCGTGTGGGCGATCTGGAAGCACAGTTGCAGGACATGCAGCGTCTGTTGGCACTAAAAGACAGCGATATGGCGACCCTGCAGAAGCAGCTTAAGGATCAGGGCAATGCCGTGACACTGCCCTCCGAGAAGGCCGCCGCTGAAACCAAAGTGGAAGCCAAGCCTGAGGCGATGGCAGCCGCTGCCACGCAGGAAAAGGCTGACGAGGCCAAGCCCGCAGATGAGAAGTCTGCCGCGACAACTCCTGCACCGGTAGCCGTAGCCCAACCCAAACCTGAGGCGAAACCGAAGCCGAAACCGCGTCCCAGAGTGATGCCGCAACCTGAACCTGAGCCGAGCATCATCGACATGCTGCTGGGTGATCAACTGATGCTTATGGCTGGAGGCGGTGTCATTGTATTGCTGCTGCTACTTGGCCTGGTGATCAGCCGCCGTCGTAGCAAAGGTGGATTCCAGGAGAGCATTCTCTCCGGTGGTACCTCTTCCATGCTCAGCACCAGTGACGATGATAATCGCAGTGAGACCTCATTCCTGAGTGATCTGGCGATCAGCGGTATGGGTGGTGGCTCCATCAGTGCCGATGAGGGTGAGGTGGATCCGATCACCGAGGCCGATGTGTTTATGGCCTATGGCCGCTATCAGCAGGCCGAAGATGTATTGAAGAAGGCACTGGATGCGCACCCAGGCCGCCCGGAAGTGACCGGCAAATTGTTTGAGGTTTACTTTAATACCCGCGAAAAAGACAAGTTTGACGACTTGGCCGATGCCACCTATGCCACGCTGCAGGATAATGATGAGGTATGGTCAGCGGTGATCGCCATGGGCAAACAGATCTCTCCGGAGAATCCGTTGTTTGCTAGCGCTGAAGCGGCGGAGGCACCGAGTGCCCCGGCATCGCGGCCAGAGCCGATCAGTGATGATGTGCTGGATATCGGTCTCGATCTGGATGAACTCTCGGCTGAAATGGAAGCCGACTCCAGCGATAGCCTGGACCTCGGTATGGATCTGGACATGGACATCGGTGAACTGGACTCCTCACCAGCGGCTCCGGCGCAACAGACCGCAGCAGACGATCTGGATTTTGATCTCGATTTTGGTGAAGAGAGCACCACCGCGGCGCCCGCCCCGGCAGCAGACGAGCTTGATTTCGATCTCGGTGAAGAAGCAGAGAGTGGTCCATCCATTGAAGCCGCTGCCGTGAACGACGGGCTGGGTGAGCTGGATTTGGGCGATCTCGATTTCGGCGACCTCTCTGATGGAGCCGATGAGCCGCTAAGCGAAGAGGTCGTTTCCATGGATTTGGGCGATCTGGATATCGGGGATGCCGGTGACGACTTCGACGACCTGACGACCGATCTCGACAGTGGTAGTGATGCGGACGTATTTTCCGGTGATGGTGATGAAATCTCCACCAAACTGGATCTGGCCCAGGCCTATATCGAAATGGGTGACGGTGAAGGCGCACGCAGCATGCTTGACGAGGTCGTGGTGCAGGGCAACGCACAACAGAAGCAGCAGGCGCAATCGTTACTAAGCCGTCTCTAAATCTCTTTGATCATGGGCTAAATCCCGCCCCGCATCGGGCAGACCGATGCGGGGCGTTTGTTTCTCAGGCAGGTTAAGCACGATGCGTATTGCGGTAGGTGTCGAATACGACGGTAGCCGATTCTGTGGTTGGCAACTACAGGAGGATGGCGTGCGTACTGTGCAGGGTGTGGTCGAGTCTGCCCTGGGCAAGGTGGCGAACCACGAGGTGCGCGTGATCTGTGCCGGGCGTACCGATACCGGCGTCCACGCTACCGAACAGGTGATCCACTTCGACAGTGACGCGGTGCGTGACGAGCGTGCCTGGGTCTTTGGTGCCAATGCCAATCTGCCCAAGGATGTGGTGCTGCTCTGGGCCAAACCGGTGAGTGAGCAATTCCACGCCCGTTTTTCTGCGATCCGCCGCAGTTATCGCTACGTGATCTTTACCCGTGAAGTGCGCCCCACCTTTCTTGCCGGTCGGGTGACCTGGCATCACCATGATCTCGATATCGAACGGATGCAGCAGGCCGGTAATCTGTTGCTCGGTGAACACGATTTCTCCTCTTATCGCGCCATCGCCTGTCAGGCGAAAAGCCCGGTGCGTACCCTGCATCGGCTTGAGGTGAGCCGTCAGGGCCCGTTTATCTTTATCGATGTGGAGGCTAACGCCTTCCTCCACCACATGGTGCGCAACATTGCCGGGGTGCTGATGACCATCGGCGCAGGGGAGCGCCCCGTGGAGTGGAGTCGTGAAGTACTCGAAGTCAGGGATCGAACCATGGGTGGTGTGACCGCTCACCCTTCTGGTCTGTATCTGACCTCGGTCGGCTATCCGGAGGAGTTCGCTATCCCGCAACTTCCCCCATTATCGCCGGTCTGGTAATCTGCACGGCTCCATGAAGACGACTGCACAGCAACGTACCCGTACCAAAATCTGCGGCATTACCCGTGTCGAAGACGGGTTGGCTGCGGCATCCGCCGGGGCCGATGCCATCGGTCTGGTGTTTCATGGCGCCAGTCCCCGCAATGTCGAAGTGGAGCAGGCTGTAGCGATCTGCGATGCACTACCTCCCTTTGTTACTAAGGTGGGTCTGTTTGTCGATGCTGCAGCGGCAACGGTTTATAACGTTCTGCAGAAAGTGCCGCTGGATCTGCTGCAGTTTCACGGCGATGAAAGCGCCGACTACTGTCGCAGTTTTTCAAGACCCTATATCAAGGCGATTCGTATGGCCGAGGGCGTCGATCTGCACGCCATGGCGGCGGAATACCACGATGCTTCTGGCCTGTTGCTGGACGCCTTTCATCCAGGAATACCGGGCGGCACGGGTGAGACCTTCGACTGGGAACGCATCCCACAGAATCTGGCCACACCGGTGATCCTTGCCGGCGGTCTGGAGCCGGGTAACGTGGCCGATGCGGTTCGCAGTGTCCACCCCTGGGCGGTGGATGTGAGCAGCGGCGTCGAGGCCGCCAAGGGCATCAAGGATGCCGCAAAGATTTATGCATTTATACGTGGAGTAAACAGCGCCGATGGCGATTGAGAACTACAACTTCCAGGATCTGCTGGCCCTGCCCGATGAGCGTGGCCACTTCGGTCCCTATGGCGGCATCTTCGCTTCCGAGACCCTGATGGAGGCGCTCGACGAGTTGCGCGAGGCCTATGAGCACTATAAAAACGATGCCGATTTTATTGCCGAACTCGATTATGAGCTGAAGCACTTCGTCGGTCGTCCCTCACCGGTCTACCACGCCAAACGCTGGAGCGAACAACTCGGCGGTGCGCAGATCTGGCTCAAGCGCGAAGACCTCAATCACACCGGTGCGCACAAGATCAACAACACCGTCGGCCAGGCGCTGCTGGCCAAACGCATGGGCAAAAAACGGATCATCGCCGAAACCGGCGCGGGCCAGCACGGCGTTGCCAGTGCCACGGTCACCGCCCGCTACGGTATGGAGTGCGTGGTCTACATGGGCGCCGAGGATATCGAGCGGCAGAAGATCAACGTCTACCGCATGAAGGTACTGGGTGCCGAGGTGCGTGCAGTGACCTCCGGCACCAAAACTCTCAAGGATGCGCTCAACGAAGCGATGCGTGACTGGGTCACCAACGTCGATAACACCTTCTACATCATCGGCACCGTGGCCGGGCCCCATCCCTATCCGGCGATGGTGCGCGACTTCCAGACCGTGATCGGTCGTGAGGCACGTGAACAGATGCTGGCCGAAACCGGCAAGCTGCCCGATGCGCTGGTCGCCTGCGTTGGCGGCGGTTCCAATGCCATTGGCCTGTTCCATCCCTTCCTCGCCGACGAGGGCGTCGCCATCTATGGCGTCGAAGGCGGTGGTCACGGCATCGAGTCTGGCGAACATGCGGCGCCGCTCTGTGCCGGTAAGCCCGGTGTGCTGCACGGCAACCGCACCTACCTGATGGAAGACGAGGACGGTCAGATCCTGGGCACCCATTCGATCTCTGCCGGTCTCGACTATCCCGGTGTTGGCCCCGAGCACGCCTGGTTGAAGGACACAGGCCGTGCCACCTATGGCATTGCTACCGATGATGAGGCGATGAAGGCGTTTCACGATCTCAGCCGTATGGAGGGAATCATCCCGGCGCTGGAATCGAGCCACGCCCTGGCCTATGCAGCGAAGCTGGCACCGACCATGGACAAAGATCAGACTATCGTGGTGAACCTCTCCGGTCGTGGGGACAAGGATATCCACACTGTGGCGCGCCTGGAGGGGTTTGAAGTATGAGCCGTATTGCGAAACACCTCGAATCCCTGCGCAGCCAGGGGCGCAAGGCGCTGATCCCGTTTATTACCGCCGGTGATCCACATCCCTCGGTGACCGTGCCGACCATGCACGCCATGGTGGAAGCGGGCGCCGATATCCTTGAACTGGGTGTGCCGTTCTCCGACCCGATGGCCGACGGCCCGGTGATCCAGCACGCGGGCGAGCGGGCGCTGGTCCACCATGTGGGCATGCGCAAGGTGCTGGAGATGGTCAGCGAATTCCGCAAAACCAACAGCGACACCCCGGTGGTGCTGATGGGTTACCTCAACCCGGTGGAGGTGATGGGTTACGAGACCTTCGCCAAAGCCGCTGCCGAAGCGGGTGTGGATGGGGTACTCACCGTCGACCTGCCGCCGGAAGAGGGGGAGGGCTTTACGGCGATCATGCGTGAGCACGGTCTCGATCCCATCTTCCTGCTGGCGCCGACCACCGGTGAGGCGCGGATTTCCCGCATCTGTGAGCTTGCCAGTGGATTTGTCTATTACGTTTCGGTAAAAGGCATTACTGGCGCCGGCAATCTCGACACCGATGAGGTAGCAAAGCGGGTAGAGATGATTCGCAGCAAGACCGACCTGCCGGTGGGCGTCGGTTTTGGCATCAAGGATGGTGCCTCCGCAGCACGGGTTGCCGCGGTGGCCGACGCTGTCGTCGTGGGCAGTGCCCTGGTCAGCCGTATCGAAGCATTGCAAAACGACATAGAAAAGATTCCGCAACAGGCCGCCGCCTTTATCGCCGAGCTTCGCCAGGCGATGGACAAGGTCTGAGCAAACTGAGGGTTACCCCAAGGGGAAAGAACAATGAGCTGGTTACAAAAATTCCTGCCGTCACAAATCCGCACCGAAGGCGGTAACAAAAAGACCGTTCCCGAAGGGCTGTGGGCCAAGTGCCCCGGCTGTAACGGCGTGCTTTACCGCGCCGAGCTGGAGCGCAATCTCGACGTCTGTCCCAAATGCGGCCAGCACATGCGTATCGGTGCACGCCGTCGTCTGGAGGCATTTCTGGATCCGGAGCCACGGATCGAGATCGGCGCCCATGTGCTGCCGATGGATGCGCTGAAATTCCGTGACAGCAAGAAATACAAAGATCGTCTGAGTGCCGCGCAGAAGTCGACCGATGAGACCGATGCCCTGATCGCGATGATGGGACAGGTTAATGGCGTACCACTGGTAGCGACTGCCTTCGAATTTCGTTTCATGGGCGGCTCCATGGGTTCGGTGGTTGGTGAGCGCTTTGTCCAGGCAGCCAACATGGCGATGGAGCACGACATCCCGCTGGTCTGTTTCTCCGCCAGTGGCGGTGCGCGGATGCAGGAGGCACTGTTCTCGCTGATGCAGATGGCCAAGACCTCAGCGGTACTGGCGAAGATGCGCCAGCGCGGTCTGCCATTCATTTCGGTGATGACCGACCCGACCATGGGCGGTGTCTCCGCCTCCCTTGCTATGCTGGGCGACATCAACATCGGCGAGCCCGGTGCCCTGATCGGCTTCGCCGGTCCCCGGGTTATCGAACAGACCGTACGCGAAACCCTGCCTGAGGGCTTCCAACGTAGCGAATTCCTGCTGGAGCACGGCGCCATCGACATGATCGTCGACCGTCGCGATATGCGTAGTCGTATCTCCAGTCTGTTGACGATTCTTACGCGGCAGCCTGCTGCGTAACATTGTAGGTGCAAGGTTAAAGGTGAAAGGATAAAGGTGAACATCCTTCCCTTTAGCCTTTCACCTTTTTCCTTTCACCTCTCTTAGAACATGAGATTCCCCACCCTCAACGCCTGGCTTGCCTGGCAGGAAACTCTCCATCCCTCGGCGATAGATCTGGGTCTTGAGCGCTCCGGCGAGGTGTGGCGACGGATGGGACAGAGCAAACCCGCTCCGATTGTCATTACCGTCGCCGGAACCAACGGCAAGGGCTCAAGTGTCGCGATGCTGGAGAGTATCCTGCTCGCTGCCGGTTACCGGGTCGGTTGCTACACCTCCCCACATCTGCTGCGCTACAACGAGCGTATCCGCATCAATGGCGATGAGGTGGCGGATATGGCGCTATGCGAGAGCTTCGAACGCATCGATCAGGCGCGTGGTGATATTTCACAGACCTATTTCGAGTTCGGCACCCTGGCCGCTTTCGATCTTTTCAGCCGTGCCAATCTCGATGTCGCCGTACTGGAGGTAGGGCTGGGTGGACGGCTCGATGCGGTCAACCTGATCGATGCCGACGTGGCGCTGATCACCGCCATCGATCTGGATCATGCCTCCTGGCTCGGTAGTGATCGGGAGACGATTGCCCGGGAGAAGGCGGGTATCCTGCGCAGTGAACAGTTCGCCATCTGTAGCGATCCCCAGCCACCCCAGTCCCTGCTCGACTACGCCATAGCGCTGGGAACCAGACTCCACTGCCTGGGGCGTGACTACCGCTTCCAGCGGACGGAGGAGGGGTGGCAGTGGCAGAGTGGCGATGCCACTCCACTGGCATTGCCATTACCGGCGTTGCGCGGTGATTTTCAGTTGCAGAACGCGGCCGGTGTTTTGATGGCGTTACACCTCATCAATGAGCGTCTGCCGGTTTCACCACAGCAACTTCGGCAGGGCCTGCTCGCGGTGCGATTGCCGGGCCGTTTTGAACTCACACCCGGCGACGTGGTCGAGATTGCCGATGTAGCGCACAATCCCCAGTCCGCCATGGCCCTAGCGGAGAATCTGCGGCAGATGCCGAATGAAGGTAAAACTCTGGCGGTGGTGGCGATGCTGGGCGATAAGGATCAGCAGGCGGTGGTAGCTGCCATGATGCCCGTGGTCGATGCCTGGTATGTCGCTGGGCTGGATGTACCACGAGGTGGCGATGCAGCCACCCTTGCAGCAACGGTTGCGAAGGTCGTCGGTCAGCCCCCTACCATTGCCATTAGTGTGCAGGATGCTCTACATCAGGCACGAGTCGCGGCGCGTCCGGGGGACCGGATTGTGATCTTCGGCTCCTTTTACACGGTGGCAGAGCAGATGGATGCGACCGTATAATGCAACGAGGAGTTAATGTGACGACTCAGAGGTGTTTCATTGAATGAACATGTAAAACAGCGCCTGGTTGGTGCTGTCGTACTGGTCTCCCTGGCGGTGATCTTTATCCCCATGCTGCTCGACAGCGGCGAGAAGGGAGGCATGCCTCTGTTCGGAAGCAACATCCCGAAGAAGCCCGACTACCAGTTTGAACCGCTGGATATCCCCCTCGACCCGGTCAAGCCGATTGAAAGCAGTGAGCCGTTGCTGGTGGAGAAGGCGGAACCAGCGCCAGCTAAAGTGAAGCCCCTGGCACCTGCAGCCAAACCAGAACCGGCAGCGCCAGTACAACCTGCACCGGCCAAAGCGGAAACAAAACCTCTGGTGGTGAAGGCGGAGACTCCCGCAGAAACGGCCAAACCTGTAGCAGGGGCCAACGCCTGGGTGGTACAGGTAGGCAGCTTCTCCAATTCGGCCAATGCCCTCAAGTTACGTGACAAGCTGCGCGCAGGGGGATTTACCGCTTTCGTTGAGAAGTTAGAGAGTGATGGGAGTACCTCCTATCGGGTTCGTGTCGGTCCTGAGCTGAAGCGTGAGATAGCCGATACGCTGCGCGACAAGCTGCAAAACCAGATGAAGCTTAAGGGTATCGTGATGGGGTATAACCCCTGACCGGTGCTTTTGCCGGAAGGCTCTGGTAAGATCCCCCCCCTGTTTTGACAACCACCGCAGGGCCGTTTTCATGAGTTGGGTCGATCTGGTTATTCTTGGAATTATCGGCGTATCTATAGTCATCAGTGTCTGGCGGGGATTTGTTAAGGAAGCGTTCTCTCTTGTTGGCTGGGTTGCCGCTATCTGGATAGGCTGGATATTCGCTGATGACCTGCAAGGCCTGCTGACATCCTTTATCGGCCCTCATCTACCGCGACTCATCGTTGCCTTCGTCATTCTTACGGTTTCGGTACTGATTATTGCCGGTGTCGGCAGTTACATACTTTCCCAGTTTGTTGAGTACGCCAATCTGGGCGGTGCGGACAAGGTCGTGGCGGTCTTCTTCGGTGTTGTTCGTGGTTACTTCATTGTGGCCGCTGTTGCTCTGGTCGCGGCACTGTTCGGCGCGGCTCAGACTTCTCCATGGCAGGATTCTGCATTAATGCCTTTATTTGAAGATGTGGTGGGCTGGATGGCTGGTTTCCTCCCCAACAATTTCACCCAGGATGTCCATCTCTGAGTCAACGGCGATCAGGTTTGAGGTAGAACAACTATGTGCGGAATTATCGGGATCGTAGCGAAAGGCCAGGTCAATCAGATGATCTATGACGGTCTGACCGTGCTGCAACACCGCGGCCAGGATGCAGCAGGGATCATGACCTGCGACGATGATCGTCTCTATCTGCGCAAGGACAACGGTCTGGTGCGCGACGTTTTTCAGACCAGTCATATGCTGCGTCTGCAGGGTAATGCGGGGATCGGCCATGTACGTTATCCCACTGCCGGTTGCTCCTCCTCTGCCGAGGCCCAGCCCTTTTACGTTAACTCTCCCTACGGCATCGCCCTGGCCCACAACGGTAACCTGACCAACGCCGAGGCGCTGAAAGAGGATCTGTTTCGTGAAGACCTGCGCCACATCAATACCAGTTCCGATTCAGAGATCCTGCTCAACGTTTTCGCCCACGAGCTGCAGCGTCAGGGCAAGGTAAATGTCAATGAAAACGACATCTTTGCCGCCATCACCCGGGTGCACCAACGCATTAAGGGCGCCTATGCCGTAGTAGCGTTAATTATTGGTTACGGTATCGTCGCCTTCCGTGATCCCAATGGCATTCGCCCGCTGATGATCGGCAAGCGCACTACCGATAAGGGTGAAGAGTTCGTCGTTGCCTCCGAGAGTGTGGCGGTGGACGCACTGGGCTTCGAGCGCCTGCGCGATGTTGAGCCCGGCGAAGCGGTCTTTATTGATCTGGAAGGCAACTTCCACTCGCAGCAGTGTGCAGAGAGTCCGGTGCACTCGCCCTGTATCTTTGAGTATGTCTACTTCGCCCGTCCCGACTCGATCATCGACGGCATCTCGGTCTACAAGGCGCGCCTACGTATGGGCGAGAAGCTGGCAAAGAAGATGCTCGCCGCCTGGCCGGACCACGATATCGATGTGGTGATCCCGATCCCGGATACCAGCCGCACTTCTGCGTTGCAACTGGCCAACCAACTGGGTGTGACCTATCGCGAAGGTTTCATCAAGAACCGCTACATCGGCCGCACCTTCATCATGCCGGGGCAGCAGCAGCGTAAGAAATCGGTGCGCCAGAAGCTCAACCCGATTGAGCTGGAGTTCAAGGGCAAGAACGTATTGCTGGTGGACGACTCCATTGTGCGCGGCACCACCTCGCAGCAGATCATCCAGATGGCCCGTGACGCGGGTGCCAACAAGGTTTATTTCGCTTCGGCTGCGCCGCCGGTGCGTTTCCCCAATGTCTATGGCATCGACATGCCGACCTCGGCGGAGTTGATCGGTTACGGTCGTGACGAGGAGCAGATCGCCGCGGAGATCGGTGCCGATCGCCTGTTCTACCAGGAGCTGGATGATCTGATCTCCGCCGTGCTGTACAAGAAAAACAAAACTACCATCACGCGTTTCGATACCTCGGTATTCAATGGTGAGTACATCACTGGCGATGTTAACGATACCTACCTTGAGCACCTGCAAACTTGTCGCAACGACGCAGCCAAGCAGGATCGTGAACAGCGGGAAAACGCGGTGATTGAAATGTATAACAACAACTGAGCTTGACTTGGTTACTGCCCATCACATAGGCTTGGGTTAGCGCCGATTTGAGATCAGCTTGCGGGCGCTTTAGAAATGCGGCTAAAGCGAGGATAACCTGCTTTAGCTTTTTGCTTGGGCGGGTTTTTTTGTGCCTGCAGATATTGAGGACTGGGCATGCCACTGACACCTGATGATTGGGATGAACTTGCATTCGCCACCCTGGCGGTACGCGCCGGACAGACACGTACCGGGGAAGGGGAACAGAGCGAGCCGATCTTCCCCACCTCCAGTTTTACCTTTGAAAGTGCAGCGCAGGCCGCTGCACGTTTCAGTGGTGAGGAGCCGGGTAACATCTACTCCCGCTTTACCAACCCGACGGTACGCACCTTCGAACAGCGTCTGGCGGCACTGGAGGGAGCTGAGAGCTGCGTCGCCACCAGTTCCGGCATGGCGGCGATCCTCGCTACCTGCATGGGGCTACTGCAGGCGGGTGATCACATCGTCTCCTCCCGCGCGATCTTCGGTAGCACCGTGGTGCTGCTCGACAACTTCATCGCCAAGTTCGGTGTCGAGACCAGCTATGTAGCGCTGACCGATTACGCCGCGTGGGAAAAGGCGATCCGCCCCAACACCAAACTATTGTTTCTGGAGACCCCCTCCAATCCGCTCACCGAAGTGGCCGACATCGCACGCCTCGCGGAGCTGGCACACAGCCGGGGTTGCCTGCTGGCGGTCGACAACTGTTTCTGTACCCCGGCGTTGCAGCAGCCGCTGAAGCTGGGCGCCGATATCGTCATCCACTCCGCCACCAAGTACATCGACGGTCAGGGCAGGGCGGTAGGCGGTGCGGTGGTGGGCAATGCGGAACTGGTTGGCAACCAGGTTTACAGTTTCCTGCGCAGCGCCGGGCCGACCATGAGCCCCTTCAATGCCTGGATCTTCCTCAAGGGACTGGAGACGTTAAAGCTGCGCATGCACGCCCATTCGGCCAATGCCCTGGCGCTGGCGCAATGGTTGGAAGAGCAACCGGGGATTACGAAGGTCTACTATCCCGGTCTGGCCTCGCATCCCCAGCATGAACTGGCGAAGGCACAGCAGAGCGGTTTCGGCGGTATCGTCAGCTTTGAACTGGCCGGTGGCAGGGAGCGCGCATGGAACCTGATCGACAACACCCGCGTTTTCTCTATTACAGCCAATCTGGGGGACACCAAGAGCACTATCACCCATCCTGCCACCACCACCCACGGCCGTTTGAGTGCGGAGCAGCGCTCACAGGCGAGGATAGGCGAGGGGCTGGTGCGGATATCGGTGGGCCTGGAAGATATTGAGGACCTGAAACGGGATCTCTCCCGTGGTTTAGGCAGTTAAGCCGGCGTATCATCGTTCGGTCAGGGCCGGATACATCCGGCGGGGGGCGATGGCAATGCAGTACAAGGAACACTGGGAAAGCTATTACCAGCAACAGAGTGGTTCCGAGGCGAACTGGTATCAGGACTACCCGCAACTTTCACTGCTGTTCATTGAAAGCGCGGGAGTGAAGACCGACGATCCGATACTGGACGTCGGCGCTGGTACCTCGCTGCTGGTCGATAATCTGCTGGTGAAGGGTTACGAGAAGCTTGCCGTACTGGATATCAGCGAGTCGGCCATTGCCCATTCGCGTAAACGCCTGGGTCTGCGAGCGGATCATGTGGCCTGGCACGTGGGCGACGTGCGCAACTTCGAGGCCCCTCAGCCCTTTGCTCTCTGGCACGACCGTGCCGTTTTTCACTTTCTTGTCGATGAGGCCGACCAACAGGCCTACATCAGCACAATGAAGGGTGCACTGGAGCCGAACGGCCATGTGGTGCTCGCCACCTTCGCCCTGCACGGTCCCGACCAGTGCAGCGGCCTGCCGGTAAAACGATACGATGCCACCATGCTGGAAGAGGTACTGGGCGACGACTTCAGCCTGATCGAAAGCTGGCCGGAAGAGCACATTACCCCCGCTGGCGCCGTACAGCCCTTTGTCTACTCCCTGTTCTCTCTGGAGAGCTAGAATTCCTGAATGAACGACGACCACCTGCCAGTTCGTCGTCGCCAACTGCTCGCCTTCTATCACTCTGCCCTGAAGCGGGTAAATGGACGACGTGTAATCGCTGACTATCTTGCGGCCAATCCGCTGCAGGGTGACTGGGCGGTGATCGCTATTGGCAAGGCCGCCCCTGCCATGGTCGAGGGGGCGCAGCAATCGCTGGGCGAGCGACTGCAGAGAGGATTGCTGATTACCCGCCACGGCCATGCGGAGTCCCTGCCGGAGGGGGGCCGTTGGAAGAGCATAGAGAGCGGCCACCCGCTACCGGATGAGGCGAGTCTGCGAGCGGGGGAAGCCCTGCTGCAGTTTGTGGATAAGCTGCCCGATGACCTCCCGTTGCTGTTCCTGCTTTCAGGAGGTGCCTCTGCCCTGGTGGAAGTGCCGTCCACTGGTGTCACTCTGGACGATCTCATCAGAACTAACGAGTGGCTGCTGGCTTCGGGTCTGGCGATCGCGCAGATGAATGCCGTGCGGCGGCGTCTGTCACGGATCAAGGGCGGTCGTCTTGCCCGTCACCTCAAGGGGCATCACTGCCTGCAACTGCTGATCTCCGATGTCCCCCGTGACGACCCGGCGGTAATCGGCTCTGCGCCACTCTATCCCACCTCCGAGCTCCCCTTACCCCATGACCTGCCAGCCTGGCTACAGGCCCTGCTACAACAGGCTGAGCCTGCACCTGAGGTGGATGATCCCATTTTTGCCAGGATCGAAACCCATATCGTTGCGGACAACGCACTTGCCCTGCAGACAGTAAGGGAGGCCGCCGAGGCGGAAGGTTTGACGGTTTATCTTCAGCCCGGTCATTTCCATGGTCTGGCGCAGGAACTGCCCCACCGTTTTATCGATGCCATGCTGGCGGGTCCAGCAGGACTCTACCTGTGGGGCGGTGAGAGCACGGTGAAACTCCCTCGCCTGCATGGGCATGGCGGGCGTAGCCAGCACCTGGCACTCAGCGCAGCGGAACTGCTGGCCGGCCGTGACGATATTCTGTTGCTGGCTGCAGGTACGGATGGCAGCGACGGTGGCGGGGATGCCGCCGGTGCGTTAGTCGACGGCGGCAGTAAACAGCGGGGAGAGGAGGAGGGCTTCTCCCTGCGCATGGCCCTGGCTAACGCGGACAGTGGTACCTTTCTGGCAGCCAGCGGTGATCTCATCGAAACCGGACCCACCGGCAGTAACGTCATGGACCTGGTGATCGGCTGGAAGGCAGACCCTGGGGACTGATCGACTCGGCCAGTGCTACAATCCCGGCCCATGAGTGAACACAACCTATTTACTACCGCCCATCAGGCGCTACTGGCCAACGACCCCGAGGAGAAGATTCGTCTCACCCATGCGCTCTATGCCGCATGGCAGGCGGGTCAGCTTGAACAGAAGGACCCCGGCCCGGTCGATCCGGTACGGGTACCCGGCAGGCCGCTCCGACCGCAACTGGTGATGCCCCGCGATCTGCCGCAACGCAGGCCAAACAGTCTGGAAGGACGCGCGGTGCTCTACCACGCCCTGACCCACATCGAATTCAACGCTATCAATCTCGGTCTCGACGCGGTCTACCGCTTCCGCAACATGCCTGCGGAGTTCTATGGTGACTGGCTGCAGGTGGCCGATGAAGAGGCGGATCACTACGTTATGCTGCGCGACCACCTGCGTAGCCTCGGCTACGACTACGGCGACTTCCCCGCGCACAACGGTCTGTGGGAGATGGCGCAAAAGACAGCCCACGATGTGATGGTGCGCATGGCTCTGGTACCACGCTGTCTTGAGGCGCGGGGTCTCGATGTCAATCCGGGGATCAAGGCGAAACTGCAGGAGGGCGGCGACGAAGAGGGGGCCGCCAAACTCGACATCATCCTGCGCGATGAGATCGGTCACGTTGCTATCGGCAACCGCTGGTTCCTCTATCTCTGTGAGCAGCGCGGACTGGAACCGATGTCCACCTACAACGGTCTGCTGGATGAATATATGCAGGGACCGCTACGTCCGCCGTTTCATATCGAGGCACGGCGAGCCGCAGGTTTTAGCGAAGAAGAGTTGGCCTATCTTGAGGGGGTTGGGTGAAACGCACGATTATCGCCATTGCGACACTGCTGTTATCGATTCCCGCCGCTTACGCTGCGGAGGGTGCGCTGCTGATCTATCGGCAGCAGGAGCCCGGTATCGACGACTATGACGCACGCATTCTGGTGACCGAAGAGTACCTGCGCATGGATGATGGTGTCGATGAGGGTGACTACCTGCTGTTTGATCGCACACAACACCTGATCAGCAGCGTGACCCACAACGATGAAACGGTGTTTGAGATCCCGCCGCGACAGGTCACCCAACACCCACCGATGGAATTGCAGCGGCGCAGTGCCGAGGTCAGGCTGAACAATGCGCCCGCGGTCGACAAGGAAAAACCGCAACATCGCCAGCTCTACGTCAACGATAAGGTCTGCTACAACGTGGTGGCAGTGAAGGGACTGCTGAAGGATGTACAGAAGGCACTGGCCGCATTCCGCACCACCCTCGCGGGTGAACATGCCAAGCTGCTGCCGCGCCTGCCTGCGGATCAACAGGAACCCTGCGATCTGGCACATAACATCTTCCATCCTACCTGGCAGTTGGAGTTCGGTCTACCGATCCAGGAGTGGGACGAGCAGGGGCGTGGACAGACACTGGTGGATTACAGGGAAAGCATCACCCTGGATGACAAGCTCTTCATCCTGCCACCGGGTTACCGTCACTACACGACCGATAACATTCAATAAAAAAAGGCCGCGACAACGCGGCCTTTTTGCTTACAACATGACACATCAGTGTCTGAGGCGTTTAATCAATTCACTCTCATTCAGATCCGTATAGTCCTTGTTGACATGATTACTGACCATCTTTGCCACATGGGTATTCATGTGCTGGTTAAGCAGGCCGTGAAAGTGCGGTGAGGCGACAATCATCAGATTATTGAAACTGTTTTGCGTTCGTCCTGAGTTCAACTCCTTCGCCAGTTCCATGGCAAAGCGTGTATGTTCAAACTCCTTGGGGCTGACGGGCTCGTTAAAGGCGCCATGGGTAGTGCCTTCCATACCAGAAACCTCGGTCTGGAAGTGGCCGGGACGATCCGAGGCGAGCTCATCGCCTTTTTCCCGGCTGGGAGGGTGGAGAAACTCTTTAAGTAGGGTAAGGGTTTTGGGTCGCGCCTGGGTCTCGAATAGGCGGGCGCGGCTGGCGTTTCCAACAAGCAACCATGTAGGCATTCTCTTCCCCCTGTTTGTGATGGCTCGGACTAGAAAATATAGACTATCTCCACCGCCTCACTTTGGGTGTGCCACATAAATTACATTTATTGCAGATCTTTTGATGTGTAACGCCCACCCTCGCTAGACTAAACTGTAGAAAAGGCAAGGCAGGATGGGTATGCAGCTACAGGCGACCACATCGATCACTTCCCATGCATCGCTAAACAGCGGTGGCGGCGCGGCTGCGCGAGAATCTTCCACCCCAGGCACGACAGGTCAGCTCAGCGTTGAGGAGCAGCGCCAGTTGCGCGAGCTCGAGGCGCGTGAGCGCGAGGTGCGCGCCCACGAGCAGGCCCATCTGCGTGTCGGTCGGGATCTGATACGCGGGGCCGCCAGTTATACCTATCAGCAGGGACCGGATGGCAGGCAATATGCGGTAGGAGGTGAGGTGAAAATCGACACCACGGGGGTGGCGGGTGATCCCGAGGCGACCGAAGCGAAGGCCTACCATATCCGTGAAACCGCCCTGGCCCCGACCCAACCCTCAAATCAGGATCGTGCCGTGGCCTCCATGGCTTCGCGTATGGCGCAGGAGGCGCGCCTCGAAATCCAGCGCCAGCAACGGGCCGAGGCCGAGCAGGCCTATCGTCAGACCGCATCCACGCCTGTTGGTGAGGGGGCGGTGATCAACCAGAGCGCATAGCCAGCCAGAGAGGCACAACGCCAGCGAACAAGGTATAGTTGGCGCACTGTTTTGGCCTCAGGCAGGGACCCTTTCAATCGTGTCGCTCTACTCCGTCGACAAACTCATGACCCAGACGCGCAAACTGGCTGCGGATTACCGCCGTGCCACCGGTCAGCCGTTGCCCCTCACCGGCGAGATCGCCAACTTCGACGCTGCCAATCTACTCGATCTGGAGCTGCTCCAGCCCTCGCCAGGCGGCTACGATGCGGTGGGCCGTAGCGGGGAGCGCGAGGGGATGCGCTTCCAGATCAAGGGCCGCGCCATCTTCGACGACAGCAAGGGCGGGCATCGTATCGGCCAACTCAAACTGGAGCAGGAGTGGGACGCGGTGCTTCTGGTGCTGCTCGACGAGGAGTACGAGGCGTCGGAAATCTATCAGGCGGACCGTGCCACGATCCTGGGGGCGATGGAGGAGAGCGGCGGTGGTCGCGGCAAGCGCGGTGCCATGTCAGTGGCCCGTTTCCGCAACATCTCGCAACGGGTGTGGCAGCGCGGCGAGGGTGAGATCAGGGACGAAGTGTGGGACAACGGCAGGGACTGATCGCGTTTCAATGAATTCCGCTTCTGAAATTCTCTCCGCAGACGGCCCGTTTGCACGCCTGCTGCAAGGCTTTGCCCCACGTCCGCAGCAGCAGGAGATGGCGGCGGCGGTGGAGCGGGCACTAAAGCATAACGAGGTACTGGTCGCCGAGGCGGGCACCGGTACCGGCAAGACCTTCGCCTATCTGGTACCGGCACTGCTCTGTGGCGGCAAAGTGATCATCTCCACCGGCACGCGCAACCTCCAGGACCAGCTCTTTCACAAGGACATTCCGCTGGTACGCAAGGCGCTGGAGGTGGCGGTGGACGTGGCCCTGCTCAAGGGGCGCGGCAACTACCTCTGCATGCATCGGCTGGAACTGGCGCAGAACGAGGGGCGCTTTCTCAGCCGCAGCCATGTGGCCGATCTACAGACCATCCGCGAGTGGGCCTCGCGTACCCGAAGTGGTGACCTGGCCGAACTCGACGAACTGCCGGAGGACTCCCCGCTCTGGCCCCAGGTGACCTCCACCGCCGATAACTGTCTCGGCAGCGACTGCGAACATCTGGACAACTGTCACCTGGCACGTGCCCGGCGTCGCGCCCAGGAGGCGGATGTGGTGGTGGTCAATCACCACCTGCTGTTCGCCGATCTGGCGTTGAAGGATGAGGGCTTTGGCGAACTGCTGCCCGAGGCCAACGCCTTTATCCTCGACGAGGCGCACCAGCTCCCCGATACCGCCTCCAACTTTTTTGGCTCTGCCATCACCGCCAATCAACTGCTGGAACTGAGCCGCGACACGGTGGCCGAGGATCTGAAAGAGGCGGGTGAGAGTCGCCAGCTACGCGCCTTTGCCGACAAGCTGGATAAAGCCGTGCGCGATATGCGGCTGGTGTTTGCCACAGAGGCGGGCAGAGGCCAGTGGAGCGAATACCGTGAACGCGAAGCGATGAAGAGCGCGGTGGCGGAGTTGAAGGAGGCGTTCGCTAACTTCCACACCTGCCTCAAACCACTGGCACCACGGGGCAAGGGACTGGAGTCCTGTCTGGAGCGTACCGAGGTGTTGCTCTCCCGCTTCAATGAACTGAGCGGCGAGACCCCGCCTGGGTTTATTCACTGGTATGAGACCTTTACCCGATCCTTCAGTCTCAACCTCACCCCGCTGGATGTGGCAGAGCTATTCCGCAAACAACTCGACTCCCACAACTGCAGCTGGATCTTCACCTCCGCCACCCTGGCGGTCGGCGACAATTTCAGCCACTTCACCGGTCAGCTCGGCCTGGATAGTGCGCTTACCCTGCGCTGGGACAGCCCCTTCGACTACCCCAATCAGGCGGTGCTCTTTGTCCCCGAGGGGATGCCCGAACCCAACAGCCCGGGCTACACCGATGCGGTGGTGGAACAGGCAATACCTGTCATCGAAGCGAGTGGCGGCCGCACCTTCCTGCTCTTCACCAGCCACCGCGCCCTGCAACGGGCGGCGGAGTTGCTGGAGGGACGAATCGAATACCCTATTCTGGTGCAGGGCAGCGCACCGCGTACGCGACTGCTTGATCAGTTCCGCGAACTGGGGAATGCCGTGTTACTCGGTACTGGCAGTTTCTGGGAAGGGGTGGATGTGCGCGGTGAAGCGCTCTCCTGTGTGATCATCGACAAGCTGCCGTTTGCTTCCCCTGGCGATCCGATCCTGCAGGCACGGATCGACGCCATGCGCGATGCGGGCGGCAACCCTTTCATGCAGTATCAGTTACCGCAAGCGGTGATCAGTCTTAAGCAGGGAGTAGGACGATTGATCCGCGATGTGAATGATCGCGGCGTGTTGATGCTCTGCGACCCGCGTCTCGGCAGCAAGTCCTATGGACGGGTATTTATAGACAGTCTGCCACCGATGACAAAAACGAGACGTTTTGAAGTAATTGAACGTTTCTATACCAGGATGACAAGTCAGGCCGGTTGCCTATAATCACACTAATTATCAGGTTACAGTTCAATGATTCAGCCAGAGGAGATTACTATGAGAAAGATAATACCTGCCCTTGCGATGGGCATCATGATGTTGGGGATGGGGACATCGGCACACGCCATTGGCGTTGGTGCCAAAGTAGGAACACTGGGTTTTGGTGCAGAGCTTGGTTATCAGGCGATGGATCATATGGTTATCCGTGCTGCGGTAAATAAGTTCAAAATGAACGCTGACCAGACCATTAGTGGTAATGCTTCCACTGTAGATCTCGATCTGAGTTCGACCGCTCTCTTCCTCGACTTTTCACCTTTCTCCGAGGGCAGTCTGCACCTCACTGTTGGTTATGTAATGAACAACAGTAAATTAACCGGTACCAGCACGATAAGTGACTTTGGTGGTGTCACATATCCTGCACAGACCGTATCAACCACCATCGACTTTGGCAGCGGCCCCTATTTGGGTATTGGTTGGGGCAATGTACCTGCGCCAGGTATTGGACTGACCTTTGAACTGGGTGTACTCAAGTCTGGTGCTCCCAAGGCTAGTTTGAGCACTACCGCACCTGTCAATCCAGCTGACGTGGCTGCGGAAGAGAAGCAGATGCAGGACGACCTCAATCAGTTCGACGTCTATCCCGTCGTCTCCGCCGGTATCTCCATCGGTTTCTGATTCAACGTTTCATTTGTATCCCAGGGCCCGTACACTTCGACGTGTACGGGCCTTCTTAATTTACGTAACCAGAAAACATGAAACTACTTGCCATCGAAACCGCCACCGAAGCCTGTTCCGTCGCTCTCTATATCGATGGCGAAGTGCAGGAGTCGTTTCGCCTTGCGCCTCGTCGGCATACCGAACTGCTACTGGGTATGACCGATGCGTTACTGGCAGAGGCAGGAGTGAAGTTGGCTGACATGGATGTGCTCGCCTTTGGTCGTGGTCCGGGTGCCTTTACCGGGGTGCGCATTGCCACCGGTGTGATTCAGGGCATGGCCTTTGCCGCCGATCTGCCGGTGGTGCCGGTATCGACCCTTGCAGCACTGGCCCAGCGTGGCCTCTCCCAATATGGCTGGAGCAAGGTGGCTGCGGCGATCGACGCACGGATGAATGAAGTCTACTGGGGTCTGTTTGAAGCACGTGATGGCCTGATGCGCGCGACGCAGGAAGAGCGTGTCTGCCCCGCCGAGCAAACAGTATTGAGTGACAGCCAGGGCTGGTATGGCATCGGCAGTGGTTGGCAGGCGTACGCAGAAGTATTGAACGCAACGCACAACGGCGCAGTGGTTGAGTATCGTGGCGATGAGCTTCCCCATGCAGCGGAGATCGCCGTGCTGGCGGTTGCCGATGTGGCCAACGCTGTCAGTGCAGAGCAGGCCATGCCGATCTACCTGCGTGACAAGGTGGTCGGTTAGGGCGTTAACGCCCCTTCACGAAGCAGCAGACGATAGACCGCTTCGGCGATCATTTCGTAGCCTGCGGCATTGGGATGAACTTGGTCCGACTTAAAGCGAGTATCCGAGAGTACCTCGGGGATCACTGAATCCTGAAACGGCACCCCTGTGTTTTCTGCAACCTCACGGTAGTACTTCGCACTCTCCAGGCCAAACAACGCCGGTTGCGGCACACCAAGCAGCACCACCTCTACACCACGCCCTTTCGCAATCCGGATCATCCGCTCCAGATTCTCCTGCATTGCCGCCATCGGTTGCTTGCGCAACATGTCGTTGCCGCCGTGGCAGAGGATCAGCAGTGCAGGCTGGTTTTCATCCAGCTCCTTTGGCAGGCGCAGCAATCCCTGATGACTCTGCTCTCCGGGTATCCCCGCATTGATCACGGTGCGTCCGCTGAGTCGTTCCAGCACCGCAGGGTAGCTGCCATCTTCGCCGACCCCACTGCCGTAGGTGAGACTGTCGCCAAAGGCGAGGATCACCGCATCCGCTGCCAGGGGTTGCAGACGCGGTGTGTCGCGACTGCATGCAGCTAGCAGGCAAACAATGAGTAGAGGAAGAAGAGTGCGCAGCTTCATATAGCTGATAGTAGGGCTGCAATAGCATCGGTACAACGATGCGCTGCACAAAAGATTATTTCAGCAGCTTGTCGGATTACGCTGCGCTAATCCGACCTACAGAGATTGCGGCAATATTTGGCGGCCGGAATGATGACATCACACTTCCGTGATTTTCCGTGGATTCCGTGGCTAATCCTCTATTTAAGCAACAGCGATTCGAGGATGGTTTCGTAGATCCGGGACAGGGTATCGAGGTCATCGGTATAGACCGCCTCATTCACCTTGTGGATGGTGGCGTTGAGCGGTCCCAGCTCCAGCACCTGCGCACCGGTGGGAGCGATGAAACGTCCATCGGAGATGCCGCCCGCTGTGTTGACCTCAGGGGAGATGCCGCAAATTTTTTCAATCGCGTCACGGGTTGCCGCCAGCAGTTCACCCTCTGCGGTAATGAAGGGATTGCCCGAGAGCGACCAGTCGATGCGGTAGTCGAGACCATGTCGGTCGAACAGCGCTTCGACCTTTTCGCGCAGACCCGCTTCGGTCTGTTCGGTAGAGAAGCGGAAATTGAAGTCCACCTGCAACTCGCCGGGGATAACGTTATTGGCACCTGTACCGGCATGGATGTTGGAGATCTGAAAGCTGGTGGGCGGAAAAAATTCGTTGCCCCGGTCCCACTCGATCGCCGCCAGTTCTGCCAGTGCGGGCGCGGCGTTGTGCACCGGGTTGTCCGCCAGGTGGGGATAGGCCACATGGCCCTGCACCCCTTTAACTTGCAGGCGACCACTCAGTGATCCGCGACGACCATTCTTCACCACATCACCGAGACGGTCGGTGCAGGTAGGTTCGCCCACCAGACACCAGTCGATCTTCTCGTTACGTGCCTCCAGGGTTTCGATCACCTTCACCGTGCCGTCGATCGCCGCGCCCTCTTCATCACTGGTGATGAGCAGGGCGATGGAGCCAGCATGATCCGGGTGGGAAGCAACGAAACGTTCACAGGCGGTAACGAAGCAGGCAATGGAACCTTTCATGTCGGCAGCGCCACGACCGTAGAGCATGCCGTTCTCGATCACGGCACCGAAGGGATGATGCAGCCACTTCTCTTCCGGGCCGCTGGGGACCACATCGGTATGTCCCGCAAAGCAGAACAGCGGGCCGCTGTCGCCACGACGTAACCAGAGGTTATCCACCTCGCCGAAGCGCATCGCCTCAGCGCGAAAGCCGAGCGCGGCAAGTCGCTCCGCAAGCAGCGGCTGGCAACCGGCATCGTCCGGGGTAACCGAGCGACGGCGGATTAAATCGATAGCGAGTTCAAGGGTGTCGGACATGGTCGGCCTTTGTTGCATCAGCGTCCATTCTAGCGGCAAAGCGCTACGGAATCACTTGCGGAAGATCGCCTGATACTCGGTTTCATTGAAACCGGCACGGATCACCTTACCGCTGATCAGCACCGGGCGTTTGATTAACGTGGGGCTGGCCAGCATCAGTGCCAGCGCCTTGTTTCGATCGAGATCACTGCGATCAGATTCAGGCAACTGCTTCCAGCTGGTGGAGCGGCGGTTGAGCAGCGTCTCCCAACCGACCGCATCAAGCCACTTTGCCAGCTCGTTTTTTCCCACGCCATGCTCGCGCAGGTCGTGAAAGGTGTAGGCGACGCTGTGGCTATCCAGCCACTTGCGCGCCTTTTTCACCGAGTCGCAGTTTTTGATCCCGACCAGGGTGGTCACGATCAGATATCGCGCAGCAGTTCGTTGATGCCTACCTTACCGCGGGTTTTCTCGTCGACCTTCTTCACGATCACGGCGCAGTAGAGACTGTACTTGCCGTCCTTGCTCGGCAGGTTGCCGGAGACCACAACAGAACCGGCAGGGACGCGGCCGTAATGCACTTCGCCGGTTTCACGGTCGTAGATCTTGGTGGACTGGCCGATGTAAACACCCATGGAGATCACCGCGCCTTCCTCAACGATCACCCCTTCAACCACTTCGGAGCGTGCACCGATGAAGCAGTTGTCTTCGATGATGGTTGGTGCTGCCTGCAGCGGCTCCAGTACGCCACCGATGCCGACGCCGCCGGAGAGGTGAACGTTCTTGCCGATCTGTGCGCAGGAGCCAACGGTGGCCCAGGTGTCGACCATGGTGCCGGAATCGACATAGGCACCGATGTTGACGTAGGAGGGCATCAGCACCGCACCGGAGGCGATGAAGGAACCCTTGCGTGCGGTGGCGGGCGGTACGATGCGCACGCCGCCTTCGCGGAAATCGCGTGAGTTCATGTCGGCGTATTTCGACGGCACCTTGTCGTAGTAGTTGGTGAAGCCGCCCTTCATGAATTCGTTGTCATTGATACGGAAGGAGAGCAATACCGCCTTCTTCAGCCACTCGTTGACCACCCAGTCGCCAACGCCACGGCGCTCGGCCACACGGGCCTCGCCACTGTCGAGCATGCGGATCACTTCATTCACTGCTTCCTTAACGTGGGTGTCCACGCTACGCGGGGTGATCTCGGCACGTCGCTCGAAGGCCTCTTCAATAACACTCTTGATATCGCTCATTACTTTTCTCCAATTAAAAACTTGAAACCGCAAAGTTCGCAAAGTACACGAAGTTAAAGACAACCAGGTTTTTTACTTGGCGTCCTTCGCGTACTTCGCGGTTAAATTCTTTCGATAAATTCCCTAATCCGCTCTGCCGCCTCGATGCACTCTTCCAGCTCCGCCACCAGCGCCATGCGGATGCGGCCGCCGCCTGGGTTGATGCCGTGTGCCTCACGGGAGAGATAACTGCCGGGAAGGACGGTCACGTTCTGTTCGGCGAAGAGTCGGCGGCTGAATTCGCACTCGT
>JBNKBG010000035.1:0-24581 GCA_050287105.1 Thiohalomonadaceae bacterium
CAGCGCCGGTGAGCTTCTCGATGGTCATCTGCAGGATATCGAGCTTTTCCTGCGGTGCCGGCAGTTCGGATTCATTGATCCGACGCTGGGGTTTGAACATCTGCGGCAGGTGGGCGTAGTTAAAGACCGAGAGACGATCCGGATCGATCTCAAGAATGCGATCCAGGGTACGACTGAAGCTCTCGACGCTCTGGAAAGGCAGGCCGTAGATCAGATCGACGGAGATGGATTTGAATCCTTCACGGCGGGCGGCGTCCAGTACCCCCAGCGTCTGCTCATCGGACTGGATGCGATTGACCGCCTTTTGCACCTTCTCCTCGAAGTCCTGCACCCCGAGGCTCATGCGGTTAAAACCGATTTCACGCAGCAGTGCGATGGTGTCGGTCTTGACCTCACGTGGGTCGATCTCGATGGAGTACTCACCAGTATCGTCATCGTGCAGGGTGAAACACTCTCGGGTTTTGTTCATCAGTGCACGCATTTCATCGTGGCTGATGAAGGTCGGTGTACCGCCGCCCCAGTGGAGCTGATCCACGGTGCGCGATTTGTCGAACAGCTCGCCCTGCATCTCCAGTTCGCGGAAGACCCGTTGCAGGTAGGGTGCCGCCTTGCTGCGGTCCTTGGTCACCACCTTGTTGCAGCCGCAGTAGAAACAGACGGTGTCGCAGAAAGGAATATGGAAATAGAGCGACAGCGGATTGCCGCTGGCGTTGCTGTTTTTCGCGTACTGCGTGTACTGCTCTGCGCCAAAACCTTCGTGGAATTGTACGGCGGTAGGGTAAGAGGTGTAGCGAGGCCCGGATTTGTCGTAGCGCTTGATCAGTTCCAGGTCGAATATGATGTTTTGTGTGGTCATTATATTTCTTAGCCTTCGTCGTCGAGTCCATTGCGGTGGGTAGCGTTAATCACCGCAAGCATATGGATAATTGGTTGCTGGTCGGTCAGCTTGTGTGCCATCTCCATAAATGGCAGATCCTTTTCATTGTCTTCATTTTCATAGCTGCCGTCCGCCATCGATCCGAGCACTGTAAACAGGCTCTCAGAGAGCGCATTCAGCAGTTGCAGCTGTTCGCTCTGATCTTCCGTGTCGTCTTCAAGTTTGAGGATGAGTTCGTCCACCTCATTGATCGCCCGGTCCACCAGGTGAACATATTCATCTATTGTTATTGGTCTTTCGATAATCATTATTAGCGCAAAACTCTTAATATCACCTGATAGTAACCGCTTCAGGGCGCACCAGGCGAATCAGCTCGTGATGTCGGCTGACCTGCTCGGCAGTCAGCAGGAATACCCCCTCCCCACCGCGCTCGAACTCCAGCCAGAGGAACTCCACCTCGGGTAGCAACTTCTCCAGCGCCTCACGACTGTTCCCTACCTCGACCACCAGAATACCGCGTGGTTCCAGATAGTAGGTGGCGTTGTAGAGAATATTGAATACCAGATCGAGACCATCCTTGCCTGCAGCCAGCGCGCTCTCCGGCTCGTGGCGGAACTCCTGTGGCAGGGTACTCATGTCGAGTTCGTCGACGTAGGGTGGATTACTGACGATGATGTCGTAGCGCTTCGGCGGAATATCGTTGAACAGATCGGACTGAATCAGGGTGATCTGGTCCTGTGCTTCGAAACGCTCAAGGTTGATCCGTGCCACCTCCAGTGCATCGCTGGAGAGGTCGCTGGCATCGACCTGCGCCTCGGGGAAGGCGGCGGCACAGGCGAGGGCAATACAGCCGCTGCCAGTGCAGAGATCGAGGATATTCATCACCATATCCGCCTCCTTCACCCAGGGGGCGAAGTGGGCCTCGATCAGCTCGATGATCGGCGAACGCGGGATCAACACCCGCTCGTCCACATAGATGGGCATCCCGCCGTACCACGCCTCGTGGGTCAGGTAGGGAGAGGGCAGGCGCTCCTCAATACGCCGACTGAGGAGCTTCACCACTGCGCGTTTTTCGTCGGTGGTGAGACGGGTATCCAGATAGGGCTCACCCACCTGTGGCGGCAGGTTGAGGGCAAACAGCACCAGGTAGGCCGCTTCGTCCAGGGCGTTGTCGGTGCCGTGGCCGAAATAGATCCCCGACTCATTGAAGCGGCTCATGCCCCAGCGAATGAAATCGCGGATGGTATGCAGTTCGGCAACTGCCTGCTCCGTGGACATGCTTACTCCTTGGTTTGCCTGGCGTGGGCAGGACGAAACGTCTTGCACACCGCCGCGTTGGTTTCGAGAAAGGGACCGTCAATCAGATCGATGCAATAGGGTACGGCGGGAAAGACCGCATTCAGACAGTCGGCAATGGCCGAGGGCTTGCCCGGCAGATTGATGATCAGGCTACTGCCGCGCACCCCGGCGCTCTGCCGCGAGAGGATCGCCGTGGGGACGAACTTGAGCGACTCCTGGCGCATCAGCTCGCCAAAGCCCGGTAGCATCTTCTCGCATACCGCCTCGGTCGCCTCGGGAGTGATATCGCGTACGGCCGGGCCGGTGCCGCCAGTGGTTACCACCAGACAGCAGCCCTCTTTGTCGCAAAGGGATTTGAGCGCCGCCTCGACCTGATCCAGTTCGTCGGGTACCAGTCGCGGCACCGCCTCCCAGGGGGTGGTAAGCGCCCGCTCCAGCCACTCACGCATAGCTGGACCGCCCTTGTCCTCATACGCACCACTACTGGCGCGGTCGGATACGGTCACAATGCCGATACGGACGGGCTGCTCTGTCATCACTCCACCATGGTCAAATAGAAAGGCTGGGCATTATAGCGCGCCCGGACGCAGCGTACAGTCAGGACGGCGAAGACTTTCTGTAGCGACCTTTTTCCATTCAACGCAGGGTTAGTCAGCGAAATCCAGCAAACGCACCACCTGCCGTCTCGCCCCCCAGTCGCCCGCTTTGGCCTCAAAAACCCCGGCACAGGGCGTTCCACAACGGTTGCAGCGGCCGTTGGCGGTGAGATTCCAGTCACTCAGCACGTACCAGTCACGACCGATGAGACGCTGGCCACACTGGTGGCAATAGGTGCTCTCCCCCGCCTTGTCGTGGACGTTGCCGGTATAGGCATAGTGCACGCCGCACTTCAGGGCGATCTCACGGGCTCGGCTCAGTGTGGCGGGTGGGGTTGGTGGCACATCCTGCATCTTGAAGTCGGGGTGAAAGGCAGAAAAGTGCATCGGCACCTCGGGACCCAGCTCACGCACCACCCAGGTACACATCGCCTCGATCTCCTCTGCCGAATCGTTCCAGCCGGGGATCAACAGGGTGGTGGTCTCCAGCCAGACCTCGGTTTCATGTTTGATGTAGCGCAGAGTGTCGAGCACCGGTTGCAGGTGACCGCCGGTGAGCTTGTGGTAGAAGGACTCAGTAAAGCCCTTCAGGTCCACATTGGCTGCGTCCATCCACTGATAGAACTCACGGCGCGGCTCTTCGCAGACATAGCCGGCCGTCACCGCCACCGATTTGATACCACGTGTACGGCAGGCCCTGGCCACATCGATGGCGTATTCGTGGAAGATCACCGGGTCGTTATAGGTATAGGCGACGCTGCGACAGCCCAGTTGCTCCGCAGCGCGGGCGATGGTTTCCGGATCGGCGGCATCGGCCAGGGTGTCAGTCTCGCGGGACTTGGAAATATCCCAGTTCTGACAGAACTTGCAGGCCAGGTTACAGCCGGCAGTGCCAAAGGAGAGCACCGGGGTACCGGGCAGAAAGTGGTTGAGCGGCTTCTTCTCAATGGGGTCGATGCAGTAGCCGCTGGAACGGCCATAGGTGGTAAGGACGATCTTGCCGCCGAGATTGGCGCGGACGAAACAGAGGCCGCGCTGCCCCTCCTTCAACTGACAATACCGGGGACAGAGATCGCACTGCACCCTACCCTGCTCCAACGGGTGCCAGTATTTCGTCTCGACCACTGTCCCTGCGGGTAACTGACCGGCGATTACCGTTTCATCACTCATAGCCTCCTCCTATCAAGCCCGAAGCGCTCTCTCGCAACGTGATGCCGCATCCCTACGGGTCTATAGTAGTACTCTAGTCGATAGAGCCTGGAGTCTCGCCTATGACCACAATACGGGAACCCGCCGTCGCCGGTATGTTCTACCCGGATGATCCGGCCACCCTGCGCAATATGGTGGATGACTATCTGCAGCGAGTCGCGGAAAGTGCCGCCCCGCCACCCAAAGCGCTGATCCTCCCCCACGCAGGCTACATCTACTCTGGACCGGTGGCGGCCAGCGGCTATGCCCGCCTGCGCAGCATCCGCCACCGAATCCAGCGGGTAGTGCTGCTTGGCCCCTCGCACCGGGTCGCCTTTTCCGGCCTGGCCGGAAGTAGCGCCGAGTACTTCAGCACCCCGTTGGGCAAGATCCCCCTCGACACCACCGCCATCGCCGCACTGACCGCCCTGCCTCAGGTACAGATCCTGGACCAGGCGCATCTGCAGGAGCACAGCCTGGAGGTCCACCTCCCCTTCCTGCAGGAGTCACTCGACGAGTTCACTCTGCTCCCGCTGGTGGTCGGTGACGCCAATGCGGTGGAGGTGGCCGAGGTACTGGAGCGGGTCTGGGGCAGTGAGGAGACCCTCATCGTGATCAGTTCGGATCTGAGTCACTACCACGACTACGCCACTGCGCAACGACTCGACCAACAGACCGCGAAGGCCATCGAAACCCTCAAACCTGAGGCGATCAGCAGTGAAGGTGCCTGTGGCAGAAACCCGGTTAAGGGGCTGCTACTCCTGGCGCGACAGAAGGGGATGACGGTGGAGACCCTCGATCTCCGCAACTCTGGCGATACCGCGGGCAGCCGGGAACAGGTCGTTGGCTATGGGGCCTGGGCGCTGCATTAGGATGGACGAACGCCAGCAACAACTGCTCGATCTCGCCGAGGCCTCGATCCGCCACGGTCTCGACCATGGTCGCCCGCTAAACCCTGAGCCGGATGAGTATCCGGCGATCCCGACGCAAGCCGGTGCCAGCTTCGTCACCCTGCATCGACATGGTGAGTTGCGTGGCTGCATCGGCTCACTCGAGGCACACCAGCCGCTGCTTGTGGATGTGGCGCATAACGCCTTCGCTGCCGCCTTCTCCGACCCACGCTTTCCACCACTGGAAAAAGGCGAATTACCCGGCCTGGAGATTCACATCTCCCTACTCAGCCCGGCAACACCCGTGAACTTTCAATCGGAAGCGGATCTGCTGCGGCAACTTCGCCCGGGAGAGGATGGACTGGTACTGGAGGAGGGACGACATCGCGGTACCTTTCTGCCCTCGGTGTGGCAGCAGTTACCTACGGCGGAGCTGTTTTTACGCTATCTGAAACAGAAGGCGGGGCTACCGCCGGACTACTGGTCGCACACGCTACGGGTGAGTCGCTACACCACAGAGAGTTTCGGCAGGACGGCTGCTACCTAACGGCGGGCAGGAATACAACGACCCACCGATTCAGGCATACAGGCCACCTCATCGGAAAGAATGGTATTGCCCAACCGGGCCCCTTCCAGCATCGCCCCATCCATATTGGCACCGGTCAGATCCGCATAGGAGAGATCCGCATTGCGCAGATCGGCCGCCTGCAGATTGGCAAGGCGCAGACCCGCCCCGGTAAGCAACGCACCGCTGAGATTGGCGCCACGCAAGGTGGCCTGGTTCAGATTGGCATAGGCAAGATCGGCGTTGGAGAGATTGGCGGCACGCAGTACTGCATTACTTAAATCACTATTGCGCAATATCGAGGCACTCAGATCCGCATTGCCCAGACGGCTGCCGGGCATACGGCAATTGCTCCAGTTCACTCGCGGCGCTGCCGGTGCATCACACTGTGGCAGGGCAAACTCCTTGCCCTTGGGGATAAGAAAAGCGACAACGATCACCAGTAGTGCAAGCGCCACGGCAACCGCATAACCCAGCAGCTTTTGTCCCGAATGACTATTCTGCTTCGCGACATGCGCGGCCCCTTCCAGCAGCAACTCCGCCTCGGCACCGCGGGCCTCATCCAGAGGAACAAACAGGGCGGCGTGCTCATCCACCCAGCGTTGGGTGGCATTCAACTGCTGTTTTTCCAGATCGGAGATACCGGCAGTTGCAAGACGTTTATCCGGCCACACCTCGGCCACGTCCATAATGTTGTACCAGTGTTCCCGATCACGGCTGATCTTGTCCTGCGGCTTGAGTCTTTGCAGCAACAGATAGCGAGCGATCTGAACGGTCGGGAACGGCCCCAGCGTTTCATCGTGATAACGCAGATACCACTTCTCCGTTGCTGTCTCTGACATACTCGCTTTTCCACGGGTTTCGCAGCTTTCATTGCCGAATGGCATATACTGCACAATACAAAGAAGCTTAAGTGGAATTAATCGACAATACCAGCGCTAATCATGCAGATACCCGCCACAGGAACAGTACCGCAAATCCAGCTTCGTTTGCCCACTCAAGCGTTGCAGGGGCTTGTACTGAAAGATGGCGAAACACTGCAGGCAACGGTGCGCCAGAGTGACCCGTCTGGACAACTGACACTGGAGATTAGCGGTAAGTTGCTCCAGGCCATTTCCACCCTGCGACTCGCTGCTGGCATGACACTGCAACTACGAGTGGAAAAGAGTAACGATGGCGTCCTGCTGCTACTGGATGAACCGCAACAAAAGCAACTTTTGACGCAACAGGCGCTACGGCAAAACCTGCCGCGACAGGAATCACTGCAACCCCTGTTGCAACGACTGGCACAGTGGCAAACCGCAGCGGGAAAAACCGCGCAACAACCTCTACCCGACATCGAATCAAAAGCGCCAAAGGAGGCGGGCACACCAAGTGGAACCGCGACACCTTCACACAGTGCCGCCACGACTCCGCTACCCAGAACGATCAACCAGGCTATTAACCGTCTTCTCACCCTGCTGCCGACCCTGCCACAACTGTTCAAGGCTGAAGGATTACAGCAGGCCATCGCCCTTTCAGGCCTTTTCCTGGAAAGCCATCTACTGCAGGGCGTACCGGCAAAGCGACTCGATAGCGATGTAAAAACCAGTCTGCTTCGCCTGGCTCAGAACATCCGTCAGTACCTTGGTGAAGCAAAGTCACCGACCAGCAACACACCTGCCCGTGACGCCTCCGAGGAGGGATTGCGCGGTCTGTTGCGTCAGATCGAGGCGGGTATAGCCCGCATCCAGTCAAACCAGCTCAGTGCGCTGACTACTCGGGGAGAGGGCGAGGAGCGTTTGAATCTCAATCTGGAACTGCCCCTCTTCAACCCGCAACAGCGTGAGATCGAACTGTTGCGACTGCGGATCCGGCGCGATGGCAAACGTGATGGCAAAAACGGTGAACGCTGGTCTGTCACCCTGCATCTCTCACCCGCAGGCTTCGGCGATATCCGTGCGGTGGTCAGTCTGAACGGCGGCAAGATATCCACCACCTTCTGGTGCGAGGAGGAGCAGACTGCACAGCTGTTCCGTGAGCATTTACAGCAGTTACAACAGCGCCTGACGGAACAGGGTCTGGAGACTGCACAGTGCAGCAGCCGTTGTGGCCAGCCGCCCGCGGAGATGGATGAACTGACCCCGCAACTCAGTGGACTTATCGATACCCGGGCATGAAAAAGAAGAGACCACAAAAATCCGCCGTCGCCCTGCACTACGACGAAAAAAGCGCACCCAGGATCACCGCCAAGGGGCGCGGTGAAATCGCAGAAAAGATCATCGCCCTGGCCGAACAACACAATATTCCGCTGCACGAAGATCGGGAACTGGTCGCGCTGCTGGCGCAACTGGATCTGGGCGATGAGATCCCGCGTGAACTCTACCTCGCGGTGGCCGAGGTGCTGGCCTTCGCCTATATGCTCACCGGCAAATTTCCCGGCGATAAACGTCGCAACGGGGAGACGGGTGACAGTTAGACAGACGCATCTTATACTTGCGCACCGCCCACCGGGCATCGCGCTACCAACTCCATGCACCCGCTCCTCATCTCGATCTTTTTGCTTCTTATCAGCAACGTCTTTATGACCTTTGCCTGGTACGCCCACCTGAAAGAGTTAAACGATAAACCGTGGTTAATTGCCGCCATGCTGAGCTGGGGCATTGCCATGCTGGAATACCTGTTCCAGGTACCCGCCAACCGTATCGGTTACACCGTACTCAACGTCGGACAACTGAAGATCATGCAAGAGGTAATCACCCTGTCGGTGTTTGTGCCTTTCTCGCTGATGTACCTGAAGGAACCGCTGAAACTCGACTATCTCTGGGCAGGACTCTGCCTGGTAGGTGCCGTCTACTTTATGTTCCGCAGCAAATTGCTGTAGGCCAGGCAGCACAGAAAACGACCTGTTATTCACGAAATAGCAGGGATGCCAGGCCATCTCTCCGCTTCATGATGATTTCATGACATCTATTTACTCATCGTAAATTTTGCGATAGTTTGCGCAAACTTAATAAGAAGTTAATGGTATTCTGATCCGCTAATACATACACCACTATTGATGCAACATCTCAATATGCCAGGGTGGGCATTACGGTCCACCTGAAGAAAAAAAGGAGAAGAAATGGCAGGACCGATTCGACCCTTATGGTCCCCGTATGTCGCGGGCGTCGTGCTGGGACTGGTACTGATACTGACCTTTATCCTGGTGGGGAATGGCGTAGGCGCCTCAGGCATGTTTGCCCGGCTGGCAGCCGCACTCGCCACGGGAATTGCCCCGGAAACCACTCAGGGCAACAGCTACCTCGGACCTATGGTTGCCAACGGCAGTAACCCCTTTGCCTCATGGATCGTGGTCGAGGTCGTCGGCATCGCCATCGGCGCCCTGCTCGCAGCACTCGGTGCTGGACGTTTCCGTATTCATCTGGATGGCGCACGCAAGCTCGGCCAGAATCGCCGTATCTCCTTCGCGCTGCTTGGCGGAATTCTGGCCGGTTTCGGTTCCCGTGTCGCGGCGGGCTGCACCAGTGGCATCGGCCTCTCCGGCACGGCCATGTTGGGGATCAGCGGTTTTGTCTTTCTCATCGCCTTCTTTCTCACCGGCCTCGGTGTCAGTCGGCTGATGCGGAGGGCCTGGTAATGGATTACGGCACAGCGGGTACCGCCCTCACCTCAGGCATTCTCTTCGGCTATGTACTGGAACAGGCAGGCTTTGCTTCACCCTGCAAACTGACCGCTCAGTTTCGCCTCACCGACTGGTCTGTGTTCAAAGTGATGTTCACCGCCATTCTGGTTGCAGCGACCGGCATCCTCCTGCTGCAAAGTGACAACAGTTTTGGTTCCACCGGCTTTTACGTACCGCAGGTCATACTCGGTGCTGTCGCGGTCGGAGGGGCACTGATCGGCGCAGGTTTTGCGGTGGGTGGGTACTGCCCCGGTACCGCCGTGGTCGGCGCGATGTCCGGACGCCTGGATGGTTTTCTCTTTGCCTTCGGTATGCTCGTCGGGATCTGGCTCTTTTCCGCCAGCTTCGATAGCGCGTGGATGCAGGCACTCCTCAACGCGGGCAGGATCGAAGCAAAAACATTACCCGCCCTGTTGGGTGTCTCTCCCTGGATCATTGTTACAGCGATGATCGCTCTGGCCTGGGCTGGCTTCACCTTCGGCAGCAAGTATGAACAGCGTTCACGCGGTGTCTACGATGCCGAAGCCATCGTTGAAGGTAACGAGCCCGGTTAAGCAACGGAATATGAACGAGAACAATGAGGTATATGCATGACCAAGCTACGCAACAGCAAGACTAAACAATATCGACACCGTCGCCTGCTGGCCATCTCGGTGCCGACGCTTGCCGTCGGTATCCTCGGCGCAGCGCCGCTACCACAACCGCTCTCTGCACTGCTCATCCCTGCGGCCTATGCCCGTGGTGAAAATCCCTGCGCACCGACCATGCGTGGAGGGAATCCCTGCGCCCCGGCATCACGTGGCGAGAATCCCTGCGCCCCGGCATCACGCGGTGAGAATCCCTGCGCCCCGGCATCACGCGGTGAGAATCCCTGTGCGCCCGCATCACGCGGTGAGAATCCCTGTGCGCCCGCATCACGCGGCGAAAACCCCTGCGCTCCGGCGGGTCGCTAATCACGGCTTACTGAGGCATGGAACGCATCGACGTCACATATCCTGATTGGCTGGCTTCACTGGATAGTGAGGCCTTTGATGCGGTTGCCGACGCGGCGGAGCAGGTACTACTTATCCATGAGGCGCTGCTTAACGATGGCATTACCCTGCAGGGCGAACTGTTTCGTGACCGCAGCGACACCCCTATCACTGCATGGGAGCACTACCCGCCCGCTGACTGCAGCGATCCCAAAACCGGTTCCATGTTTTATTACCATGCCCATGAACCGGAGGAGTGGCACAGGGACGAACACGGGCACTTCCACCTTTTTGTCCGTTCAACGGCCGCGGCCGACTTTACCCACGCCATGGCCATCGCCATGACCCCGCGCGGCCTGCCGAATGCGCTGTTCTGCACCAACGACTGGGTCACCGCTGAAAAGATGTTGCCCGCAGAGGAAGTGCTGCAGCTATTGAATGAGCGTTGGGAGATAACCCGCGCACGCCCCTCCTGGCTGGTAACGCAGTGGCTGATGGCGATGTTGAAACTGTTACAGCCCTTCACTGAGAAACTGCTGCGGCAACGGGATCAACACCTTAGATGGTCTGCAGACGGTCAGGCCTACGGCACACTGCTGGGGGATCGCAGCGTACATATCCTCAGCGAGTTACCGCTGGATCTTATGGCGATGTTGCAGTCGATTCAGGAAGAGACACAGCAAAGAATGAAGCAGGAACGCCGCAGGGCATAGAACATTAGTATCGATTTACAGGTAGTCGTTTCATTGCAAGGGCTGGTATGCCTTGCCTGATTTCATTGTGGTAGCAGTACTCATCAAAAAGGAGCAGTAAATGAAAAGCAAAAAATCAATTCTCGCATTGGTAGTGTTAGGTGCGTTTTTCGCACAGGGCCTACAGGCAACTGAAAAACTCTCCCCGGTTGTCGACGCGGCGTGGTTGAACGCGCACAAGAATGAAGTCACCATTCTTCAGGTCAGCGGCCCGGTAGAATCCTTCACCAAGGCACCCGTAGTTGAAAACAAAGATGGCAAGCTGGTAGTAAAAAGCGTTGCCGGCCATATCGCTGGCGCAAACTTTGTTGATTTCAAAAAAGTACGGGTAAGCCGTGATGTTGAAGGCAAATCCGTTAAGGGTCTTATCCCGCTGAAAGCCGACTTCGAAAAACTGGCCCAATCCTGGGGCGTGGACAAAAACGCTACCATCATCTTCGTACCGGCTGGTCTGGCTACCGCTGATGTGGATGAGGCGGCCCGTCTCTACTGGCAGTTCAAATATTACGGCCACAAAAATATGGCTATCCTGAACGGTGGCATGGCCGCATGGCTGGCCGCAGGCTATCCTGCAGACACCAGTGCACCCGCTAACAAACAGGGCAACTGGGTAGCAGGTGGTGAAGATAAAAATATCCTCGCGACCTACTCTGACGTCAAAGCTGCACTGGCGAAGAAAAACGTACAACTGGCCGATGCCCGTCCGCAAAACCAGTACATGGGCGTATTCACCAAGAAAGGCGAACTTTCTGGTCACCTCAAAGGTGCCAAGGATATCTCTCCTGACCTGCTGACTACTGCTGATGGTGCATCCGCCAACTTCCTTCCTGCAGCCAGCTATAAATCGATCATGAAGGCAAAAGGTTTGAAAGGTGGTGCGGAAACTATCACTTACTGCAACACCGGTCACCTGGCATCCGGCCTCTGGTTCGTCTCCCATGAAATCATGGGGAACAAGAAAACCAAGCTGTATGACGGTTCACTGGTAGAGTACAGCCTGCTTGGCGGCGAAACCGTAAACCCGGCAAAACTGAACTAAGCATAAGCAGGAAACAAAAAAAGCCCGGGGTGGCCCGGGCTTTTTTTCTGTAAAACACAGTAGAAACTGTTCTTATTCACCGCCCAGACGATGCATCATGGTTACCAGTTCCGCTTCACCGCGTGAGAGATCGCAAATATCCATAATCTCCTCAATCGAACTGCCCTTCTGCGCCAATTTGATCGCCTGATCAAACACACGCTCTTCCGGTTCGATATAGGTCATCTGTTCCTGGCGCACCCCCAGCTCCTGCTGGCGCTGCTGTAGTTGTCCATGATTACGCTCCAGTCTGATCACCCGCTCACCCACATGCACTGCTGCATTGCATAATGCCCGCAGATCATTCTTCACCGTATCCAGCTGTCTGGCCTGTTTCTCCAGCTGGCGTCGCGCACGCATCGCCGCGAGCATCCAGAACACGGCCAGGATTGCCAGCCCCAGTGCGACCAGTGAAAGATCAATTGTCATTCCAAACATGCGCTCGCCTCATTGTCAGGCATAGTAATCGATGCCATCCTTGTCACTGTCTTCGTCTTTCTCATCCGGATTCTGTTCCCTGCTCTCATCCTGCTGTTTTTTCTTGCGCTCATCAATCGCCTTATCCTGAGGCACAGGTGGAATAATGGGATTGCCGGGCATTATCCGATTAATATCAGACATCGCCGCTACGGTTACTCCGCCGCCTCCCCGGTCAGATCCTCGTGGCTAAACATCTTCTCCATATCCAGCAGGATTAATAACTCATTCTCCTGATTGGAGACCCCCTGAATATACTTGGAACTGTCATCGTTACCAACATTCGGGGCGTATTCGATCTCAGACTCACGCAGGTCTGCCACCTGTGCCACGCTATCGACCATAATACCCAACACCTGTTCGTCGATTTCTATCACCACAATCCGTGTCGATTCATCCGCTTCCCTGACGCTCAAGCCAAGACGTTTACGTGTATCGACAACCGTCACCACATTACCGCGTAGATTGATAATACCCAACACATAGGGCGGAGCACCGGGTACCGGAGCAATTTCGGTATTCTTCAGCACCTCACGCACCAGCAGTACGTTGACCCCATATTTCTCGGATTCGAGATAAAAGGTCACCCACTCGCTGGTTGGTTCGTTGCTGAGTGTTTCCTCATCGTGCATGGTTTAACCCCTGTTAGTATGCGACGCCATCAGGCGTCACCCTGCAGTTCCACTGGGAGATCCTCAAGCCCGGTCTCAAGCATATCGGCAAACACCGGGGGATCGATAATCGCACACATGTATTCGATCACCGTGCCTGCCAACCAGCGACGTTTGGTGCGACTACTTCGCCACTTCACCTGCTCGTGGTTGAGGGTGATGACCTTATCCACGCTGTCACAGGCCAGCCCCCACTGCCCACCGCCAATAAAGACGATGCGTTTGATTCGTTCGGCAGGATCACCACTCAAACGCGCCAGTCTCTCCTCCGGCAATACCAGTTGGGCGGTGTCGATGATCGGCACACTGCGATCGCGGTAGTTCATCAGGCCGAGATACCAGGGCACATGTCCTGGCATCGGTGTCACTTTCTCTTCGTGCCAGACCTGAATACCGCTCAATTCAGCCAGTGGCACAGCCAGGGTCAGACCCGCCGTGGTGAAGAGCAAAGCCTGAAATGCCTGCTCTGCCCACTCTGGCGTGCTATCGCTATGCACCGCGACGTCCTGTTGCAGCGGCTGTTCGATCTCATCCGGCACCTCCACGGGTACCACCATGGTCGGCGCTATCACTGGCATTTCGATAATCGGCTCTGGCGTGGCGTTAACCTCAGGCACCGGCGTTTCAGGTTGCAGTTGCGCTTCATCGTTCAACAGCGATTCAAAATAGGCGCTGAGTGCCCGGTTCTGTTCCACTACTGATGAATTTTTGTTGTTCATTTTTGCTGCACCGATGCCAGACTGTTATCTGCTTCAGGACTACCCAGCAAGGTATCCAGCAATTCGCTATAGGCCACTGTGCCGCGGGAACTGGCGTTGAAATAGTTCAGAGGCACTCCCTGACGACTCGCCTCACGAAACTGGGTATCAACGGGAATGACGGCCTTCCAGGTTTCGGTGGGATGCTCTTCACGCAGCGTACGCAGACTCTCCAGTGAGGCACGGGTACGTCGATCAAACATGGTCGGCAGGATCAGATAGTCCAGTGGCTGCTTGCGTGCACGCAGTATCATCTTCAGTGTGTGCAGCATTCGATCCAGTCCCTTGAGCGCCAGAAATTCGGTTTGTACCGGAATCAACAGTCGAGTGCTTGCGGCGAGGGCATTTACCATCAATACCCCGAGCACGGGTGGGCAATCGATAAAGACGTGATCATAGCCACCGGCAAGTTTGAGAATCGCGCGCGCCAGTACCAGTCCCATCCCTTCACGCCCACCCAGTTGACGGTCCAGTGTCGCCAGGGCGGTTGAGGCAGGCATCAGGTAAAGATTTTCGACCCGGGTTTCGACCACCACCTCCTCGGGCGTGACCTGATCACCAGCATTGTTGAGAAACAGGGAATAGACACTGGTCTCAATGCTATCCGGATCGAAACCAAAGTAGGTGGTCAGGGAGCCGTGCGGATCGAGATCGACCATCAACACCTTTTTACCGCGTTGCGCGAGCAGGCCGGAGAGCGTCACAGCGGTAGTGGTCTTGCCCACACCACCTTTCTGATTGGCGATCGCCCAGATCTGCATCAGCTTTTACCCCGTGTGGTGGGATCAATCTGATTTCTGTCCTCCGGGCGTTTACCCCGATCATCCTTGCGGATAACCAGCACCACACGCCGATTTTTACGCCGACCTTCAACCGTGGTGTTATCCGCAATAGGACGATACTCACCATAGCCAATCGCCGCCATACGATCCGGCTGCACATCCGCATTCATAAACAGATGCACCACGCTTGCAGCACGCGCTGCGGAAAGTTCCCAGTTTGAGGGGTAGAGCTGGTTATTGATCGGCAAATTGTCGGTAAAGCCTTCGACCTGAATGGGATTGGGATAGCGTTTCAGCGTAGCAGCCAGGCGGGTCAGTATTGGCGTTGCATCGTCTTCAAGTTCTGCGCTACCGATATCAAACAACAAACTGGTATTAATCTCGATCTCGATCCAGTTGTCGTTGCGGGTGATATTGATCAGGTCCTTGTCGATCATCGGCTGCAACTGTTTTTCAAAATCGTCGGCGATTTCACCCAGGGTGGCGTCGTTGGTACCGACTTTAGGCAGGTCTACAAGGCTTTGCGGTCCACTGGAGGTTTCGTCCGGTTGTACCAGTGGCGTTGGGCCGCCTGCAATTCTGGATGCGGGAACCTGGATCGGTTGCATCGATTTGGGTTGTTCGTTAAAGGCTTCAACCAGGGTATCGGAAAGAACCCGATATTTTCCTTCATTAACCGAGGAGATGGCGTACATCACCACGAAAAAGGCGAACAGCAGAGTGATGAAATCCGCATAGGAGATCATCCAGCGTTCCAGGTTTTCGTGATCTACCAGTTTTCGCTTGCGCGCCATTTTCCACTCTCACCGTCTAGCCAAACTCAGTGTACAAAGCCTTGCAGCTTGGTTTCGATGTTACGCGGGTTGTCCCCTTCGGCAATGGAGACGATGCCCTCGATCATCATGTAGCGAAACTGACTCTGCGAGATCGCCAGACTCTTCAGTTTGTTGCCAATGGGAAGCAGGATCAGATTGGCCAGCCCCACACCATAAATGGTGGCAACAAAAGCCACGGCAATGCCGTGTCCCAGTTTTGAAGGATCGGTAAGATTCTCCATCACCTGAATCAAACCCAGCACCGCACCGATGATCCCCAGAGTCGGGGTATAGCCACCCATGCTGTCGTAGAGACGCGCTGCACTCATATCATGGTGCTCACGGGTATCCGCATCCACCTCCAGAATATTGCGCATCACCTCTGGTTCATTGCCATCCACCAGGAGTTGCAGGCCTTTGCGGGCAAAGTCGTCATCTTCCGTATCGGAAGCGGCCTCCAGACCCAGTAGCCCCTCTTTACGTGCAATGTTGCTCCAACTGACTATCTTGTTGATGGCTTCGTCAGAACCCAGTTGTGGCGGAACAAAAACCCAGTAAAGCATCCGTATCGCATGGACGAAGGTGGCAATCGGCGACTGCAACATAATTGCACCCAGCGAGCCGCCAGCAACGATGATCAGGGCTGGCGCATTGATCAGTGAGCTGGCATGGCCGCCCTCGAGAAATTGCCCACCGAGAATGGCTGCAATACCGAGAAACGCACCGATGAGACTGAGAAAGTCCATAGCTATACCCTGGCCAGTGCCGGCCCCACTTCATTTAGCGCGAGTACACCATCGCTCAAGCCTGCATCAGCCACCGCGGCGGGCATACCGTAGACGACACAACTCGCCTCGTCCTGCGACCAGATGGTGGAGCCGCCCTCTTTCAATTTACGACAGCCCTCACGTCCGTCGGCACCCATCCCGGTGAGGATGATGGCCAGGGTTTGCGAGGGAAAGGCACGGGCCGCTGATCCAAAGGTAATATCGACACTCGGCTTATAGGTCAGCCCCGCTTCGCTCTCCACGATCTTGACGCAGTAACGTCCGCCACGAGACTCGACCAACATCTGTTTACCGCCGGGTGCCAACAGTGCCGTTCCCGGCGTTAAGGTGTCACCGTCCGCTGCCTCTTTAATCGTGATCGCACAGAGTTGATTCAGGCGTTGGGCGAAGGCCGGAGTAAAGCTGCCCGGCATGTGCTGCACCAGGATCAAGGGATAGGGAAAATCAGCGGGAAGTTTGGTCAGCACCTCCTGCAGCGCTACCGGACCACCGGTCGAGGTACCAATGGCAACCAGTTTAAGCGAACCACGGGCGGGAGTTTTCAGACTATGCGGTGCTGCACTCGGGACCGCTGTAGTTTTCACCGTCGATGCAACGGCACTACTCTGGCGAAGTGCGGCGGTCGACGTATGTGACGTCGGCGCGGAGGGACGTGCTGTTCTGTGGCCACGTGTGGCGATGGTATAGACCCGCTCGCAAAGGGCGCGTGTTGCCTCTTCCCGATTACTGGAAATATCCTCAAACTTCTTTGGCAGGTAATCGACCGCACCCGCTTCCAGTGCATCCAGAGTCGCCTTGGCACCATCGGTCGTCAACGAAGAGAACATCAGGATCGGACGTGGACTGAGCTGCATAATGCGACGAGTAGCCGTGATGCCATCCATCACCGGCATTTCAATATCCATGGTGATGACATCCGGCCGCAGTTTACTGACCTGCGATACCGCATCGGCACCATCAACCGCTTCGCCAACAACCTCCAGGCGCGAGTCACTCTCCAACATCGCCTTGACCCGACGACGAAAGAAACCCGAATCATCCACCACCAATACCCGTATGGGCATGTACATACTCCTCGACTCTTTTTTACTTTCGTCCCCTTGCCAACGAACGGCAAGCTTACGTTAACACGTTATTTGGCGTAGGCCTTCAACAGACCGGGGATATCCAGAATCAACGCAATGCGTCCGTCTCCGGTAATCGTCGCACCGGCCATACCCCGGGTACCATGCAGTAGTGCGCCCAGTGGTTTGATCACAACCTCTTCCTGTCCAATCAGCTGGTCAACGACAAAACCGATCTGCTGGGTACCGATATGCACAACCACCACATGACCCGCAGAAGGCAGCGTCTGCGGGCAACCTGCCACCAACCAGCCGGAAAGATAGTAGAGCGGCAAGGCGTGATCGCGGATCATAATCACACGACGGCCATCCACCACGTTGGTCTTGGTCAGATCGAGATGGAATATTTCGCTCACATTGACCAGTGGCAGGGCGAAGGTCTGCTCACCCAGTTTGATCATCAAGGTGGGCATGATCGCCAACGTCAGCGGCACCTTGATCAGTACCCGGGTGCCCTTACCCATCTCTGATTCAATCTCGACACTACCGTTGAGCTGAGTGATGCGGGTCTTGACCACGTCCATACCCACGCCCCGACCGGAGACATCGGAAATTTTTTCCTTGGTGGAGAAGCCGGGGGCGAAGATCAGCATATAGGCCTCACGGTCGCTCAGCCGGGACGCGGCGTCCTCATCCATCATCCCTTTTTTCACCGCCAACTTGCGCAGCTTGTCCGGGTCCATACCGGCGCCATCGTCGTCGATGGTCAACAGGATATGATCGCCCTCCTGTTCCGCCGCAAGACGCACAACCCCTGTTCGTGGTTTGCCTGCGGCCTCACGTTCAGCAGGCATCTCAACACCATGGTCCACCGAGTTACGCACCAGGTGTACCAGCGGATCGGCAAGCGCCTCGACCAGATTCTTGTCCAGGTCGGTCTCTTCACCTACCAGCTCAAGATTGACCTCTTTCTTCAAATTACGCGCCAGATCCCGCACCACCCGGGGGAAGCGGCCGAAGACCTTTTTGATCGGCTGCATGCGAGTCTTCATCACCGACATCTGCAGATCGCCGGTAACCAGATCCAGATTGGAAACAGCCTTGGTTACCGCTTCGGAGTGAACCTCACCGTTTTCACCGTTGGTCAGGTTCCACAGACGATTGCGTACCAACACCAGTTCGCCGACCATATTCATAATGTCGTCGAGACGCTTGGTATCGACCCGCACCGTGGTCTCTGCCTGCGGCGTCTCGACCTTTTTCTTTGCCGCTTCGGCCGGTTTGGCCGCAGCGGGAGCGGCGGCTGGTTTGGGCGTGGCAGGTTTGGCCGGCTCGGAAGCAGCTACCGCCGCGGCATTGAACTGACCTTTACCGTGAAGTTGGTCGAGCAGGGCTTCAAACTCATCCTCGGTAATATCGTCATCACCAGCAGCGGCACTCCTGGTGGATTCAGTGGCTGCCACTACGGGAGGCGTCTCTTTGGGTAATGCCTCCGGGGTAAACTGACCCTTGCCGTGAAGTTGATCCAGCAATGCCTCAAATTCCTCTTCGGTGATGTCTTCATCACCTGTCGCGGCAACAGCTGCGGCGGGCTCGGCCTTGCCTTTGTCGCTTTTGCCGTCGATCGCATCGAGCAGCGCCTCGAACTCATCGTCGGTAATGTCACCTTCGGCAACAGGTTTGGCTGCTGGCGCTTCGACCACGGTCGTGGGCGTGGCGGCAGCAACGGGAGCAGCCTCCCCTTCATCGTCATTACCCGGATGATTCATCCGCGTTAGCGCATCCAGCAACTCCTGGCTGGCACTCTCCGGCTCTTCCATCGCGCGCAGACTCTCGAACTGGGCGTTGAGCACATCCAGCACTTCGAGGAAGACATCCATCATCGGGGTAGTCAGACTCTTCTCGCCGTTACGCAACAGATTGAAGATGTCTTCAGAGCGGTGGCAGACGTTCACCAGGGCATCGAGCCCAAGAAATCCGGCGCCACCTTTAATGGTATGAAAGCCGCGGAACACCGCGTTGAGTAACTCTGCGTCCTCGGCATTGTGCTCGAGATCAACCAGTTGTTCGTTCAACTGTTCCAGGATCTCGCTGGCCTCAACCAGAAAGTCCTGAAGGATCTCGTCGTTCGCATCCAGAGCCATTGGCTAAACCCTCAAAAACCCAGACTCGACAACAGGTCATCGACTTCATCCTGTCCCGAGACCAGATTCTCGGCATCATCCACACCCGGAACACTGGGGCCAGTCGCCTTGATCTTGTCTTCCTTACTCTCCTTATCCTGTAACGCTTCAGTCGCCACCAGGTTCTGCCCGGAAATGCGTACCAGCTCGACCAGACTGTCTTCCATTTCATCTACCAGCATGATCACCCGCTCGATGATCTGTCCGGTCAGGTCCTGAAAATCCTGCGCCATCACCACTTCATTGAGGTTTTCTTTTAGTACCAGGCTGTCACGCGAGAGCTCACTGAAAAACTCGCTCAAATTATTACTGAGCGTACGAAATTCATCCGCATCCATATCGCGAGAGGTGAAACGCTCCCACTGCCCCTTCAGCTCGGTAGAACGCTTCTCGATGGATTTGCACACCGGCATGGCGTTTTCAGCTGCGGTCAGACTGCGATCCGCTGCCTGACCGGTCATGGTGATCACATAACGCAAACGTTCCCGTGCGTCGGGAAAATCTTTCTCGGCATAGTGGGCAATGCGAGAATCGAGGCGAAAGTTGTTGAGCGACTCATGGAATTGTCGGGTCAATTTACCCAACTCCTGAAACAGACTGGTCTCACGCACCTTGGCAATCTGATCCAGCATACGATCGGCTTCCGCCTCGTTGCCCTCTTCAACGTACTTCGACAACTCGCGCACTTGCTCGACGAAATCACTGCTCAGGGTTGTAGGTGCTTTTGCCATTAGATATGTCTCTTGTCCGTAGTCTGATACAGCCGATACGGCTTATTGCGCATTAATGCGTTCGTAGATTTTCTCCAGCTTTTCCTTAAGCGTGCCGGCCGTAAACGGTTTGACGATATAACCGTTTACCCCCGCCTGTGCGGCCTCGATGATTTGCGCCTTTTTCTGTTCGGCGGTTACCATCAGTACGGGCATGGTGGAGAGTTTGGGATCGGCGCGTACGGCGCGCAGCAGGTCGATACCCTGCATACCCGGCATATTCCAGTCGGTGATCAACAGGTCGTAGTTACCCGCCTGTAGCATAGGCAGTGCGGTAAGACCATCATCGGCTTCGTCGGCATTAACGAATCCGAGATCGCGCAACAGGTTCTTGATGATCCGCCGCATGGTGGAAAAATCATCGACCACCAGTATTTTGATGTTCTTGTCCAAATTTGCCTCCGAAACAACTACTACGCTTTGCCCTGATTTTCACCCGCCACGTAGCGGTTTATCTCATCTGTAATATCTATTTAGCCGAAACTGTTATTGCACGACATCTGCTGAACTCATGCGGGCACGAATTCGCACCAGTGCCTGACTGTGGATCTGGCAGACCCGGGACTCGGTAACACCCAGCACCTTGCCGATCTCCTTCAGGTTCAGTTCATCCCCATAGTAGAGCGACATTACCAGACGCTCGCGCTCAGGCAGTTGTTCCACTGCGGCAGCAAGCCCTGCGCTGCGCTCTTTCTGTACCAGTTCATCACTCGGTTCCGGTTCGCCGGAAGAGAGCAGATCATCAACGCCACGGCCGTCATAGCCCATGTCCTCAAAACTGAGCACCCGTGAGGCGCTGGCATCCTGCAACATACGGTAGTACTCGTCCAGATCGACGCCCAGCAGCCTGGCGATCTCATTGTCATGGGCATCGCGTCCCTCACGTGCCTCGATCTGGCGAATCGCTTCGGCGATCTCACGCGAACGACGATGTACCGAACGCGGAGTCCAGTCATTGCGCCGTACCTCGTCGAGCATCGCACCACGAATGCGAATACCGGCATAGGTGGCAAAACTGGCCCCATGTCCGTTCTCATAGTTACGTACCGCCTCAAGCAGGCCGATCATGCCGCTCTGAATCAGGTCATCTACCTGCACGGTGTCCGGCAAACGCGCCAACAGGTGGTACGCGATGCGCTTAACCAGCGGCGCATGACGGACAACCAGATCATTCTGGTTCTCCTCATAGGCCGCCAGTTTGAGCGCCACGCTGTTCATGCAAGCCCATCCATCAACTGGCCGCTTTTTACCAGGCGCTCAACAAAAAACTCCAAACTGCCCGCCGCGGCGGTGGGCATAGGCCATTTATCGGCACGTTTGGCTATATCCTTGAATGCGCATGAGATCTTGCTACCGGGATAGGCATCGACCACCGGTCGCTGCATCTTCACCGCCTTGCGCAGATATTCGTCGTAGGGGATGCTGCCCATGAAATCGAGCATCACATCGTCGAGGAAGCGCTCGGTCACCTTGACCAGCTTGGCAAACAGCTCACGTCCCTCATTTTCGCTGTGCGCCATGTTGGCCAGCACACGAAAACGGCGGATACCGTGGTCACGGTTAAGCAGTTTGATCAGGGCATAGGCGTCGGTGATCGAGGCGGGCTCGTCGCAGACCACCACCACCACCTCCTGTGAAGCCTTGGAGAAACTGACCACGCTGTCGGAGATGCCGGCAGCGGTGTCGACAATCAGGATATCGATATCGGTATTAAGTTCACTGAAGGCGTGGATCAGTCCGGCATGCTCCGCGGGACTCAACTCCGCCATATTCTGCAGCCCCGATGAGGCGGGGATCACCTTGATGCCTCCCGCTGCCTCCTGGATGATCTCCTCCAGATTGCACTCACCCTTGATGACATGGGAAAGATTACGTGATGGCTGCAAGCCGAGCATCACATCGACGTTGGCGAGGCCCAGATCGGCGTCCATGATCATCACCTTCCTGCCCAGTTGGCCAAAGGCGGTGGCAAGATTGACCGAAACGTTGGTCTTGCCCACTCCTCCCTTACCGCTGGTCACGGCGATCACACGAACCGGTTTAGCCTTGGCCATACGTCTTAACCCCTCTGCTTGATCGGTCATTCATTACCTCTACCGCTTTATTGTTCTCAGCCCGCAAGCCGCCCGAACTCCATTACCAACCGCTCCTCGGCCGGTTTTTCCGGCAGCTGCTGTAGCTGCTGTACACAACGGTTCACCAGGTTATTGCTGCGCCCGGGGTGGAGGTCTTCAGGTACCCGTTGACCGTCGCTGACGTAGGCCACTGGCAACCGATTCTGCACCACCACGGAGAGCGCCTCTCCCGGCACCATGGTCTCGTCCATCTTGGTGAGAATAGCACCTTCGAGCTTGACCTTGCCAAAGCTGCGTAACACCTCATCCAGACTGCTGCGTTGGCTGGAGGCGGAGAGTACCGCATAACTGCGGATCGGTAATCCGCTCTGTTTTAGCATGCCGAACTGCTCGCTGAGGCGAATGTCACGCTGACTCATGCCCGCGGTATCGATCAGCACCAGTTGTTTGTCGCGCAGGGTGTGCAGGATTTTGCGTAACGCCTCGCCGTCCTTCGCCACATGCACCGGGGCGCCGAGGATTTGACCGTAGGTACGCAACTGCTGGTGGGCACCGATGCGATAGCTATCGGTGGTGACCAGGGCCACCTTTTTCGGGCCGTGGCGCAGGGTAAAGCGCGCCGCCAGCTTGGCGGCGCTGGTGGTCTTGCCTGCGCCCGCCGGGCCAATCAGGGCAACAATACCGCCCCGGTTGAGGATGTCGTCGTTGGTTACCATCACCTTGGTGGAGAGCAGGGTCAGGGCGCGCCGCCAGTTCTGATTCAGGTCCTTGGTGTAGGGCACCCGCTCGGCAATGCTGCGGCAGAGGGTCGGATGCAGACCCATCTGCAACAATCGCTCCAGCAGTTTGGCCTGCTGCGGGTGCTTCTCTTTCATGTTCTTCCAGGCCATGCCATTGATCTGGCTTTCGATCACCCCACGCAACATGGTGAGTTCGTCGCGCATCGCCAGTAGTGCCGGGTCCTGCGACCATTCGATCTGCGGGGCCCTGGCAGGGGCCCTGACCGCTGCAGTGCGCTCATCGCCACCGCTCAGGCGCTGGTACACCTTTTCGTCGTAGTCCATCGCCGCGACGATCTCGATGCCGCCATCGATCCGGCGATTGGAGAGGATCACCGCATCCGGCCCCTGTGCTTCACGCACCATCTGGATGGCCTGACGCATGTCGGTAGCAAAGTAGCGTTTGATTTTCATTCCTCTAACCCTCACTCAGCCCGGTGTTAGCGGGCATCTACTCAACTCGTCTGTTTGCCTACGGTGGCCACGATCTTGAGCTGCTTGTCGTCCGGGATCTCGTTGTAGGAGAGCACGTTCAACCCCGAAATCGTGTGTCTGGTAAAGCGGGCCAGCAACTCGCGTACCGGAGGTGCCACCAGCAGTACCGCCGGTTTACCGGATGCCTCCTGATTCTGCGCACTGCTGACCAATCCCTGGTGCAGACGCTCGGCCAACATCGGCTCGATGCCCGCGCCCCCTTCTGCGGAGGCCTGTACACTCTCAAGCAATATGCGTTCCAATTCAGGGGAGAGGGTGATGACCTCCAGCTGATTCCTCAAACCATTGATTTTCTGAACAATCATCCGTCCCAGGGCAACCCGTACCAGGGCAGTCAAATTCCCGGCATCCTTGACCCGGCTGGCGCTCTCCGCCAGAGATTCGGCGATGGTACGAATGTCACGGATGGGGATGCCCTCGGAGAGCAGGTTCTGCAGTACCTTGACCACCGTACCCAGCGGCAGGTTGTTGGGCACCAGGTCCTCAACCAGTTTGGGTGCACTCTTGGCCAGTTGCTCCAGCAGCTTCTGCACCTCTTCATGACCCAGCAGTTCATGGGCATGCTCCTGCAGTGCCTGGCTCAGGTGGGTCGCCACCACGGTATTGGGATCGACCACCGTATAACCGAGACCCTGCGCGTGCTCGCGCTGGCTCGGGCTGATCCAGACGGCATCGAGACCAAAGGCCGGATCCTTGGCATTGACCCCTTCGACGCTGCCGAAGACCTGACCCGGGTTGATCGCCATCTCCCGCTCCGGATGGATCTCTGCCTCACCCACGCTGACTCCCATCATGCTCAGGCGATAGGAGTTGGGTGGCAGATCGAGGTTGTCACGGATATGCACCGGCGGGATGAGGAAGCCCAGTTCCTGGGAAAGCTTGCGCCGTACCCCCTTGATCCGCGCCATCAACTCACCGCCCTGAGACTTGTCTACTAACGGAATCAGGCGGTAGCCCACCTCCAGACCGATGGGATCGACCATCGGCACATCGTCCCAGCTCAGATCGCGGCTCTCTGCCGGTGGCGGCGCGCTCGCCTGCTGT
>JBNKBG010000036.1:0-23836 GCA_050287105.1 Thiohalomonadaceae bacterium
AACCAGTGTTGCCACCCGTTTCGGTGCCAGGCCCCATGAGAGGGCGATGGTGGCGCCCTGGTGTTGCGCATGAATGTTTTCAATGAAGCGACGCGAATAGGCGCTATCCTCAGGGCCGCTGTATTTGGGAATGTCGCCGCTCTTCAGACCGATACCGAGGATGAAGTCCTCGCTCTCGCTGTTGATCTCCACGCCGGGGATCACTACCTGTGTATCACCCTCTTGCCGGGCCAGATCACGGGCGGCGAAGGAACCGCTCGCGTCGTAGTGCTCGGTGACCGCGAACAGGTTATAGCCGCGGGCTTTATGCCAGGAGAGACTCTTCTCTGCGGTGACCAGTCCATCGTGGGAGCCGAGGGTGTGGCTCTGCAGATCGGCCACCAGCCACTCCGGGTTATCCACTTCCAGTTTCCAGCCGGGGAAGTAGACCACGGCGGCGGCGATGATGTAGGCGAGGTATAACACCACGCTGACCGTCACGGTCACCACACTGCGGCGGGCGATCAGGAGTTTGGAGGGGCGGGGCGATGCGCGCAGGGAAAACCAGATGGGCAGCAGTATCGCAGCGATCACAACCCAGAAGGCGGTGGCGGTGAGTGCCAGACGGAAATCCGGGGCATTCATCAACATCTGCGCCGGGGCGAACAACGGCTCCAGCAGTACACCCCACCAGGGATAGCTGAGGCTGACCCCTTCGATGCGCTGATAGTCACGGGCGTCGAACGGCCCCTGCGGACTCCACGGCAGCAGTGCCATCAGGGTCAGGAGGAAGATAAACAGCGCCAGCAGGCGCAGGCCGCGGCTGGCGAGTGTCTGCCTGAGGAAATTCATGATTGCTTCCGACCCTTGGGCAGGACCACCAGTTCCGTCATCGAGTAGCGGTCGTGCCAGCTCAGTTTCTCCTGATCAAATAGCGACCAGAGAAAGCCGAGACCAAAGGGGAGCCAGGAGAGGATGGCAACGAGAAAACGCAGCATCAGTTGCCACAGGGTGACTGGTCCCGGGTTACGGTTTTGCAGGCGGATGCGCCAGGCACGCATTCCCAGGGTCTGTCCACCGTGGCTCCAGAACCAGGCAAAGAAGCCAAAGCTGATTAGCAGCAGGAAGATGGTGAGCAGCGGGTTGAAGCCCTGCTTTGCCTCGCCACCGCTGGGGATCAGCCACAGGGCACTGGCGATAAACAGCAGCGCTATCAGCAGCAGCGAGTCATAGAGGATCGCGGCCAGACGGCGTGGCAGGCTGCAGTGGGGGAGGCGGTCGGTGGCGTCGGTCATGGTTTCGTCAGATTTCGAGGTAGCGGGAGATTATACCTGAAGGTTACAGGTATCAGGTTGCAGGTAACAGGTATCAACTATGATTGCCTGCAACCTGCAACCTATAAGCGGTTTATGTCCCAGCCCGCTTCCAGTATCATTCCCCCTCTCCTGACCACTGACTGAATATAGGCTCGACCCTCATGCTGATCCTGCGCGGTAGCCCGGCCCTCTCCCCCTTTCGTCTTGCCAGACTTCAGGCCGCACTCAAGCAGCCCATCCCGGCGCTTGAACACATCTATGCTGAATACCTGCACTTCGCCGATGTGGAGCGGACGCTGGATGAGAGTGAACAGGCGACCCTGGGCCAATTGTTGAGTTACGGTCCGAGCGCCACGGTGGAGGAGCCGCAGGGCAAGTTGTTACTGGTGATACCGCGACTCGGCACCATCTCGCCGTGGGCCTCCAAGGCGACCGATATCGCCCATAACTGTGGCCTGGATAAGGTCCGCAGACTGGAGCGGGGCATTGCCTACTATCTCAATGCCAGGGTTGAAATCAGCGGGCAGCAGCTAAAAGAGGCCGCCGCGCTACTGCACGACCGCATGATCGAACAGGTGCTGGCAAGTGCCGACGACGCAGAGGCGTTGTTCCGTAATCAGGAGCCGGCACCACTACGCACGGTTGATATTCTTGGCGGTGGCAGGGAAGAACTGGCCCGTGCCAACAGCGATTGGGGTCTGGCGCTGGCGGCGGATGAGATCGACTACCTGGTGGAAAATTTCACCACCCTGGGTCGCAATCCCTCCGACGTGGAGCTGATGATGTTCGCCCAGGCCAACTCCGAGCATTGCCGTCACAAGATTTTCAACGCCGACTGGATCATCGACGGGCAGGAGCAGGAGAAATCGCTCTTCTCCATGATCCGCAATACTCACCAGAAGAATCCGGGCAAGACCCTCTCCGCCTACAAGGACAACTCAGCGGTGATCGAGGGACCTGTGGCGGGCCGCTTCTTCCCCGAGCCGGGTAGCAACAAATACACCTATCACAAGGAGCCAATGGCGATCCTGATGAAGGTGGAGACCCACAACCACCCCACCGCGATCTCCCCCTTCCCCGGCGCGGCTACCGGCAGCGGTGGTGAGATCCGTGATGAGGGTGCCACCGGCCGCGGTTCCAAACCGAAGGCGGGCCTTACCGGCTTCTCTGTCTCCAATCTGCGCATCCCCGGTTTCGAACAGCCGTGGGAGGCCGACTACGGCAAGCCGGGTCGCATCGTCTCTGCACTGGATATCATGATTGACGGTCCCCTCGGTGGTGCAGCCTTTAATAATGAATTCGGTCGCCCGGCGATCAACGGTTACTTCCGTACCTACGAAGCGAAGGTGCCCGGCCCCGAAGGCGAAGAGGTACGCGGTTACCACAAGCCGATCATGCTTGCCGGCGGTCTCGGCAACATCCGCGTCGAGCACGTGGAGAAAAATATTATTCCCCCCGGCGCACAACTGGTGGTGCTCGGTGGTCCGGCGATGTTGATCGGTCTTGGCGGTGGCGCGGCTTCCTCCATGGCCAGCGGCGAGTCGGCAGAGAATCTCGATTTCGCCTCGGTGCAGCGCGGCAACCCGGAGATCGAGCGTCGTTGTCAGGAGGTGATCGATCGCTGCTGGCAATTGGGCGATGACAACCCAATCGTTTCCATTCACGACGTTGGCGCGGGCGGTCTCTCCAACGCCATGCCGGAACTGGTCAACGATGCCGGGCGTGGTGCGAGCTTTGAACTGCGCGCCATCCCCAACGATGAGCCGGGAATGTCGCCGATGGAGATCTGGTGCAACGAGGCGCAGGAGCGTTACGTCCTCGCCATTAAACCGGAAGACATGGAGCGCTTTGCCGCCCTGTGTGAGCGCGAGCGTGCACCGTTTGCCGTGATCGGTGAGGCGAAGAAGGAGCAGCAACTGGTGCTGGGCGACGGTCACTTCGACAACACCCCCATCGACATGCCGCTCGAAGTGCTGCTGGGCAAGCCGCCGAAGATGTTGCGCGAGGTGCAACACAAGCCGTACCAGAAAAATGAATTCAATACGCAGAAGATTGACATCCGCGATGCGGCCTATCGCCTGCTGCGTCTGCCGACCATTGCTGACAAGACCTTCCTCATTACTATCGGCGACCGCACCGTCACCGGCCTGATCAATCGCGATCAAATGGTCGGCCCGTGGCAGGTACCGGTGGCCGACTGCGGCGTCACCGCCAGCAGTTACGACAGCTACTGCGGCGAAGCGATGGCAATGGGGGAACGTACCCCGTTGGCCTTGCTGGATCATGCGGCCAGCGCACGCATGGCGGTGGGCGAGGCCTTGACCAACATCGCCGCTGCCAGCATCGAAGATATTTCAGATATCGTCCTCTCCGCCAACTGGATGGCCCCGGCGGGTCACCCGGGTGAAGACGCCGGTCTCTATGACGCGGTGCAGGCGGTAGGCATGGAACTCTGTCCGGCACTGGGCATTGCCATTCCGGTGGGCAAGGACTCCATGTCGATGAAGACCGTATGGCAGGAGAGCGGCAAAGAGAAATCGGTGACCGCGCCGCTGTCGCTGATCATCTCCGCTTTTGCCCCGGTGAAAGATGTGCGTCACACCCTTACCCCTGAGCTATGTACGGACAATGGCGACACCGATCTGATTTTGATCGATCTTGGTAAAGGCCATAACCGTCTCGGCGGTTCCTGTCTGACCCAGGTCTATAAAGCGTTGGGTCATCATGGTCCCGATTTGGATGACGCGCAGGCGTTGAAGCAGTTCTTTGCCGTGATTCAGGAACTGAACAGTGAGCGCAAACTGCTCGCCTACCATGACCGTTCCGATGGTGGCCTCTTCACCACGATTGCAGAGATGGCCTTTGCCGCGCATTGCGGTGTCACCCTGCAACTGGATGAACTGGGCGATGATAAGGTTGCAGCACTCTTCAGCGAAGAGCTGGGCGCGGTGATTCAGGTGCGTCACGAAGATACCGACGAGGTGCTCTCCGCACTGCGGGAGATGGAACTGGGCCACTGCGCCTTCGTGATCGGCGAAGTTAACGAAGAAGACCGCATCGTCATTCGTAACGGCGCTGAAGTATTGCTGGATGAAGCACGCATCGATCTGCATCGTGCCTGGTCCGAAACCACCTATCGTATGCAGTCACTGCGCGACAACGCCGATTGCGCAACGGAAGAGTATGAGCGTCTGCTTGATGGTAACGATCCCGGCCTGTTTGCCGAACTGAGCTACGACATCGACGACGATGTTGCTGCACCATTCATTGCTAAAGGTGTGCGTCCCTCAGTGGCGGTGCTACGCGAGCAGGGCGTTAACGGTCAGATCGAAATGGCTGCCGCCTTCGACCGTGCCGGTTTCGATGCGGTGGATGTGCACATGAGCGATATCATCAGCGGGCGGGTTTCGCTGGATGAATATAAAGGTCTGGTCGCCTGCGGTGGCTTCTCTTACGGTGACGTCCTCGGTGCCGGTGAGGGCTGGGCCAAGTCGATCCTGTTCAATGACCGTGCCCGCGATCAATTTGAAGCCTTCTTCAAACGTGAAGACAGTTTCGGTCTCGGCGTCTGCAACGGCTGCCAGATGATGTCGAACCTGCATGAGCTGATCCCCGGTGCTGCGACATGGCCGCACTTTGTACGCAATCTTTCCGAGCAGTTCGAGGCACGAGTGGCGATGGTTGAGGTGTTGAAGTCACCCTCGCTGTTCCTGCAGGGGATGGAAGGTTCGCGCATGCCTATCGCTGTTGCCCATGGTGAGGGCCGTGCTGAATTCCGTCCGGGTCATACTGCGGAAGAGGCACTACGTACTCAGCAGGTGGCGTTGCGTTATGTCGACAACTACGGCGACCCAACCGAGGTCTATCCTGCCAACCCCAACGGCTCACCGCTCGGCATTACCGGTCTGTGTAGTGACGATGGTCGCTTCACCATCATGATGCCGCACCCGGAGCGGGTGTTCCGTGCGGTGCAACACTCCTGGTGTCCCGATGAGTGGAGTGAAGACGGCCCCTGGATGCGCATGTTCCGCAATGCGCGGGTATGGGTGGGATAATCGCAGTGATTCCCATGTCGCGAAGCGGAAACTTCGCCACCATAGAAACCGGGCCCACGTGCCCGGTTTTTTGTTGCCATGCTTCGTTCAGGGCATGTGCCGGTATCGTTTGATAGGCAGTGAAAAAAGACGGAACCTTTTCAGCTTAACTCTCGTTTTAGGCAGGTTTTATGGCAATTTTGTCCTCGTAAATTTTCTGCAACCAAATCTTTATCACTTTCGTTACCTGTTTCAGATACACAACTTCTGTTGTGGAGTGCTATCAACCGCAGTGGTCTATGTGGAAACGGAATAACGAACGTGAGCGACAGTATAAGTAATAAAAAGTATCTCGCGTATTGGGGGCTAATAGCCGTACTGGTTGTGTTGCCTCTAAGCCTGATGGGCATAAAGCTCTTCGTCCTCGATTACCCATTAAAAGGGTTGATCCCGACACAGAGCTATCAGGTTGAGCTGTCAATGCAGGTCGACGGCCACGGTGAGTCGATCAATATGGAAACCTTCCTGCCACGTTCCGATACGCGGCAGACGATCCTTCAGGAGCAGCACGCCAACGGTGTTTTCGTTCTTAATCAGCGGACTGAGGGTGAGAATCGCATTGCTACCTGGGATGCGACCAACGTCAATGGTCGGCAGGATATTCGTTATACGGTCCTGGTGCAGAGCAAGACCGTACAGTATGTCCTGCCGGTAGATATGCCGATCCCTGAAGAGTATCCCGCACAGTTGCAGCAATACCTTAAAGCGGAAGAGGGTATTCAGGTCGATAGTCCACTGATCAAACGGCGTGTCGATGAACTGATGCCCAACCGCGAGGCGCGTACTTTGGGTGAAAGTCTGACCATTATTCACCGCTATCTGCAGGATCAATTCGCCAATCGCAATTTCTCTGGCTATACCGATGCACTCACAGCACTCAAGTTGGGTGAGGCCAGTTGTAATGGTAAAGGTCGTCTGTTTGTGGCGATGGCGCGTCACCTCAATATTCCGGCAAGACTGGTCGGTGGCTATGTCATGCAAGGCGGTAGCAAGCGTACCAGCCACCAATGGATCGAAGCCTATGTCGGCGGGCACTGGGTACCGTTCGACACCATCAATGATCATTTTGCCGAGATCCCGGCCAATTTCCTCACCCTCTACTATGGCGACGAGGTTCTCTTTAGACACACCAGCAACATCAATTTCCAGTATCGCTTCAACACGGTAAAGAAACTGGTGCCGCGTTACGAGGTGCAGCAGGAACTGGGTGATTCGATCTTTAATATGATCAATTTCTATGCCCTGTTTGAGCGGGTAGGGATCTCCCAGGATCTGCTCAAAGTATTACTAATGATTCCCCTGGGTGCCTTTGTCACGGTGGTCTTCCGTAACGTTATCGGTATCGAGACCTTTGGTACTTTTCTCCCGGCGTTGATCGCAGCCGCTGCGCGGGAGAGCGGTCTGCTCTGGGGTTTGACCGGTTTTATCCTGATCATTGCCATTACCGCCTTGATCCGCAAAGGACTCGACTGGTTGCAACTGCTGCACTCACCGAAGATGGCCGTGATCCTGGCGGTGGTGGTTATGGTCATGATGACCATGACCGTCGGTGGCGTTCAGCTTGGATTGTTCGAACTGGCGCAGATGACCCTGTTTCCCATCGCCATCCTGGCGATCACCTCTGAGCGCTTCGCCATCATGGTGGAAGAGCAGGGGATGGCTAACACCATGAAGTTGATGTTAACCACGGTGGTGGTAATCGCTGCCGCCTATGCAGTGATGTCATCGTTGTTCATGCAGTCGCTGTTCCTCGCCTTCCCGGAACTGTTGCTGGTAGTCATGGCATTAAACATCTGGTTGGGACGCTGGGTCGGGATGCGCCTGATGGAGTTCGTCCGCTTCCGTCACCTGATGGCACGAAATGAGGTGGTGCATGGCTAACTGGTTACAGCAATGGCGTTCACTGCGTGAGGCGGGACGTAATGTGCTGACCATGAATCAGCGCAATCTGGGGTATGTCTATCCGTACAATAAACGCCGTGATTTCCCCATCGCTAACGATAAATTGCTGTGCAAGGAGATTCTTGCTGGCGTTGGTGTGCCACTTGCCACGACACATTTCAGCTATCGCTATTTCTATGAGCTGGTAAACCTGGATGCGGATCTGCGTAGCCTCGACGACTTTGTGATCAAACCCTCCAACGGCAGCGCCGGTAATGGCATTGTCGTGATTGTCGGGCGTGAAGGTAACGAATGGATTGGCGTTAGTGGCAAGCGCTATCGTATCGAAGACCTGCGCCGACATATTGCCGATATCATCTTTGGTGTCTTTTCACACGACAAGCAGGATGCAGCGATCATCGAGCAGCGTATTGTGCAACATCAGGTTATCAATAAGCTGTTTGATCGTGGTCTGGCCGACGTGCGCGTGATTCTGTTTCAGAACAAACCGGTGTTGACCATGAGCCGCGTCCCCACGTTTATGTCGGACGGTAAAGCCAATCTGCACCAGGGAGCGGTTGGAATCGGTCTCGACCTGCAGAGTGGTCGCAGCTACAGGGCAATGCTTAAAGGTGAACCCATCACCACCCATCCTGACAGCGGTGCCGGATTGATTGGTGTGCAGATCCCGTTCTGGGATGAAATTATCCAGCACTCACGCAATATTGCCGAGGCGGTACCACTGAAATATCTCGGTATCGATATTGCCGTTGCTGCCCAGGGTCCGGTGTTGCTGGAGATCAATGCACGTCCAGGTCTGGAGATCCAGAACGTAACTCGCAGCGGCATGCGGCCAATTCTGGAGTCGCTGTAATGGGAAAGGTGTTACGAGAAAGTTTTGTACCGATTCTGGGTGTGCTTGGATTGCTTTTCGCGCTGTTGTTCTATGTTCGTTATCAGGTAGAACTGGAGGCCGATGAGGTTACAGTCATTGCCATCCAGTCGCGGCTTGCTACACAGAGCAATGATGGCCCTGAAGATCAGGAACTGCCGACATTTGGTGAAGAAGATCCTGAGCTAGACCAGATCGCAAAGCTAATCACTGAGCAGAAACTGCAACAGGCAGAGCGACTGCTGAAGCCACTGATAAAACAGCGTGATGATTCACGCACTCTGGCAACGCTGGGTGTTCTGCAATACAAGCAGAAGCGTTATAGCGACGCGCTGAGCACCCTGGACAGGGCGGCAAAGAAAGAACCGCTCTGGCCGGGACTCTATTTCTATCGTGCGCTGGTTAACACGCAAATAGATGCCTACGACAAAGCGGCACAGGACTATCGTCTCCTCATTGCGATCAATCCGAACCACTTCGAAGCGCACTATAACCTTGGTCTGCTGTTGCTGAACGGGAATGAGTACAAGCAGGCAGCAGAGGTGTTGCAGCAGGCAACTCAGCAGGCGGGTGGCGAACGCAGGGCTCGGGCACACTACCAATATGGACTTGCCCTTCTAGGTGATGGTCAAAAGCGGCAGGCGGAACAACAGTTCAGACTGGCCATTCGTCATCTACCGGGTTTCGTCGAACCGCGCCTGGCACTGGCTGAGATGGAATCTGATACACCGGAAGGAAGGAGAGCAGCAGAGGAGCAACTGCTAACGGTGCTGGATCTGGCGCAGGGCAATCCGCCGGCACTATTCGCCCTGGCGCGTCACTATAGTGCGCGCGGTGACAATACCACAGCGATAAGACGTTACCGTGAGCTGTTGCAGTTCGACCCGGAACACTCGGCAGGAAGATATAACCTCGGTCTGCTGTTGCTGGATGAAAAACGCTGGGAAGATGCCCGCGCACAATTTAACTGGCTGATTGAACGCGAACCGCAAAACGCCAAGGCACTTTTCAATCGCGGCAGGGCAGACTATCGGCTCAAACGTTACGACGAGGCACTAGCCGATTACCGGCAGGCAATCAAACTCCAGCACGGTACCTACCCCGAGGCCTATCTCAATATGGGGCTGGTGCAGACTGCACAGAAGGATTACACCTCGGCGGAAGAGAGCTATCGCAGTGCGTTGGAGCAGCGTGCTGATTATTCAACCGCCTGGTACAACCTCGGTCTGCTGAATATGCGCAAAAAAGATACCGAGGCGGCATTGGAGGCATTCAGGCACGCCGTTGATCTGCGCAAGGACTACGCCACTGCCTGGTACAACATGGGTGTGTTGTATGGACGTGAAGATCGCAATGAGGAGGCAATTAGTGCTTATCAGGAAGCGATCCGCCTACGGCCAAAATACATCAATGCCCACCTCAATCTAGCGGTTCGTTGGGTGCGTGTGGGAAAAGCGGAAAACGCGATTGGGGAATATCGTGAGGCACTTACCTACGACCCAACCTACTCCAGTGCCTGGTACAACCTGGCGCTGGTTTATATCGATAGACAGCGTCATGACGAAGCTATTGATGCCTTACATAAGGTTCTTGAACTGGAACCGGATAATGTCCGGGCACTGCAACAGATGGGTACGACGTTGGTTGTACTGGGACGTAGCCAGGAGGCTACCACGCTTTTGCAACAGGCTGTCGATATTGAACCGGATAGTACCGAATTGCGTCTTGCGCTGGCAAAGGGATTGCGTGCGGACGGTGACCTGCAACGTGCACAGAGTGAATTGTATAAGGGATTGTCTCTCGATCCGAATAATAAGGATCTCCACGCCGAGTTGGCATTGCTTAATAAACAATAATCGCTAAACAACATAGGAGTCAGACATGAAAATCAGAACGACAGTAGCAGCTCTGTCACTGATAGCGGCCAATGGGGCGCTGGCGGCGACAAAAACAGATAGTGCGCAATATGACGTCAGTTGGTCGATTGATACCGGTGTTGGCTATGAGACCAATGCCTATCATGCACCAGATCACAGTTATGCGGATTTCTATGCCGACCCCACCGGTGCGACCATCGTTACCCCGAGTGAGAAGGCCGGTCTTTTTATTCCCTTTAAGTTAGATACCGAATTAAGCACGGCGCTGGCCAAATACATTAACTTTATCGGCAAGTATCGATTCGATGGTAACTTTCATCTCGATTCTGTGCTGCAGGATGCAAACGATACCAAGCATCAGCTCAGTGTTGGTACAGATTTTAAACTGGGCAGCAAGGGTGATAAAGGTGATGCCTATGCCGGTTTCTTTGTGCACACCCAGGACAAGGTATATGTCGACCGTGATACTGGTGATCCGAAAGCAGCTGCTGGCGGTACTGGTACTGACGTATCGAATCGCTACACCTATACCAGTACAGGTATCGAAGCCAGCTATGAGCGTGAAATTGCTGCCGACGACAATATCGGTGTGAAATACACCTATGAAAATCTGGACTACGCCGATCCGGTTGCCTGGACACAGTACGACCACCTCTACACCATGTATGGTCTCTACTGGGAACACTACTTCCCAACAGATACCAAGCTGACACTGGAATACACCGGTGAGGTGCGTGACTACAAAGAGCGTCATACCTATGATATTAACGGTACGCTGCTGGCCTCCAATCCGATACTAAAATACACCTACACCGGATATGCCATCGGCGTGCGCCAACGCTTCAGCAAAAGCACTGTTGCCTATTTCGATTATGAGATGACACAGCGTAGCGACAATAACGTAGGCTACAATGACATGGATCTGACCAAGTTCAAGGTACGTGTCCTGCATGATTTCGATAAGAAGATGAGCATGCGTGCCAAGGTGGCCTTCTTGGATTACAGCTACGCCAACGCCTACAACTTTGAGGATCCAACCCAGGGTAAGAAGAGCGCATCGGGTTTCGATCTGCAACTTCGTGGCGATTACCAGTGGAACAAACACAAGACCTACTACGTAGAGTTTGAACACAACAAGCGCGACAACAGTGACGATCGTTACCAGTACGTCAACAACGCAATAATGCTGGGTGCAAAGTGGAAGTACTGACACCTTAGCCATGAAACGGATACAAAAAGCCCCGCATTGCGGGGTTTTTTGTTAGCCGTAGAGCTATGCAGTAAGCATAAAATACCCCGGCATTTTACAGGGTATGCCGCCCAGTGCTAAAATCCGTCGCCTTTCGCGTATCGCTCCTGCGCAGCGGGAGTTTTCATCTATCTCCATCTATTTATCACTTTGTCTGCCATAGATATGGCGGACAGGGAACGGCTTTGGATTTGCAATGGTTGTCTCTTTAAGATCGAACTGGTTTGGCAATATCCGTGGCGACGTGCTCGCCGGTCTGGTTGTCGCATTGGCCCTCATACCTGAGGCGATCGCCTTCTCCATCATTGCTGGGGTTGATCCCAAGGTGGGGCTCTATGCCTCATTTTGCATCGCCGTGGTCACTGCCTTTGTCGGCGGACGACCTGGGATGATCTCCGCTGCCACCGGAGCGATGGCGCTGTTGATGGTCACCCTGGTCAAGGATCACGGCCTGCAATACCTGCTGGCCGCGACCCTGTTGACTGGCGTGTTTCAAATCATCGCTGGTTATCTCAAACTCGGTTCACTGATGCGCTTTGTCTCGCGCTCGGTGGTGACCGGTTTCGTCAACGCCCTGGCGATCCTGATCTTCATGGCGCAGTTGCCGGAGCTGATCGGTGTCACCTGGCATGTCTACGCCATGACCGCCGCCGGTCTGGCGATCATCTACCTCTTTCCCTACGTCACCCGCGCAGTGCCGTCTCCATTGGTGACCATCATCTCCCTCACCATCGTCTCCATCTGGTTGGGACTGGATATCCACACGGTGGGTGACATGGGCGAGCTGCCCGACACCCTGCCGGTTTTCCTCTGGCCCGATGTGCCGCTCAACTTCGATACCCTGGCGATTATCTTCCCCTATTCAGCATCGCTGGCCATCGTCGGTCTGCTCGAATCGCTGATGACCGCCACCATCATCGATGACCTGACCGACACCGGCAGCGACAAGAACCGCGAGTGCAAGGGGCAGGGCGTCGCCAACATCGCTGCCGGCATGCTCGGCGGCATGGCAGGCTGCGCCATGATTGGCCAGTCGGTGATTAACGTGAAGTCGGGCGGGCGTGGTCGTCTCTCCACTTTAACCGCCGGTGTTGTCCTGCTGTTGATGGTGGTGTTTCTCGGTGACTGGGTCGGACAGATCCCGATGGCGGCGCTGGTGGCGGTGATGATCATGGTCTCCATCGGTACCTTCAGCTGGGAATCGTTGCGTAACCTGAAAAAGCATCCGCTGAGTACCAACATCGTCATGATCGCCACTGTTGTGGTGGTGGTCGCCACCCACAATCTGGCCTATGGGGTTTTCTTCGGCGTATTGCTGGCAGCGATGTTCTTCGCCAATAAAGTTGGGCAGTATAAATATGTCGTCTCAAAGATCAGTGAAGACGGTTCAACCCGACACTATGAAGTCGTCGGCCAGGTCTTCTTCGCCTCCGCCGACAAGTTCGTCGAGTTCTTTGATTTCAAGGAAGCGGTTGATAAAGTGGTGATCGATCTGTGTCAGGCCCATTTTTGGGACATCACAGCGGTCGCCGCACTGGACAAGGTGGTACTGAAATTCCGCCGTGAGGGAACCGAGGTCGAAGTCATCGGCCTCAACGCGGCCAGCGCGACCATCGTTGACAAGTTTGCCGTACACGACAAACCCGATGCGGTAGCAAACCTGATGGGTCACTGACCCAGGAGAAAAACAATAATGACAAAGGTAATCGCCTGTATCGACGGTAGTGATGTTTCCGAAGCCGTCTGTGACTACGCCTCCTGGAGCAGCCTGCGCATGGATGCTCCGCTGGAATTTCTGCATGTGCTGGAAAAAAGTGAATACCCGGGGCAGACCAATCTTAGCGGCAACATCGGTCTGGGAAGTCGTGAGGCGCTACTGAATGAACTGGCCATGCTGGATGAACAGCGCGGCAAGCTGGCGCTTGAACAGGGCAAGTTGATGCTCGATGCGGCCAAGGCGATCGCCATCTCCGATGGCATCGGTTTTCCCACCAGCGTGCAGCGCCACGGTAGCCTGGTGGAAACCCTGAGCGAAATGGAAGCAGAGATCCGTCTGCTGGTGATGGGCAAGCATGACGAAAACCTGGGTGCCCACGTGGGCAGCCGTCTGGAGAGCGTGGTGCGCACCATGCATCGACCGATCCTTATCACCACTAATGAATACAGCGTCCCGCAGCGCGTGATGCTCGCCTTCGATGGCAGTGCCACCACACGCAAGGGCGTGGAGATGGTCGCGGGCAGTCCACTGTTTAGCGGCCTGCCGTGTCACCTGGTGATGGTCGGTGCCGATAACGAAGCCAATCGTGAACAACTGGCGTGGGCGCGTGCCACCCTTGAGGCCGCCGGTTTCGAAGCACCTGCGAGCATTATTGATGGTGAGGTGGAACGTGTGCTTTGCGACTACCGCGCCGAACACAACATCGACATGTTGATCATGGGCGCTTACGGTCACTCGGTGATTCGTCGTTTCCTCGTCGGCAGTACTACCACCAGCGTGATGCGTAACGCATCGGTACCGGTGTTGTTGCTGCGCTAGGGGAATGTCGGATTACGCTGCGCTAATCCGACCTACGACTACGGTTGATAGCGAATGCCGTGTCCGGCCAGATATTCGATCACTGCAGCTTTGTCGCCACTAAAGGTGATCACTTTTTTATTCTGTTTGATCTGGTAGTCGTACATCGGGTCGTAGTAGCCGCCCAGCAACTCACCGATCCACGCCCTGTGTTGTTCGGTTTTCCCGGTGCTGCGATGTACCTCAATGGATGCAGAGAGCAAGCGACGTAGCTCTTCGTGGCGCGTACCGCCGAGTCGCTTCTTGATCTTGTCCATGCTCCCGAGCAGATACTCCGCCCATCTGTCGAAACCCTGCTCTTCACCATAGAGCGCCACGTGTTCAGCCAGCGCCTCGTCGATATATTCCTGATGGGTGATCGCCACCCGCTCTTCCAGCGTCGCTTCCAGGATCACCAGCGGCGATTCACGGAAGTGATCGCGGATCGATTCGGGGATAAAGCAGGAGCCGACGTTGCGGTGCTCATCTTCAACGACAAATGTCGGGTTGCCGTTGGCGCGAATTTTTAGCAGCTCAATGGAGAGGGCGTTTTCGAAACTGATCTGCCGCGGTTGCGGTGTGGCGTGCGGACCGAAGGCGGAGCCGCGGTGCCAGGCCAACTTTTCCAGATCAACTATCGGCGAGAGCTGGCGCAGCAAAACCGTTTTGCCGGTGCCGGTGCGTCCGCCCAGCACAATCGGATGAACGGCTTTGGCACTCGCTTCCAGTTCGTCGATAAGGAAGCGGCGCATCGCCTTGTAGCCGCCCTTGACCCGCGGGTAGCGAATGCCGGTTGCTTCGAACAACCACTGCTGGCTGATCTTCGAACGCATGCCGCCGCGGAAACAGTAGAGCACCCCTTCTGGATGCTCTTCGGCGAAACGCTTCCATTCAGCAACGCGCGCGGTTTTCTTCTCGCCGTGGACCAGCTCATGGCCCAGCTCCACCGCCGCATCCTGACCCAGCTCTTTGTACTGGATACCGATCTGTTCCCGTTCGGCGTTGTCGATCAGCGGACGGTTTTCCGTATGCGGAAACGCCCCCTGTTCGAACTCCACCGGGGCACGCACGTCGAGTAGCGGCACATCCTGCAGAAACAGGCTGCGCAGGTCTTCGATCTGCGGCAGTTCTTCGCTCATTAGATCACCGTGAGCAGCGGGCCGTTGTCGGCGGGCAGCAGGCGACCGATCGGTTTCAGCTCCATGCCCGCCTCGCGGGTGATGGCGAGAAATTCGTTTTCCGCTTCGGCAGTCACAGCCACCAGCAGCCCGCCGGAGGTTTGCGGGTCGCACAGCAGTTGCCGCTTCGCTTCTTCCACCGGGCCGACCTTGTGGCCGTAGCTGTCGAAGTTGCGCTGCGCGCCGCCGGGCGAGCAGCCCATCGCCAGGTAGGTTTCCACCTGCGGCAGTTTGGGCACCGCCGCGTAGTCGATCTCGGCTCGCACGCCGCTGCCTTCGCACATTTCACGCAGGTGTCCGAGCAGGCCGAAGCCGGTGACGTCGGTCATCGCTTTTACGCCGGCAAGTTTGCCCAGTGCCGCACCGACCTTGTTCAACTGGCACATGGTTTCGGGGGCGATACGTTCGTGTTCCGGCTTGAGCTTCTTCTGTTTCTGCGCGGTGGTGAGAATGCCGATGCCGATGGGTTTTGTGAGATAGAGGGCGCAGCCTGCCTCGGCGGTGTTGTTCTGTTTCAGGTTCACGTTGTCGACGATGCCGGTGACGGCGAGGCCGAAGATCGGTTCCGGCGAGTCGATGGAGTGACCACCGGCCAGCGGGATACCCGCTTCTTCACAGGCAGCACGACCGCCGTCGACCACCTTGCTCGCCACTTCCGGTCCCAGCTTGTCGATGGGCCAGCCGAAGATCGCGATGGCCATCATCGGCCTACCGCCCATGGCGTAGACATCGCTGATGGCGTTGGTGGCGGCGATGCGGCCGAACTCGAACGGGTCGTCGACGATGGGCATGAAAAAGTCGGTGGTGCTGATCACCGAACGGCCGTCGCCCAGGTCGTAGGCCGCCGCGTCGTCGCGCGACTCGTTGCCTACCAGCAGGCGCGGGTCGGGGCTCATGGCGAAGCCGCTGTTAAGGATCTCCTCCAGCAGCTTGGGCGCGATCTTGCAGCCGCAGCCGGAGCCGTGGCTGTATTCGGTCATGCGGACGGTTTGTTCTGACATATCGTTCATCTTTCCATCGTCGATTGGTGTCGGGGGGAGGCGCGATTCTAGCATGAAAGGCGATTGACAGCCGTCCCGCGGCGGACGGAGAATCGCCGCCTACCTGATGGTGCGCACCCATGCTCAGTTACCGCCACGCCTTCCATGCCGGCAACCACGCCGATGTCCTCAAGCACGCCATCCTGGTGCAGTTGCTGCGCCATCTCTGTTTGAAAGCGAAACCCTACTGGTACATCGAGAGCCACGCCGGGGCGGGCATCTACGCGCTGAACGAAGGCCATGCGACGCAAACCGCCGAATACGAAAGCGGCATCGCCCAACTCTGGGACGAAGCAAACCTGCCGCCGTTGCTGGCCGACTATGTCGCGCTGGTGCGTGAAATCAATCCCGACGGCCAACTGAATCTCTATCCCGGTTCGCCCGCACTGGCGCAGAAAATGTTGCGCCGTGACGACCATGCCTGGCTCTACGAACTCCACCCCGCCGATCACGACTCACTGCAACAGCACATCGCGCAGGGTGATCGTCGGGTGCGCCTCTATCGCGCCGACGGCTGGAACAGCGTCAAGGCACTGCTGCCTCCGCAACCGCGCCGCGGCCTGATCCTGATCGACCCGCCCTATGAGCGCGTCGAAGAGTACGCCAACGTGGTCAATCTGCTGCAACAGGGATTAAAGCGCTTCGCCACCGGTATCTATGCCGTCTGGTATCCGCTGCTGAACAAACCTGAGTCGCAGTCGTTGCCCGCGCAACTGGCCGAAATCTCACCGCGCTGGCTGCACGTCACGCTTCAGGTAAAGGCCGCACCGGAGGGCTTCGGCATGTACGGCAGCGGCATGTTCATCGTCAATCCGCCATGGACCTTGCAGGCGGAACTGCAACCGGCGCTGGAAGTGATGCGCGATAAACTGGGCCAGGATCCGGACGCGGCGTTTACCCTCACCAGCCACGGGCTGGAGTAAATCTCCCTCATATGTAGGTCGGATTAGCGCAGCGTAATCCGACAACTCATTGTTGGGGTACGGCCCGCGGCCTAACCCAACCTACGATCTTCCCGTAGGCTGGGCAGTCGTGCCCAGCAAACCCACTTGTCAAGATTACGCATCCTGCATCCCTTTGTTACCATCCCCGCTTTTCCAGAAACAGGTAGAGCAGAACACATGTCCATCGCCAAACGCATCGCCGAAGAACTCAATGTCCACGTCAAACAGGTAGAGGCCGCTGTCGGCCTGCTGGACGAGGGCTCGACGGTGCCGTTCATCGCCCGTTACCGCAAGGAGGTGACCGGCGGTCTCGACGACACCCAACTGCGTAACCTGGAAGAGCGGCTGGGCTACCTGCGCGAGCTGGAAGAGCGCCGCGCCGCGGTAATCAAATCGGTCGACGAGCAGGGCAAGATGACCCCGGAACTGAAGGCTGCGATCCTCGCCGCCGACACCAAGACCCGCCTGGAAGACCTCTACCTGCCCTATAAACAGAAGCGCCGCACCAAGGCGCAGATCGCCCGCGAAGCGGGGCTGGAGCCGCTGGCCCATGCGCTGCTGGAAGACCCGTCACTGAATCCGGAAGCCGAGGCCGCTGCCTACGTCGACAAGGACAAAGAGGTCCCCGATGTCGCCGCCGCGCTGGAAGGGGCCAAGCAGATCCTGATGGAGGAGTTTGCCGAGGATGCGGAGCTGGTAGGCAAGCTGCGCGACTACCTGTGGGAACACGGCGTGCTCAGCTCCAGGGTGGCGATGGGCAAGGAGCAGGAGGGCGCCAAGTTCTCGGACTACTTCGACTTCGCCGAGCCGATCAAGAATATCCCCTCGCACCGCGCGCTGGCCCTGTTCCGCGGACGCAAGGAATCGATCCTCAATCTGGAGCTGGCCCTGCCCGAAGATGCGGAGCTGAAACCGGGCGAGTCCGGCGTCGCCGAGCGGATGATCGCGGCGCACAAAGCCATCAAGGATCAAAACCGTCCCGCCGATGCCTGGCTGCGCGAAGTGGTGCGCTGGTCATGGCGGGTGAAAATCTTCACCCACCTCGATACCGATCTGAAATCGCGCCTGCGCGAAGAGGCGGAGGAGGAGGCGATCAAGGTCTTCGCCCGTAACCTCAACGACCTGTTGCTGGCCGCCCCCGCCGGGCCGCGCGCCACCCTCGGTCTCGACCCGGGTCTGCGCACCGGGGTGAAGGTCGCAGTGGTCGATGCCACCGGCAAGCTGGTCGACACCGCCACCATCTATCCCCACGTGCCGAAGAACCAGTGGGACCAGTCGATTCATATCCTTGCTGAACTGGCGAAGAAACATAACGTCGATCTGATCAGCATCGGCAACGGCACCGCCTCACGCGAGACCGACAAACTGGCCGCCGATCTGATCAAGAAACATCCTGATCTCAAACTCACCAAGATCATGGTCAGTGAAGCGGGCGCCTCCGTTTACTCCGCCTCTGAATTTGCCGCCAATGAATTCCCCGAACTGGATGTCTCCCTGCGCGGCGCCGTCTCCATCGCCCGCCGCCTGCAGGACCCGCTGGCGGAACTGGTGAAGATCGATCCCAAAGCCATCGGCGTCGGCCAGTACCAACACGACGTTTCGCAATCCAAACTGGCGCGTCAGCTCGACGCAGTGGTGGAAGATTGCGTAAACGCCGTCGGTGTTGATATCAACATGGCTTCCGCACCGCTGCTGGCCCGTGTCGCCGGACTCTCCGCCGCCATGGCCGCCAACATCGTTGCCCATCGCGATGAGCACGGCGCATTCAAAAATCGCAAAGCGATCCTCAAGGTGCCGCGCCTCGGCGAAAAGGCCTTTGAACAGTGCGCCGGATTCCTGCGCGTGATGAACGGTGACAACCCGCTCGACGCCTCGGCGGTCCATCCGGAAGCCTACCCGGTAGTCGAACGCATCATCGCCAAAAGCGGCAAGGAGATCGGCAGCCTGATCGGCGACAGCAAATTCCTCAAGACCCTCGCTGCCAACGACTTCACCGACGACAAGTTCGGTGAGCCGACCGTGAAAGACATCATCAAGGAACTCGACAAACCGGGCCGCGACCCGCGCCCCGAATTCAAGACCGCCGAATTCAAGGAAGGCGTGGAAGAGCTGAAAGATCTGCAGCCCGGCATGATCCTCGAAGGCGTGGTCACCAACGTCACCAACTTCGGTGCCTTCGTCGACATCGGCGTACACCAGGATGGTCTGGTACACATCTCCGCCCTGGCCGACAAGTTCGTCAAAGACCCGCACGAAGTGGTCAAGGCGGGCGACGTGGTCAAGGTGAAAGTGATGGAGGTGGATATCCCGCGTAAACGTATTGGCCTTAGTATGCGGATGAGCGATGACGTACAGGGATGTACTAATGTCGCGGGAGGCAGGAAGCCGGGAGCGACCGAAGCTAGCAGGGAGAAACGCGCAGAATCAAAACCTGCACAGCAGCAACATGGTAAAGGAAAGGGCAGGGATAAGCCGCAACGCCAACCATCGGCACCAGCACCGAGCGGGGCAATGGCCGAGGCGTTTGCCAAGTTGAAAAAAGGGTAAACGAATACCGGGTTTAACAGGGTCGCCACATATCCATATGTGACGACGGTGTGAATACTCACTCGAACAATCGGTCAAAGGGACTCTTTGTGTTCTTGCAATGATCCGCCGCGATATGGGTGTAGATCATAGTGGTCTTCAGGTCTTTATGGCCCATTAGTTGCTGAATCGTCCTGATATCAGTGCCAGCCTGGAGTAGGTGTGTGGCAAAGGAGTGCCGCAAAGTATGCGCTGTGATGCGCTTCGTCATGTTGCATTGCTGTACTGCTTTCCTTAATGACTTGGACAGCGTTGATTTCGACATATGCCAACGTCGTGTCACATTATGTCGTGTGCGGTCTTTATTCACAGTACTTGAGGGAAATAGATACTGCCATTCAAAGGCGGTTTCGGCATTCGGATATTTCCGATGTAGTGCATTCGGCAAGTCAACAAATCCCCAGCCTTTGACAAGATCGTTTACATGCAGACGTTTACGCCAGATTAGGTGTCGAGTCATCGGCTCAACCAGCCTCTCCGGCAATAAAGTCATGCGTGACCTGCGGCCTTTTGTATTTCTGACACAGATTGAACGATTGGCAAGATCGATATCCTGCACGCGTAGAGTGACACACTCATTTATTCGCAATCCTGTACCATAAAGCAAACTGGCGGCCAGTCCTGTTTTTCCACTCATACAGCCAAGAATCGTTTTTACCTCATCAGCACTGAGTACTGTGGGTAGATATTCGAAGCGCTTAGGGCGCTTCAGGTCATCGAGTGCACCGATGTCCAGATGGAGAATTTGTTTGTAAAGGAAAACCAGAGCATTGAGTGCCTGTGATTGAGAACTGGCCGATACGCGCTTGTTGACGGTCAGGTGGTTTAGAAAGCGCGTCACATCATCGCCTGAGAGAGTGGCTGGGTGCCTAAGCTGGTGAAAATAGATGTATTGCCTGAGCCAATAGATATAGATGCGCTCTGTCGAACTGCTGTAATTGCGACGCCTGAGTTCATACCGAACCTGAGTTAAAAGCTTTGGTTTACCCCATAAGGTTACTCCTTTGTAACTGATTGATTTGAATGAAAAAGAAGTATATGTTAATCCCTAAATCGACATTAACAAGGAAGTAATTCCTCCTTTGCGCATTTCATTAACACATCCATATCTAGATAACTTACTGAATGATATACTGATTTCAGTATGTTGGCGTGGTTGTTGTTGCGCATTAACAGGAATTTTTTCCTGTTAACGGATGTTAGATGTAAATAAAGGGAATGAAACTAATACACCAAATAATATTCACTATTGGCGCTATGGTGCTACTACTCGGCCTATACCAATGGGTTAAGGCAGGGTTTCCCATAGAATTAAAAAACATATCAACAATGGTGTTTGGTACAAAGCCCTGGAATCTCAGTAAGGACGGTTATTTCTTTTTTATGGTTCTTGGCTTCGCTATGTCGGCATACAGTGCTATTGAACTCAACCTTAAGAGGTGGGAACGTGGCAATTGATAAAACATCTAACACAGCACTCAAGCCGACCCACCTCCGCGGCGCTTGTTTTGTGCTGAGTAGCACAAAATCAAACACCGCTACGGCGGTCGGCTTAGTTTGGCGTTAGAGCTAAATAGAATGAAATACATAATTCCAATAATCATTCTTGGATTTCTAGAGGTGGTTTTAGTTAGCAAACTACATGGAGCTTATGGGCTGACTAATGTCGTTATTGTCTATGCACTTACTACATTTACTGGCGCACTCATAGCATGGCTTTTTTATAGTTCATTTAAAACTCATAAAAGCAATTCTGGTTTAGGTAAAAACTTTCAGAAACGTGTTCGCGAAAAACGGGTTTCTGAAAAAGATAAAATCAAAATGGTATCGCTAGCTTATTGCGCTGCTTATATTATTGGCTGTGTAATGGTTGCCATACCGGGTTTAATTACTGACGTACTCGGTATTCTTTTATTATTACCTCCAGTCACAAACTTTGTTGCAGGTAAATTTGGTGAAGCTGGTTTTGGTTTGTATTCTATCAATGCAGGTTAAGCGCTCTAACAAGTGGCTCATGTTGCTCCCTACGGTCGCTGGGACGCTCCGCTTTGCTGCGCGCCCCATAGCCAGGCGTTATAAGTCATAGGGGCAGTAGTGAAATACAAGGTAGACCTTAATGGATTAGGCGAAATTCGCATGGGTGCGGAAGCATTCGGCCTAAGAGTCACAACTGAGGTGGGCGAATTCAACTGCCTATGGGATGAGCCTGTTTTGGTGGGAGATGATGACTATTCAAAGGTGATTGAAAAGTCTAACGATGGATACACATTGTGCATAAATGGGCAATTTGCCACGTATATTCTGAACCTTAAAGAGAACACCATTGCGCTCTATAAAGTAACCGTTCGCGGAAAGAATAATGAGTGGTCCGAAGAAACTCCTATATTTGGCTCAGAAAAGACGCACCTAAGCGGTTTCAAAAAACATTACTACATTCAGTTTCCGTTTGTGAAGGATAACGAACTAAATGAATATGTTTCAAAATATGTTCAGCTACGGCAAGCTCAAATCGAGGAGGCAGTAAATGCCTTATAACAATTTAATCAAGTGCGCTCACTTCGTTCGCCGGACGCGCTAACGCGCGCCGCTTATCAATGCGTTAAGCCTGCAGAGATCATCATGCTGAATAAGCTATTTCGAAAAAGATCACCTTGGGTATATAAGCTTCTAGATAAACCAGAAGTTAGAGAAGTCCTAGGGGTATGGGAAAAGCATTTATGGCATTACACAAATATTGTCGGCTATACAGCAACCGGAGCTATTTTCCTTTGTGCTCCAGATACTAGCGAATACATCATATTTTACCCAAGCATGCCTGGCAATAATTGTAAGAGCTACGGCAAGTTCGATAGTGTCGAAGAGTTCGAAGATAAAATCTTAAAAGAAGAAAGTTTTCCGGACTATGGTTTGTATCCAATTAACCGTGATGACCTCAATGTTCTGAACAAGAAACTGGGTCCATTGGGTGAGTATCAAATATATTACCCAGTTCTAGACCCTGCATTAGGTGGCTCATTTGAGTTAAATAATTTTGATAAAGGTAATATTTGGGTTAGAACAGACATTCTTGGTCAAAATCGTGGCATCGAATAAGGGCTTAACAACTCACTCCAGCCGACCCAATGCCGCGGCGCTCCTGTCGTCGCTTTGCGGAATCGGTCGGCTGAGCTCAAACGTTAGCTGTAAATGAGTATGAACATCGAAATTCAGACCAATGATGAAAACAAGCAGTTAATTCTCCGCAATATCAGAGATTGTGGTGCAGATACTTACGAGTGCGTAGCGAGCGTAAAGTCTGGCTGGCTTCAATGTGATCGTCAGTTTTTCTTTGGCAAATTTTATGCTCAAGAGTTTCTACAAAAACTCAGTGAAATGAATTCCTCGTTTAGTGGCATAGCCGAGCTTAAAGCAGAATATGAAGATCAGATACTTTCGATAGGCTGTAACCAGATGGGTAGAGTTGTAGTTTCTGGAGAATTCTTCGAGCATTCTATGCTTTCCCAGTCATTTGAGTTTGGTTTCGAGACTGACCAAACGATTTTGTCTGGTCTTATTAAACAATTTTCGAGGTTGTTAGAGTGTCACAGCTAACAAGGCCAAGCAGCATCGCCCCTTCGGGGCTGGACCTCGCTACGCTCGGCCGCTGTTGGCGGCGTTATACGAAAAGAGGTGACGGCAATTGAAAATTAATAAAATACTTTTGCTAATTATGTTGCTTATATCACCCCTTGCACAGGCGGCAGAAGTGGGCGCAACAGAATGGCACCTTGAAGAGCTTCTGAAAGGAGACAAGCCGAATTCTTTTATAGTATTTGAAGACTTTAACACTAAAGCCCTTGTTCAATTTATTCGCGATCCTGATGGCACTATACGTGGCGATCTGCCTCCTGGTGCAATAAAGGGGCATGAAAAAGAAGCTTCTGTATTTTTGAGGAGTCTTGGAATCAAGAAAATGACCCGGATCAAAACAGGTGACGGAAAAGATTTTGAAACATATGTAATACCTTTTGGAGTAGACACAAAGTCTGCAGCTGAATTTGTGTATGATGTTTTTAACAAGATATACGGGTTAACCTCAATCAAGCTAGTTGCTTATGATTCATGAGCGTATAACAAGGCGCTTCACCCGACCCAAAAACGCTTCGCGGCTTTCGTCGGGTGAGCTTTGTCGTTATAAATAGAAAGGAAAGTTTGAAATGAAAATATACAAGAAAGTCTTTGTTGCTATCTCTTGTTGTTATCTACC
>JBNKBG010000037.1:0-23753 GCA_050287105.1 Thiohalomonadaceae bacterium
CAGTGCGTCGAAGATACCGCGGACATGCGCAGGAATCACATGAAATACCTGCTCAAGCACCGCAACGAGACCATGCGCGAAGGTATTCGTACCAAGCAGCACAGCCTGAAAGAGTGTCTGGAGTGCCACGTGCCTGCCGACACCGGTGCACAACAGGCAAGTAGCGAAGGCGATCACTTCTGCATGAACTGCCACAGCTACGTCGGTGTCAGCCTCGACTGCTTCGAGTGCCACAACACCCGGCCGCAAAAATCCGCACAGTTTCATCCGCTGGTTAGCCCGGCGATGAAGGCGCTGAAATCCCAACCCTCCGCCGAGACACTCAATCAACTCGCAGCGGGTGAGACCCAAACAGGTGCCATGCAATGAGTGATAGCAAGCATACGGACCCGTCACGCCGCGAATTCTTCAGCAATGGCGCCAAGCTCGCCGCTGCTGTGACCCTCGCTCCAGGCGTATTGCTCTACAGTGCCGCTCAGGCACGCCCGGCCGATCAGGCTGCCAGCAGCGATGTTCGCTGGGGCATGCTGGTCGACACCACCAAATGCTCGAAAGATTGCAACGCCTGCGTCAGTGCCTGCCAGCAGGAGAACGGCTGGGGCGCAGCAGGTTCTGCCAAAGAAGAACACTCCAGCGCCAACCAGCAATCCCAGTGGATTCGCAAGGTTGAGCTGCGCAATACCAGCACCGGACATGTGCAGTCACTGCCGATGATGTGCCAGCATTGCGAAAACCCACCCTGTGTCGATGTCTGCCCGACCGGTGCTTCCATGAAGCGTGCCGACGGCATTGTCCTGGTGGACCGCCACATCTGCATCGGCTGTCGCTACTGCATGATGGCCTGCCCTTACAAGGCGCGCTCCTTCGTTCACGAAGAGCTGCACAACCAGAGCCCCAATGCCCCGCGTGGCAAGGGTACCGTTGAAGCCTGCACCCTCTGCGTACACAAACTGGATAACGGTGATGGCACTACCGCCTGTGCCGCAGCGTGTAACAGCAGCGGTAACAAAGCGATCCTGGTCGGTGATCTGAAAGATCCCAACAGCGAAATCGCCCAGGCAGTCGCCAGCTACACCACCACCCAGGTACGTGCCGACCTCGGTCTTAACACCGGCGTCCGCTACCGCGGTATCTGAAGGAAGGGTAGAAGATGAAGAAACCACTGTTTACACAAATCGAGGCAGGCGCCGGTTTTTATGCCCTGCTGCTGGCCCTTGGTGCGGTGATCGCGGTCGGTATGCTGGCGGTCTACCACATGGAGCACAACGGCCACTGGGTCACCGGCATGAGCCAACAGATCGTCTGGGGCATGCCACACGTGTTCGCCATCTTTCTCATCGTTGCCGCTTCCGGTGCGCTGAACGTCGCCTCCATCGGCTCGGTCTTCGGCAAGAAGATCTACAAACCGCTGGCGCCGCTCTCCGGTCTGCTCGCCATCACCCTGCTGTTGGGTGGTCTGACCATCCTGGTGCTCGACCTGGGCCGTCCGGATCGCCTTATCGTGGCGATGACCCACTACAACTTCAAATCGATCTTCGCCTGGAACATCATTCTTTATAATGGTTTCCTCGGCCTGGTCGCGGTCTACCTCTGGACCATGATGGAGAAGCGGATGAACCGCTTCACCCATGCAGTCGGCTTCGCCGCCTTCGTCTGGCGTCTGATCCTCACCACCGGTACCGGTTCTATCTTCGGCTTCCTCGTCGCCCGCGCTGGTTACGACGCCGCCATCATGGCACCGATGTTCATCGTCATGTCCTTCTCCTTCGGCCTGGCGATCTTCTTGCTGGTACTGATGGCCACCTACAAGTTGACCGGTCGCCCGCTGGGGGACGTGATCCTCAAGCGACTGAAGAACCTGCTCGGCGTCTTCATCGGCGGCGCGATCTACTTCGTCGCAGCGATGCACCTGACCAATCTCTACGCCACCGAGCACCACGGTGTTGAGGCCTTCATCCTGCGCGATGGCGGCATCTACACCAGCCTGTTCTGGTACGGCTATGTGCTGCTTGGCACGCTGGTTCCGCTGGCCCTGCTCTACGCACCCGCCAACGGCGTGAAGCGTGGCAGCATCGTCCTCGCCTCCCTGCTGACCATGCTTGGTGGCTTTGCCCTGATCTACGTCATCGTCATCGGCGGCCAGGCCTTCCCCCTGCAGATGTTCCCCGGCTATGAGATCAGCAGCAGCTTCGAGGGTGGCGTGAACTCCGCGCTCTACGCCTACAACCCCACCATTTACGAAACCCTGTTGGGTTTTGCGGGTGTCGCCCTCACCCTGGTAATGACTGTGGTAGCAATGAAAAACCTGCGTTTTCTCCCCGCCAGCCTGGCTGACGCGGATGTAGATCCCCACGCAAAATAACCGCAGGGTTTTTCAGTAGTACGCGCACCGATGTCGTCGTAAGACGCATCGGTGTTTTTTTATGCCCTTCCTTTCCACTCGATTGCAACATTTCAATAGCCTTTCAACCTTTTGGTTTATACTCAGCGCATGAGTCAGACAAACAACATTATCGGTTGGCGTGAGTGGGTTTCACTACCCGAACTCGGGATCGAACGCATTAAAGTGAAAGTGGATACCGGCGCCCGCACCTCCGCGATCCACGCCTTTGAGGTCGAGGAATTTTTTGAAGCCGGGGTGAAAATGGTTCGCTTCTCACTCCACCCGTTGCAAAAACGTAATGATATTGTGCAAACCTGTGTCGCCCCGGTAGTGGATGAACGCATGGTAAGTGACTCAGGTGGGCATCGGGAAAAGCGCTATGTGATTCGCAGCCAGATACTTCTTGGCGAACATCAGTGGCCCATCGAAATCACCCTGACCAATCGCGACACCATGCTGTTTCGCATGTTATTGGGACGCACCGCACTGGCCGGGAAATTTTTAATTCAGCCTGAATCTTCCTACCTCTTTGGAAAACCGAAGCACCTAACGAGATGATGTTATGAAAATCGCCATTCTTTCGCGCAACCGCAAACTCTATTCGACACGTCGATTAGTGGAAGCGTGTGAACAACGCGGCCACGAAGTGCACGTCATCGACACCCTGCGCTGCTACATGAATATCACCTCGGATAGACCTGAACTGCACTACAAGGGCGAGGACCTGGTCGGTTTCGATGCGGTCATTCCCCGCATCGGTGCCTCGATTACCTTTTATGGCACGGCGGTATTGCGTCAATTCGAAATGATGGGGGTATTTCCTGTGAGTGAATCGGTGGCGATTAGCCGCTCTCGCGACAAATTACGCTCACTGCAACTGCTGTCACGCGATGGCATTGGCCTGCCCAAGACCGGTTTTGCCAACTCACCCGACGATGTTCAGGATCTGATCAAGATGGTCGGCGGCGCACCGCTGGTGATCAAATTACTGGAAGGGACCCAGGGTATCGGTGTGGTACTGGCTGAAACCAAAAAGGCGGCAGAGAGTGTGATTGAAGCCTTTATGGGATTAAAGGCCAACATTCTGGTACAGGAGTTTATCCAGGAGGCAGGCGGCTCAGATATCCGCTGTTTTGTTATCGATGGCAAGGTGGTGGCGGCGATGATGCGCCAGGCTCCTGAGGGCGAGTTTCGTTCCAATCTGCACCGTGGCGGCAAGGCTACCCTGGTCAAATTAACCCCCAAAGAGCGTGCCACCGCCGTGAGAGCCGCCAAGGTAATGGGGCTCAACGTTGCCGGTGTCGACATTCTGCGCTCTGAGCGCGGCCCGCTGGTTATGGAGGTTAACTCCTCTCCAGGACTGGAAGGGATCGAGGCCGCAACCGGTAAAGATGTGGCGGGAATGATTGTCGAATTTATCGAGAAAAACGCCAAACCCCACAAGACCAAGACCCGTGGCAAAGGTTAACCAGCAAAAACTGGTGATCGGCGGCATCACCATCGCACCGGGCAGCCGCCAAAGTATCGATCTGCCCATCGCCAGACTCCATACCCACACCCCGTTGGTGATGCCGGTACAGGTGGTCAGAGGCCGGCGCGATGGACCGATACTTTTCGTCAGCGCCGCAATCCATGGCGACGAACTCAACGGTGTCGAGATCATCCGTCGACTGTTACAGCAAAAGAGTCTCAATAAAATACGCGGCACCCTCGTTGCCATCCCCATCGTCAATCTCTACGGCGTCATCAACCACTCCCGTTACCTTCCTGATCGGCGTGATCTGAACCGCAGCTTCCCCGGCTCGGAACGCGGCTCCCCCGCCAGCCGACTGGCCTACAAGTTTATGCATGAAATCGTTGCCAACTGTACCCACGGCATCGACATCCACACAGGCGCCATGCATCGCAACAACCTGCCACAGGTCCGTGCCAATCTTGAGCACGAAGAGACCAACAAACTGGCTCGCGCCTTTGGCACCCCGGTTATCCTCAATTCCGATCTCCGCGACGGCTCGCTCCGTCAGTCTGCCGCCGAGTACGGCATTCCCATGCTGCTTTACGAAGCGGGTCAGGCACTACAGTTTGATGAGCTCTCCATTCGCGCCGGCGTAAAGGGCATTATCAGCGTCATGCGCGAACTGGAGATGCTGAGTCCCAGTCGCTCACGCCACAAAGTGACTATCGAACCATTGGTTGCTCGCTCATCGCAATGGGTACGCGCCCCTGAGAGCGGCATCTTCCGCGCCTTCACCGCTTTGGGAACCAAGGTCAACAAAGGTGACCTCCTCGGCATGATCGACTCCCCCTACGGTGACAGCGAAGCCGAAGTGATCTCCAGCACCAGCGGCCTGGTGATCGGCCGCACCAACCTGCCCCTGATCAATGAAGGGGATGCACTGTTTCACATCGCCCGCTTCTCCGGCGTGAAAGATGCGGCGGACAAGGTTGAAGAATTTACCGAGGCGCATTTTCCTGCGGATGAGGAGGATGATATGTATGAGGATCCGCAGATTATTTAGGTGTCGCTTCGCGACGGTTTTGTGGTCATTCCGGCGCAGGTTTCGTAGGCTGGGCAGTGATGCCCAGCATTGATGGGTATTCCGGCTTCCGCCGTAATCCAGGTGAGTCGCTACGCGACCTTCTAATCTTGAAAGCGGGGTCTCGCCCCCGCGGGCGAGGTACTTTCTTATGGCGATAAGACGGTTTTGCCGGGAGCAAAACCGGGCGCACGAAGTGCGCCTGAAAGGCACGCGCCATGGACGGCGCGTGTCCAAGTACCCAAAGGCCGCTCCTGCGCATCCATGCGCCCGCGACATTAGTACGTCCCTGTACGTCAAACGCTCCCGAAATTTCCGCCCCTTCGGGGTTCCCTCCGTTGCTCGCTCCGATCGGGCGTTGCAGACAGGTCGTCCATGGCCTGACTGCAACGTTGCGCACCTCCTGTGCGCAACCCTGACGGGCTATTCCTCCCTCCACTCCGCTACTCGGCGGAATTGACGGGCCCAAAACCACTTCGTTGTGAATCAACGAAAACACTCCACAATTGAGCCCTCCTCACTCACGTGCTATAACCGCAAGACATCACAGGGAGGAACGACAGTGCTCAATGGAACCCGCCCCCATGACCGAAAATACCGTGCTATACGGATTCCGCCTAGCACGTTATCTTCGGTATCCATCTAACACACTGTTAGGCATCAAAATGCGCGATAGAGATAGCATACGCACTATTCAGCAAATCACCGCAGGCAATAGAATTGCACTGCCGAGCACGCCCGGTGTTTATGCATTCTGGTGGGTAGGCAATCGGCAGCAGTTATTGAATTCGAACAGGCAAATCATACTTAAAGGCCCAAACAAGCAGCCAGTAGAGGTCGAGTACCGTGATTGGTGGCCAGATAATCTAGTGTATCCATGCCTGTACGTTGGTAAATCAACAAATATACGCAACCGCTTTTCACTACACCTAAAACGTGGTTCACCTGGCAGGCTGCATGATGCCCATCCACGCAATCACAAGGCAGCCCCAAAAACAACATCGTGCCAGTTGCGCTGGGGAATTGAGCATATATTCCCCAACGATAATAACCCTCTGGCGCTAGTCAATACGTCAGTTGGTTTTTCATACCGCGATGACTTTGATGACAATGCAATTGCAGAAAGATTCTTTGAAGAAGATCGCTTGATTGGCACATGGCGCCCTTGGTTCAACATTGATTCGGAACGTTAAAAATGAATGGAGCCCAATCAAATGGATGATCTAGAGAAACTTGTGAACGACAAAGAATTTGAGCGCTTTCAGGCCGCCACTGGCAAAGAGAACGACCCAATTATACTTCTATTAAGATCACATTTATACTCGGAAAGTCTTCTTGAACGTATCATCACTTTCATGCTGCCACGCGGCGATAAGTTAATCGAAAACGGAAATCTTACCTACCACAACAAGCTTGTTGTAGTTGAAGCACTTGACTGCTTACCTGATATAATTGTCTCGTCACTACGAAACTTAAACAAAGTCCGCAATCAATGTGCGCACGAGCTAAATAGAAAAATTACAGATGGAGATATCACAAGAATCGGCAGCCCTCTCGGAAAGGAATTTACACGACTCAAACGTAAAGCAAAATTTGATGACACGCTACTTCTGCGCTTTATAGTTGCTTTCATTTGTGGGCACATGTCAACCATCTGCCTAACTGCGGAGCACACTGAGATAAATCAAATAAAACAGAATTAAGTGGGGTGAATCAAGTGGGGTCAGATGAAACTTAACGCTTAGTTTCTACGCCGACACCACCCCCCTCCTCCTTCTCATTTTCTTCCCAATCTCCACAAACGGCATCACAATCAAACCGTAAAGCGTGCTGTAGCGTTCGTCGGCTGCCGGGTCGCCCGTTCCGAAGCGGATCGGTTCAGGGTTGGAATTGGTGACGTAGAGGGTGCCGAACATCCAGTCCCAGAGTGAAAGGTTGGTGCCGTAGTTCATGTTGTAGTGCTCTGGCAGGTCGCTGTGGTGGATCTGGTGTTGTGCAGGGCTGTTGATAACGTGTTCAATGATCGGTCCAAACGAAAGCCATACATGGCTGTGACGAAGGTTGGCGGCCAGGCTGTTGAAGATGAGTGTCATGTAGAGTACGCCAAACAGGGTATATCGGCTGATCTCTCCACCAGCGGCATACCAGAATGCTCCCGAGTACAACGCCACCACGATTAGCGTGATGATTCGCTCGGCGAGCCTCTCCACAAAGTGGATACGCTTGGCAGTGGCAGGGACCAAAACCGGTGCTGAGTGGTGCACCTTGTGGAATTCCCATAGCCATTTGTTGGTGTGGAAAATTCTGTGTATCCAGTAGTGCTTGAAATCGCGCACGAGGAAAAGCCCCAGCCCATAAAGCAGTGAGAGGGTCATGTTTTCCCCCACCTGCGGACGCTCTCCCCACAGGTTAGTGAAGAAGGCGATGTAATCCCCCGACTGAAACACATAGAGATCCACCAGCGCCACCACGGGCAAAATCAGTGTCACATTGAGAATGGCGAAAAGGAAGAAGTAGGCATAATCGAGCAGCGCGGAACGATGAAAGTTGACTCTGGAGCCGCCGAGATATTCCCAGAATGAACTGGCGGTAGCAAGGCCGCGGCTACGTCGATAAAGATACAGGGTGTAGGCCACCAGAACGGAAATGATCAGAAACGGCAGACCAAAGCGGCCGTTGTGGTCAAGAATCCCTACAAACGTCTTCGTGACGGGCCCAATAACAAATTCGTTTATGTATTCGAGTAACAATTGCAGGACAACTTCCATGCACCCCTCCTCGTCATGTGTATGACATCTTCAATATGCTACGTCATTTCAGATACCACAATTAAAAGACCTATAATTCATAACGGAATTATCCTGCCGACGGTTGCAGAAAATTTTTTTGCACTACAGAAGCTGTCGCAGCGGAGTGGCAACTGGGGTAGTCCCATTGAGGTTGGCTATCACATGGCGATGATGTTTAGTCTGGATTTAGATATTCAGTGAAGTGACAATAACGCTGTCGCGAAGCGACATCTCCCTCAAAACGCTTTAAAATCCCCACCTGCGGACCAACATATAGGCACAATGCCACCGCAACGAACGAGATATCCCATGAGCCAACAAGAACACCCATTCGCAGAATATGTCCGCATCCTCGGCAAGGGCCGTAACGGCTCCCGTGGCCTCACCGGCGACGAGATGCGCACTGCGATGCGCATGGTCATGCGCCACGAGGTCGAGCCGATTCAGCTTGGGGCCTTCCTGATGCTGATGCGGGTCAAGGAGGAGAGCCCTGAAGAGGTGGCCGCGGCGGTTGAGGCGGTGCGTGAGAGTCTGGCTATCCCGGCCAACGCCCCCAAGCCGGATCTGGACTGGTCCTCCTACGCGGGCAAGAAGCGGGTCCTCCCCTGGTATCTGCTGGCAACCCTGCTGATGGCCGAGAACGGTATCCGCATCTTCATGCATGGCGCTGCCGGGCACACCGCCGGGCGTATCTATACCAAGGATGTGTTGCTGCAACTGGGTGTGGCGGTCGCCAAAAGCCTCGACGAGGCGGCGACGCAGCTGGAACAGAACAACTTCTGCTACCTCGATCTGGAGCAGATGAGCCCCCGACTCCATGAAATCATTGAGCTGCGCCCCCTCCTCGGCCTGCGCTCACCGGTCCACACCATCGCCCGGATGCTCAACCCGTTTAACGCCGACCACGTGATGCAGGGGATCTTCCACCCCGGTTACCGCCCCACCCACCAGGAGGCGGGACAACTGCTCAATATCCCCCATCTCACCGTGATCAAGGGAGAAGGCGGCGAGATCGAGCGCAATCCCGACATGGATGTGCTGGTACAGGGTGTGCACAACGGCGAACTGACCGAGGAGGAGTGGCCTGCCATGTTCAGCAAGCGCCACGTGCGCCCGGATGAGATGGATGTGAACGACCTGATCGCCCTGTGGAACGGTGACAAACAGGATGAGTACGCAGAGGCGGCGGTGATCGGCACCGTGGCGGTCTCCCTCTACACCCTGGGCCGCGCCGCCAGCCGCGAAGAGGCCGAAGCCCAGGCCCGAACCATGTGGGATGGGCGCAACCGCACCCGTTTCGCCACCGCCGCCTGATATGTCCCGCCTGCTGCTCGGCGCCAGCCATAAGTCCTCTGGCAAGACCACCATTACCCTGGGGATCTGCGCCGCCCTGGCCCACAGCGGGGTCAGGGTGCAGCCGTTCAAGAAGGGGCCGGACTACATCGACCCGATGTGGCTGGCACGGGCCAGCGGGCAGACCTGCTACAACCTCGATTTCAACACCATGTCCCACGCCGAGATCCGTGACTTCTTCGCCCGCCGCAGCGCCGGGAGCGATATCGCGCTGATTGAGGGCAATATGGGGCTGTTCGACAGCCTCGATGTGGAGGGCAGCGTCAGCAACGCCGAGATGGCCAAGCTACTTGATACCCCGGTGGTGCTGGTGCTGGATGTGAAGGGGGCCACCCGCAGTGTGGTGCCGGTGATTATGGGCTTTCAGCAGTTCGACCCGGAGCTGAATATCGCTGGGGTGATCCTCAACAAGGTGGCGGGTAACTGCCATGAGGACCGGCTACACCAGGCCATCGAGCACTACTGCGATATCCCGATCCTGGGCAGCATTCGCCGCAACAGGGAACTGAGCATCGATGAGCGCCATCTGGGGCTGATCCCCGGCAATGAGGCGGGGGAAGTGGAGGCCAAGCTGGCGCAGATCCGCGAGATTATCGCCGCTCAGGTCGATCTGGAGACGCTACGCAGCATCGCTGACAGCGCCCCTGCCCTGCCTGCGCCACTGCCCCTCTCCTTTCCTCCAGCCGCTGAGACGGTACGTATTGCCATCGCCCGCGACTCCGCCTTCGGCTTCTACTACCCGGACGACCTGGAGGCACTACAGGCCGCAGGGGCCGAACTGGTGGCCTTTGACACCCTGCATGACCCGGAACTGCCCGATGGGATCGATGGCCTGTTCATCGGCGGCGGCTTCCCCGAGACCCATCTGGCGGCGCTGGAGGCCAATCACGCCCTGCGCAGTAGCATCAAGGCGGCCATCGATAATGGCCTGCCCACCTACGCCGAGTGTGGCGGCCTGATGTACCTCTGCCGTTCCATCCATTGGAAGGAGCAGCGCGGCGAGATGGTGGGGATCATTCCCGGCGATGTTGTGATGCACCGCATGCCGGTGGGGCGCGGTTATGCGCAGATCGCCGAGACCGATAATGCCCCCTGGCCCGGCAGCGAGAGTGGCAGGAGCTATGCGGTGCATGAGTTCCACTACTCCGCCATCGAGAACCTGCCCGATGGCCTCATCTATGCCTACAGGATGGAACGGGGTCAGGGGATCCGCGATGGTCACGACGGTATCGTCTATCGCAATCTACTGGCAAACTACGTCCATCTCCGCGATGTAGCGGGCAACCACTGGGCAACCCGCTTTGTCGATTTCGTCCGTCTACGGCGCGACGAGTACCATAACGAACAGGCCGAGGCCTTTCTTCCCCCTTTTATGTAATGAGGACCCCGCATGATTACACTCACCGATAAAGCGATCGAACAGGTCAAAAAGGCCGCGGAACAGAGCGAAGCCACGGGCCTGGCCCTGCGTCTGGCTGCCAAACGCAACTCGGATGGAAGCATGGAGTACGGTATGGGCTTTGACGATGCCACCGACGACGACATGGTTTTCCGCTTCGGCGACGTGGAGGTGGTGATGAACGGTGAGTACGGACCGCTGCTCAAGGGTACCACCATCGATTTCGTTGAAATCGAACCGGATCAGTGGCACTTCATCTTTATGAATCCCAACGATGCAAACTATCAGCCGAACACCTCCAATTAGGGGGAATCCCGGTGCGTTGCTGTGGTAATATCGCCGCTTCGTGAAAAGGTAACGGGTACCGCCGGAGGCTGGCACGAGTAACATGCTGAACATGACCGACACCCATCATCAGGGACGCCAGCGCAGTCTGCCGGAAACACTGACCGCACTTTTCCTGCACAGCGGTGGTGGTATGCTCGGCAAACGCCTACGCCTGCTGCTCATCGGTGTCGGCAACACCTTCGCCCTGCTCACCCTCAACCTCATCCTGCTGCTTAACTTCCCCGAATACCAGTCACTGCTGCTGCTCGCCTTTGGCGTACTGATATTGGGCGGCATGGTCCAGCTCATCGCCATTACCATCGCCTTCCGCCGCTATCTGCTCCACCCCAGCGAGGAGTTGAAAGAGTGGTCCGACGAGATCCGCGGCGGCAACCTGACCATCCGCCTGCAACCGGAAGAGATGGGGGAGCTCAAGGAGGTCGCCAAGGACATCAACAACCTCCTCGACTACGTGCAAAACCTGACGCACCACATGGACGACCAGATCAAGCGCCAGACCAAGCGTTTCGAGCAGAAGGCCAACTCGCTGCAGGTGCTCTACGACGTGGCCGCCAGCCTTAATGCCTCGCGAGACCTCAAGGACCTGCTGACCCGTTTCCTCCACACCATGCGCGACATCGTCAATGCCAAGGCGGGCACGGTGCGCCTGCTTACCGACAGCAACCAGATGGAACTGGTGGCCAGCATCGGCCTGGCCGATGAGGTGGTGGAACAGGAGCGGCTGGTGCCGGTGCAGCGCTGCCTCTGCGGTAACGCGGTTACCGAGGGCGAGGTACTGTTCCAGCCGGACCTGAACCTCTGTAACCAGTGGCTGGGCCGCCCGGTACTGGGCGAACCGGATCTGGAGATGATCGCGGTCCCGCTGCAGTACCACGGCAAGAATCTGGGGGTCTATAACCTCTTTGTGGAAAAGGGTGACCTGGACGCCCGTGAAGAGGTGAAGGCGCTCTTCACCAGCATCGGTCGTCACCTCGGCATGGCCATCGAGAAGGCCCACCTGGACGACGAATCGAAACGTCTCTCCATCATCAACGAACGTAACGCCCTGGCCCATGAACTGCACGACTCCCTGGCGCAGACCCTCGCCAGCCTGCGCTTCCAGGCCAGCATGCTGGATGAGGCGGTGGACCGTCAGGGTGCCGATGTCACCCACGAAGACATCCAGCAGATCAAGAGCGGCCTTGATGATGCCTATACCGAATTGCGCGAATTGCTGGCCCACTTCCGCGCACCAATTAACTCCCGTGGTCTGATGCCCGCGCTGGAAGATCTGATCAGCAACTTCCGCAAACAGACCGGGATGCACGTGCTGCTACAGAAGGAGTGGGACTCCACCCGCCTCCCCGCCAACATGGAGATGCAGGTGTTGCGCATCATCCAGGAGGCGCTGGCCAACGTACGCAAACACAGCAAGGCCAACACGGTGCGGGTCATGCTGCGCTGTGACAGTGAGGGCCACTACCAGATCCTGGTTGAGGACGATGGCGTTGGTCTCGAGATGCAACCCTTCAGTGGCCACCCCGGCGAACACCTCGGATTGTCGATTATGGAAGAGCGCGCACGTTTTCTGGGCGGCGAATTACGTATCGAGAGTGAACCGGGAGAGGGAACAAGGGTACAATTGGCGTTCAGCACCGTTGATGACGGTGATGGCAAACAAAAAACACAACAACATTTCGCCCTTATCTGATAACAATAATATGCGTGTATTGCTGGTAGACGACCATACCCTGTTCCGTAGCGGCCTCGAAACCCTGCTGGAACGCCATGACATTGAGGTGATCGCCACCGCGGGTAACGGCCGTGAAGGCTTCTTCAAGGCCCAGGAGCTGCAACCTGACGTGCTGCTGCTGGATATGCGCATGCCTGAGATGAGCGGCCTTGAGGTGCTCTCCGGTCTGCGTGCCGTGGGCTTCAAGAAACCTATCGTCATGCTCACCACCAGTAACGAAGAGAGGGATCTGGTGGAGTGCCTGCGCAATGGCGCCAGTGGTTATCTGCTCAAGGATATGGAACCTGGCGAACTGGTGAATGCCCTGCGTGGCATTATGGAAGGAAAGACCATCGTCGCGCCGGAACTGGCCGCGGTACTGGCCCGTGTGGTGATGGGCGAAGGGGAACAGAATGAGCGCAAAGAGGTCAATCCCTTTGCTGAACTGACCCCTCGTGAACTGGAGATCCTCTGTCTGCTGGCGGAGGGCCAGAGCAACAAGGTGATCGCCCGCAATCTTGGTATTTCGGACGGCACGGTAAAGCTTCATGTAAAAGCGATTCTGCGCAAACTGAATGTCCATTCGCGGGTCGAGGCGGCCGTTATGGCCGTAGAACAGAACTTCTGTAACAAGGAATAGAACGTGTCACTACTGCAATCCTGCCGTAAAACCGTGCTGTTGATCCTGCTCGCCGTTGGCGTGCAACCGGCCCTGGCCGAAATCGTGGATACCCGCTGGTACGACGTTGAGATCATCCTCTTCGCGCAGACCAATCAGGACTACCGGAACTCCGAGGCGTGGCCCATCGACTACACCCCACCCGATATGGAAAACGCCCGCGAATTGCTGCCGCAGGCAAAAGCACAACGCGATCCGGCACGTCCCACCGCCTTCCGTCTACTGGATCCGGATGAGCTGAAACTGGACGCGGACGCCAAACGCATCGACGCGGCACAGGATCTACAGCTAATGGGACATTTCGGCTGGCGCCAGCCCGGCTTGCCACAACAGGGAGCACTGGCGGTCAGAATCGATCAGGCGTTGTTTGAACGGATCAAATCCATGAATATGGCGACGGCTGAACAGGCAGCGGAGATGGAACAGGGTGAGATGGCCATGCAGCCGCAGATCGAAGGCACCCTGCGCCTGATTCTGTCACGCTATCTGCATATCGAAACCGATCTGTTGTACAAGGAGCCGCTGGACGAGCAGCCCGTGTACAGTGATGCGCAGCAGGCCAATGTACTGCTGTTTAGCGAACCGGCGACACCCACCGCAACGGGCCAGACTGCACAGCCTGATCTGTTCGCTATGGCAGAAGAGAATGCGGCCCAGGCCCCCTACCGCGTCTACTTCATGCACCAGTCACGACGCATGCGCAGTAGTGAAATGCACTACCTGGATCACCCGGTCTTCGGTATGGCGATCAAGGTCTATCCTTACCAGCCACCGGCGATTGAGGATGCGGGCGTAACCGCTCAATAAGGTAGGCTGGGCAGAGTCATGCCCAGCCCGCAAAATATTCCTAGGCAACCCTCGGCACAATGTGCTCCAGCAGCCGTCTCACATCGGCCATGCCGGAGATCAGATGGCGCTCGATCATCTCCATGGTAATCGCCTCATCACCACGCCCTGCTCCCATGTTGGCAACTACCGCCACGCAGGCATAACAGAGCTCCAGTTCCCGTGCCAGTGCCGCCTCAGGCATGCCAGTCATTCCCACCAGATCGCAACCGTCGCGTTCCAGTTTATTGATCTCGGCAGTGGTCTCCAGACGTGGCCCTTGCGTAGCCGCATAGGTGCCTTCACCGATTAGTGGTACACCCGCCTCATTGCCACACATCAACAATGTTTTACGCAACTCTTCACAATAGGGCTCGGTGAAATCGATGTGGGTCACATGACTCAAACCATCTTCAAAGTAGGTGTTGGTACGCGACCAGGTGTAATCGATGATCTGGTCCGGTACCACCAGTTTACCCGGTGTCATGTCGGCACGAATCCCGCCCACCGCATTGATCGCAATCACCTGCTCTGCACCAGAGTTTTTCAACGCCCAGAGATTGGCGCAATAGTTGACGCGGTGCGGCGGAATGGTATGTCCCGCACCGTGGCGCGGCAGGAACATCACCTCCCTGCCCGCCATCTCACCAAACACCAGCGGAGCTGAAGGCTCGCCGTAGGGAGTGTGCATCACCTCGCGACGGATGATCTTCAGGTCTTTCAGTGAAGTAAGACCGGTACCACCGATAATGGCCAGTTTTGCCATTTGTTTATTCCTCAAATTGATAAAAACATTAACCGCAAAGGACGCGAAGTAACGCAAAGTTGAAGCTTAATGCGCGTCATCAGTTAATCCACAACATGCTCTTGGGTCATGCCGAACAGGTAAACGCGACCTTCGACCTATTTTTTACTTTGCGTGACTTCGCGTACTTCGCGGTTCAATTTTTCTTCAGCTGCCTTTAACGGCATAGATACCCGGCGCGTTGCGCAGGTACTCTTTGTAGTCCATACCGAAGCCGAAGACGTAGCGATCTTCCACTTCCAACCCCACATAATCGGCCTCGATTCCGCAGTTGCGTTCATGCAGCTTCTGCACCAGCACCGCGCTTTTCACCGAGGCGGCACCGGCGGTTTCGCAGGCGATCACGATCTCTTTCAGGGTCAGTCCCTCGTCGAGGATGTCGTCAATAATCAACACGTGACGTCCTTCAATGGCAAAGCGCGGGGTGACACGCCACTCCAGTTCACTACCACCCGAGGTGGCGCCGCGATAGCGGCTGGCGTGAAAGTAATCGAGCTGTAGCGGAAAATCGAGGTGACTCAGCAGGTAACCGGCCGGGATCAGCGCGCCACTCATCACGACCAACACCAGGGGATTCTTGTCCTGGAACTCGACAGTGATGGCCGCGGCCATCTCTTCGATAGCGGCCTCCACCGCGGCGCGGTCATGGAGACAGTCGGCCTCACGGTAAACCTGTTCTACATGCTCAGGGGTAACACTCATTGCCTTTCCTTACAGATCGAGGGCCAGGGTAGGATTCTCTTCCAGCTCCTGCATCGCGCTTATCGCCTGACGCCAGGCTGGGTCTTTATGTAACTCGTCCAGTGTTACCGGATGACGACCATGCAGACGAGCCAGTCGCGCATGGAGTACCGGGCTGGGCTGATACTCCAGTCCGTTAAGGATGGTCCGCGCCGCCTCCGGATTATTGCAGATTAGTATCATGTCACAACCGGCACTGAACGCGGCCTCTGCACGCGCGATGTAATCACCGGCAATGCTTGCCCCCTCCATGTTGAGGTCATCGCTGAAGATCACCCCCTGGAAGCGCAGACGCTTGCGCAGGATCTGTTGCAACCAGAAGGGTGAGAAACCGGCGGGGTTTTCGTCCACCTCGGTATAGATCACATGGGCAGGCATCACCGCAGCCATGCCGTTGGTGATCATCATTTCGTAGGGGGCTACATCTTCCGCCAGGATGTCTTCCAGCCGACGCCCATCGCGGGGAATCGCCTCATGGGAGTCGGCCTCAACCGCGCCGTGTCCGGGGAAGTGTTTACCGGTGGCGGCCATACCAGCACGCTGCATACCGTGCATGGTGGCTGCCGCCAGTTCAGCGACGATCTGGGGACGGCGGTGGTAGGCGCGGTCACCGATCACGGCGCTAATGCCGTAGTCAAGGTCGAGGACCGGGGCGAAGCTGATGTCGACGCCGATGGCACGCAGCTCCGTGGCCATCACCCAACCGGCCTGTTCCGCCAGTTGGCGTGCACGCCGGCGGTCATGCTCATAGATTTCACCGAAACGGCGCATCGCAGGCAGGCGGGTAAAGCCCTGACGAAAACGCTGCACCCTGCCCCCTTCCTGATCCACCGCGATCAACAGCGGCGGACTACGTAGGGCATGAATTTCAGCGATTAATGCAGCGACCTGTTCCTGGCTTTCAAAGTTGCGGCTGAAGAGGATCACCCCGCCCACCAATGGGTGGAGCAGGACCTTGCGCTCCTCGTCGTCCAGTTCCGTTCCACGCAGGTCGAGCATTACCGGGCCTAATGACATCTTATGCGCTTCCTTTATATGGTTCTTCTGTAATCAATACCGGGATTCCCGGCGCAATCATCTCAAACAGCGCAATGATATCCCGATTACGCATGCGGACGCAGCCATGGGAGAGCGGTTCGCCCATCGTCTCACTATCAGGGGTACCGTGGATGTAGATGTAGCGGCGCATGGTATCGACGTTTCCCATACGGTTGCGGCCAGGTTCGCTGCCGCTGAGCCAGAGGATACGGCTCAGGATCCAGTCAGCCTGAGGAGCCTGTTGTGCCAGTTGCTCACTGTAGATTTCACCGGTGGGACGGCGTCCCCTGAAGACAGTACCCGATTCACACCCCGCACCGATCATCGCCCTCACCGTATGGAGTCCACGTGGGGTGCAACCACTCTCCCGCTCTTCACCGGGGCCGTTGATAGCGGTGGAGACCGGCGCTTCGAAAATGATCCGCTCCCCTTCCAGCAGGCGCAGCTGTTGATCGCCGATACTGATGTGGATATGGCGGCTCATTACCAATCCTTATAGGGATGTTTGACCAGACAGACGTTGTAATAGCGGGTATCGCCGCTCACCTCTTCGCCAATCCACGGCGGGCGTTCAAAAGGTTCATCCTCGGATCCCAGTTCCACCTCGGCCACTACCAGCCCTTCGTTATCACCACTGAAGACATCGATCTCCCAGGTGTGCTGACTGAAAGGCACCAGATAGCGGGTCTTAATAATCTGCGGTTGCTCGCAAAGGGTGTCGAGGAGCTCTTCTGCTTCGTCCAGTGGGATGGGGTACTCGTACTCCTGACGATGGATACCGAGGGTGGCGCTTTTGATGTTGAGGTTGGCTTTGTCTCCCTCTATGCGCACCCGCACCGAGGCCCGCTCCGCACCAACGAGATAACCCTGGCGAAAGCGCGTACCGCTATCTGCGGTATCGCGCCAGCTGGCGTCACGCAGCAGGAATTTGCGCTCGATCTCTGTACCCATAAACACTGGCAACCCATTGATTCCTAGAAGGTTAATCTTCTATCCCATAGTGTTTTGTATTTATCACGCAGTTGCGTGGCATAGTCCAAGTATCCATAGTTCTCTATATGCATAATATAATACAGTGCGTCCGCGTGACCGCTCCATTCACAGGCAGGAAGTTTAATGCCATGTTGACGCAAATACTTAAACCCTAGCGGCTCAGCCAGCTTATTCACTTTAAATTTAGAGTTAACAGCAAAAATCATATTTGGGATTTTGTACTCACCATAATATAGAGGCATCAGCGCCTGCGAAACTTCTAGAGCCATACGCCTTACAACTTTATCAGCAGTTAGCTCTGGGCACATTGTCCAACCACCCTGATATGCGGTTTCACCAGCCTCAGAGACCTCTTTCACCCAAAGTTTTGAAGACTCAATTACGTTTGCAGAATTATCACCAATCAGGTGACTATAAAATGAGAAATCCTGACCAACCTTATCTACTGTTCCTTTTGTGATTGATTTGAACCCCGTTATAGGATAAACACCTGCATCATCAACTTTGCATAACACAACATGGTTAGCAAACCAGTCATTACTATCTATAGGTAGAACCCCATATGGATACACGCTTTTATAACCCATAAGCCGCATCCTCCATATTCTAGAGATCATCTCTCTAACTTCCGGATTATTTTCATAGGTATCATATGGTCTCTCAATGACCACAATCTTGTAAGAAGCTCCCGTCATTTTCTACCGGTAACAATGAATTTATTCATAAATAAAGTAGCCCCACGTACTCTCAAGGCACGCATGTATCGTTCGCAAAACTCACTTGATCGCGCACCAAACACCTCGTCGATCAAAGGCATAGCTTGCTCAATTCTCTGTGCACTATTTTCAATTTCCAACTCAAGCTCATCACCTTGAAACACTTCAACACTTACATCCCAGCGCACATCATGAAACCCAGCAGAAACCAAAAACGATGGGAGTTTTCTTCCAACATACACATCAAGATTTGGTACACCAACCCGCAACAACTCAAGCATGGACTCCAACTCAATATCACCCGAATATATGTTTGCGAAGACGCCATCAAGGTCAATCAAACAAACCTTACCATCATCACTCAGAATTCTTTTAAATTCACAACAGACCGACACAGGATTTGACAAATATTCAAACACGTACCTGCACACTACGAAATCCACATTCCCTTTTGATAAATCTATTTCATTTAAATCACTTTCGAAGTAATTGATATCATATCCATCACTTAACTTCTTTGCTTGTTCCAGCCTTAATACACTGTTATCACAAGCATATGAATCGATGGAATTGTTATCGCACAAATAACGACTCAGAACGCCAGTCCCACATCCAGCATCGAGCACCGACATGCCATCGCGAATATCGATACACTTTAATTCTGACTCTATTGAATAGTTTTTTTGTAGTGCTTGTTTTTCTAGGCGCTCAGCCTCAAGGCTACTTTCAAGTATATAACTCATATCTTTCCTTGTTTAACTTGCTCAAATATGCCTATTTACGCTAGTCAACAGATAATATCGCTTCGACATCAATATAATTTCGTGCTAGCCCTTCACAAACAGTGCAATAGATTCTACATGCGCCGTATGCGGAAACATATCCATCACTCCTGCCTTTGCCAATGTGTAGCCGTACTCGTTAACCAGCAGCCCGGCATCCCGCGCCAGTGTAGCCGGGTTACAGGAAACATAGACAATACGCTTCACACCCAGTTTGGCGATATGCGGGATCGCCTCCATCGCCCCGTCCCGGGCCGGATCGAGCAGCACTTTATCGAAGCCCTGCGACCACCATGGCAGAAGTTCCACCTCTTTCGCCAGGTCAGCGACATGGAACTCTACGTTGTCTATCGCGTTGAGTTCGGCATTCTCCCGCGCACGACGCACCAGCACTTCCAGGCCCTCGACACCAACCACTTCCTTCGCGCGGCGTGCCAGTGGCAGGGTGAAGTTGCCGACCCCGCAAAATAGATCCAGCACCCGCTCATCGGGCTGCACTTCAAGCAGCTCGATAGCACAGGGCACCATCTTGCGGTTGATGTCGGTATTCACCTGGGTAAAGCCGTTAGGGGTGAAATTGAAGTGCACATCGAATTCGGGCAGGGCGTAACTCAACTGAGTCTGTTCCGGCCAGAGTGGTGTGACACTGTCAGGGCCTGCCGGTTGCAGGAAGAAACGCAGATCATGCTGCTTGGCAAAGGTGATCAGTTTGGCCTGATCCGCCTCACTTAACGGCTTCATGTTGCGAAACACCAGTGCGGTCTGGGTATCGTCCACCGCCACTTCGAGTTGTGCGATCTCACGTCTTGCTTCAAGCGAGGCGACAAGTTGTTGCAACTCTTCGAGATGCTCACCAACGCTGGGATGCAAAACCTCACAGCGTTGCATATCGACGATGTAGGGTTTGCGCTTTTCGCGAAAACCGATCAATGTGCGTTCTTTTTTGTCGACATAACGCGCACCCATACGTGCCTTGCGCCGGTAACCCCAGGAGGGACCAGTCAGCGGTGGTAATACCTCTGCGGGTTTCACCTTACCGATACGCTCAAAGTTTTCCAGCAACACCTCCTGCTTGGCGAGGATCTGCGCCTCGGCGCTCATGTGCTGCATGGCGCAACCGCCACAGATACCGAATACGGCACATTTCGGCTCTACCCGTTCGGCAGCAGCCTTATGTATCTCCTGTGCCACACCGACGTCGTAGCTGCGCTTCTTCTCCACGTAGAGGAAACTCACCTCTTCGCCTTTCAGCGCGCCTTCAATAAATATCGTTTTACCGTCGATATGTGCTACGCCTCGACCGTCGTGGGAGAGGTCATCAATAGTGACCCGAACCGGGTCGGTGGGCATTTGCGGGCGTTTACGTCGTCTAGCCATGAATCCTCTAATTAACTGAGTGAAAATTAACCGCCAAGTACGCAAAGTCGCGCCAAGTAAGACTTATTACATTGACGTAGAAACTTTGCGTACTTCGCGTACTTGGCGGTTACATTTATTCGGCAGGAAATACACCAGTGGAAAGATAACGATCACCTCGGTCGCAGATGATGGTGACAATCACCGCGTTTTCCACCTCCTGCGACAGTTTCAGCGCCGCAGCTACGGCTCCACCTGATGAGATACCGCAGAAGATGCCCTCTTCCGCCGCCAGGCGTCGGGTGATGTTTTCCGCCGATTGCTGGTCCACATCAATGGTACGGTCGACACGACTGGCGTCGAAGATGGTTGGCAGGTACTCCTTGGGCCAGCGACGGATACCAGGGATACTGGCTCCTTCGGCTGGTTGCACGCCGACGATCTGAATCGCCGGATTGACCTCTTTCAGGTAGCGCGAGGTCCCCATAATGGTACCGGTGGTACCCATGGCGCTAACAAAGTGAGTGACCTTGTGTTCGGTATCACGCCAGATCTCCGGGCCCGTCGTTTCGTAATGGGCCAACGGGTTGTCCTGATTGCCGAACTGATCCAGCACCTTTCCCTTGCCCTCCGCCTCCATCTGTTTTGCCAGATCCCGTGCCCCTTCCATGCCCTGCTCACGGCTGACAATCACCAGTTCCGCACCGTAGGCGCGCATGGAGGCACGACGCTCCAGGCTCATGTTTTCCGGCATGATCAGAATCATGCGATAACCCTTGATCGCAGCGGCCATCGCCAGGGCGATGCCGGTATTGCCTGAGGTCGCTTCAATCAGGGTGTCGCCCGGTTTGATCTCACCGCGCTGCTCCGCGTGTTGAATCATCGACATGGCGGGTCTATCTTTTACCGAGCCCGCAGGATTATTACCCTCCAGCTTCACCAGAATAGTATTACTGCTCTCCCCGGTGAGGCGCTGTAGACGCACCAACGGTGTGTTGCCGATGTATGATTCAATGGTGGGAAATGTCATGAATTGCCCTAGTGTGATTTTTATCAAAGGATTAACAAATACAAGTATAAACGTCCTTGAATCGAATGACGATTAAGAATAGATTATGTCCTATAACCTACAAAAATAATTATCGCAAAGGAACACAGGGATGAGTTCACAATATAAGGTAGTCGACGCAGCTCTTGCACTGGAACGGGTCGGCGGAAATGCAGACCTCGCCAGAGACCTCTATCAGATGCTGCAAAAGGAGTTGCCGCTTTATCTGGAAAAACTTCCCGCACTCTACAACGACAACGATATTGCCAACCTTAAAGCCAGCGTCCATAAGCTGCATGGCTCGGCCACCTACTGTGGCGTACCGGCATTAAAGGCGGCAACGGAGTCTTTTGAGTCCTGCCTCAAGTGCGGAGAGTCAGAAAAATTCCAGGAGGAGATGGACGACCTGATGGAGGCGATCCAGCAACTTCTGAAGCAACCCACGTTGCCGCTCTGAACATTCAGGCGATATCAATCTCTTTATCGAGATAGACATCCTGAATACTGTTTAGCAGCTTTACACCTTCAGCCATCGGCTTCTGGAACGCCTTACGTCCGGAGATCAACCCCATACCCCCGGCACGTTTATTGATCACCGCGGTGCGTACCGCCTGATGCAGGTCGTCCTTGCCTGAGGGGCCTCCGGAGTTGATCATCCCCACCCTGCCCATGTAACAGTTGGCCACCTGGTAACGCACCAGATCGACAGGGTGATCACTGGTCAGTTCCGAGTAGACCCTGGGGTGGGTCTTGCCAAAACCGATAGCGTTATAGCCACCATTATTGGTCGCCTGCTTCTGTTTCACGATATCAGCGTTGATCGTTACTGCCAGATGATTCCCCTGTCCGGTCAAATCAGCGCTTTCATGGTAATCGACCCCCTCATGCTTAAAGGCGTTATTACGCAGATAAGCCCAAAGTACGGTTACCATTCCCAGTTCATGGGCGTGGGCAAACGCCTCGCTCACCTCCATCACCTGCCTGCGCGACTCTTCGGAACCGAAATAGATCGTTGCACCTACCGCCACCGCACCCAGATCGAAGGCCTGATCCACCGAGGCGAAAAGGGTCTGGTCGAAGATATTGGGATAGGTGAGCAGTTCGTTGTGGTTAATTTTGACCAGAAAGGGAATTTTGTGCGCATAACGACGGGATACGGAGCCGAGGACACCCAGGGTCGAGGCGACCGCATTACACCCTCCCTCAATGGCCAGCTCACAGATAGCTGCGGGATCAAAGAAGGCAGGGTTGGGAGCAAACGACGCCCCGGCGGAGTGTTCCACCCCCTGATCCACCGGCAACAGCGACATGTAGCCGCTACCAGCCAGCCGTCCGGTATTGAACAGGAGCTGCATATTGCGCAGTACCGCAGGGGGACGATCCTTCTCAGCCATTACCCGACTAACGTAGTCGCTGCCCGGCAGATGCAGCATGGAGGCGGGAATCCCCTTGCACTGATGCTCCAGCAGATAACTCGCCTCGTCTCCCAACATTTCGATAATCGCGCTCATCTAGACCTCCATATCACAACTACATTTAATTCAATTGCTTAGCGTCCATATTTGAACCATGACATTTAGTTGTTAGAATCTTTAGAAACAACCATCAGGTATCGCCATTCCATGTACCGCGCCGCACTTGCCATCCTGCTCCTGCTCCCAGCGCCCCTGCTGGCCAGTGCGCCCGGCACGGATCACGGTGCGCCTGCGCTGACCTATCGCCTGACCACCATGGCCGTTTTGCGGGAGAAGCCGGATGGGCGCATCGTCGACATCTGGAACAGCGGCCACCTGTTCACATCAAATGTAGCAGAGGGTGGCTGGGTACGCGTGACGGGTTATTTCCCGCAAGGGAGCTGGCAACCGATGGACTCCCCACTCTGGATCAATACCCACTACATTGAGGCGACCTACACCGACAAGGACCACCCTCCCCCTTCTAACCGGCCCGACGGCATCGTACGCTACGTTGAAGTGAATAAATCGACCTTCGAATTGAAGGTGATCGAAGAGAGAGAGCGCAGCAAGAAAGTGATCTTCAAGACCCGGGTTGCACTGGGCATGGATCGCTGCCTGCCGGAAGAGAAAGGGGGCAACTGCTACTACACCGAACCGGGTACCTATCATGTCCGCTGGAAGGTACATGACCCGGACGGCATCGAATGGTGCATCCCCAAAAGTATGGAAAAGGAGTATCCGCGCAGTATTGCCAACGGCAAGCGCTGCTTTCGTGGGGCGTTAGGGTCCTACG
>JBNKBG010000038.1:0-22953 GCA_050287105.1 Thiohalomonadaceae bacterium
ATTCGGTGGAGCGGGTGCTCTGTCTGCCGTTTAACCGTCGGCTGGCAGAGATGGAGGCGGAGGCATTTATCCAGCGCGTGCTGGTCGATGGACTCGGTGTGCGCTACCTGGTGGTGGGTGACGACTTTCGCTTCGGCAAGGGGCGGCGCGGTGACTTCGCCATGTTGCAGCGGGCGGGTGCCAAACATGGCTTCGAGGTGGTGACCATGCACACCTTCGAGATCGGCGGCAGCCGGGTGAGCAGTACCCGTATTCGCGAGGCGCTACAGGTCGGTGATCTTGCTCTGGCCGAGCAGTTGTTGGGTCGTCCCTACCGTATGTGTGGCCGGGTTGCCCACGGTAATAAGCTGGGACGCACCATCGGTTTTCCCACCGCCAATATCTTTTTGCACCGCAAAAAGACCCCGGTGGATGGTGTGTTCGCGGTGGAGGTGTTTGGCATCGAAGGTGAACCGGTGCCGGGGGTGGCCAATGTCGGCACCCGGCCGACGATCGATGGCACCCGCTCCCTGCTGGAGGTGCACCTGTTCGATTTTTCTGCCGATATCTACGGCGAGTATGTGGTCGTGGATTTTCTGCAACGTATCCGTGAGGAGCGGCGCTTCGACTCTTTTGACGCATTGAAGGCGCAGATAATGCTTGATGCGCAGCAGGCACGGGAATATTTCAGCGCCAAGGCGCGAAAATAGTGAATGTCCGCCAATTGGCGGTGAATCTGTTTTTTTATAGGTAACAACAGTGACTGATTACAAGCATACCTTGAACCTGCCAGAGACCGACTTTCCCATGCGTGGCAATCTTGCCCAGCGTGAGCCGGAGTTATTGAAGCGTTGGCAGGAAAACGATCTCTACGGCAAGCTGCGCGCCGCTGGCGAGGGGCGGGAGAAGTTTATCCTGCACGATGGCCCGCCCTATGCTAATGGTGAGATCCACCTGGGGCATGCGGTCAACAAGGTGCTTAAGGATATTATCGTTAAAGCTAAAACCCTGAGCGGTTTCGATGCCCCCTATGTGCCGGGCTGGGATTGTCACGGCCTGCCTATCGAGTTGCAGGTGGAGAAGAAGCTGGGCAAGGCCGGGGTGAAGGTGGATGCGAACAAATTCCGTGATGCCTGTCGTGACTATGCTGCGAGTCAGGTGGATGCCCAGCGTGAGGGTTTCAAGCGGATGCTGGTGCTGGGTGACTGGGACAATCCCTATCTCACCATGGATTTTAAATTCGAAGCGGATATTATTCGTAGCCTTGGCAAGATCATCGCCAAGGGTCACCTGCACAAAGGCTCCAAGCCGGTGCACTGGTGTACCGATTGCGGTTCGGCGTTGGCTGAGGCTGAGGTGGAGTACGAAGACAAGAAATCCCCGGCCATCGACGTGCGCTTCGAGGTGCTCGATGACGAGGCGTTGTTGAGCCGGGTGCGCAAGGATCAGGACCATCCCGGCGAGGGGCCGATCTCTGTGGTGATCTGGACCACCACCCCGTGGACCCTGCCTGCCAACCAGGCGGTCGCACTTAACTCCGATCTGGAGTATGCCCTGGTGCAGTGCAACGGCGAGCACGGTGCGGAACGACTGCTACTGGCCGAGGGGCTGTTGAAAGACGCGATGGCCCGTTACGGGATCGATGAGTATCGCGTGATCGCCTATGCCAGCGGTGCCGATCTTGAAGGGTTGAAACTGCAACACCCCTTCTACAAGCGTGAGGTGCCGGTGATCCTCGGCGAGCACGTTACCCTCGAAGCCGGTACCGGCGCGGTACACACTGCCCCGGGTCATGGTCAGGAGGACTTCGTTGTCGGTCAACGTTACGGCCTCAAGGTGGATAACCCGGTGGGTGGTGATGGTAAGTTCCTGCCCGGCACCGAGTTGTTCGAAGGGCAGCATGTGTTCAAGGCCAACGATGCAGTGCTGGAGGTGCTCAAGGAGCGCGGCAAGTTGCTGCATGTGGAGGCATTAAAACATAGCTATCCGCACTGCTGGCGACACCACACCCCGATCATCTTCCGCGCCACACCGCAGTGGTTCATCTCCATGGATCAAAACGGTCTGCGTGCCGCGGCGATGGAGGAGATCAAAACCATCGGTGAACAGAATGGCTGGATCCCGGATTGGGGTCAGGCCCGTATCGAAGGCATGGTGCAGGGGCGTCCCGACTGGTGTATCTCGCGTCAACGTACCTGGGGTGTGCCCATCGCCCTGTTTACCCACAAGGTGAGTGGCGAGCTGCATCCGAAGAGTGCCGAGCTGATCGAACAGGTGGCACAGCGGGTGGAAGAGAAGGGCATTGATGCCTGGTTCAACCTCGACCCTGCCGAACTGCTCGGCGCTGAGGCGAAGGATTACGACAAGGTGCCCGATACCCTGGATGTCTGGTTCGATTCCGGTGTTACCCACCAGGCGGTGCTGGAGCGTCGCGAGGGTCTGCACCGTCCGGCGGATCTCTATCTGGAAGGTTCGGACCAACACCGCGGCTGGTTCCAGTCGTCGCTGCTGAGTGCTGTGGCGATGACCGGTAAGGCACCCTACAAGGCTGTCCTCACTCACGGTTTCACCGTGGATGCCAAGGGCTACAAGATGTCCAAGTCTCAGGGCAACGGGGTAGAGCCGGAGAAGGTGGCGAAAAATCTGGGAGCCGACATCCTGCGTCTCTGGATCGCCTCCACCGATTACCGCTACGAGATGACCTATTCCGACGAGGTGCTGAAGCGCACCGCCGATGCCTATCGTCGTATCCGTAACACTGCCCGTTTCCTGCTGGCCAATCTGGCCGGTTTCGATCCGGCGCAGAACCTTGTTGCAGCGGATGAGTTACTGGCGCTGGATGCCTGGGCAGTGGCCCGTGCCCAGCAGTTGCAGGATGAACTGCTACCCGCCTACGACAACTACGAATTCCATCAGATCTACCAGAAGGTGCATAACTTCTGTTCAGTCGATATGGGCTCTTTCTATCTCGACGTGATCAAGGATCGCCAGTACACCACCCAGGCTGACTCCCGTGCACGCCGCTCGGCACAGACGGCGATCTACCATATCGCCGAAGCAATGAGCCGCTGGCTGGCGCCGATCCTCAGCTTTACCGCCGAGGAGATCTGGCAGGCACTGCCCGGCGCGCATAGTGAGTCGGTATTCCTTGCCACCTGGTACGAGTTCCCGACCCTGAAACAGGGTGAGATGGGGCTGGAGTACTGGGGCCAGGTGATGGAGGTACGCGACGCGGTAAACCGCGAACTGGAACGGTTGCGTAACGCGGGTGAGATCGGCGCCAACCTGCAGGCCGAGGTGACTCTCTATTGCGGCAGCGAAATTTATCAGCGTCTGGCGAAACTGGAAGACGAATTGCGTTTTGTAATGATCACCTCGACTGCGTCCATCGAAAAGGTCATCAACGAGCCACCGGCCGAGGCGATGCACTACACCCTGGAGAATGGCGACGAGATCTGGGTGGCGGTCTCTGCCAGCCCGTATCAGAAATGCACCCGTTGCTGGCACTATCGTGAAGAGGTGGGGAGTCATGCAGAGCATCCGGAGCTTTGCGGTCGCTGCGTGGAGAATGTTGACGGGGATGGCGAACAGCGCCGTTTTGCCTGAGTGGGAGTGAGTGTGACCATTCTTGAGGAACTCCTTGGTGGCAGTAACCGCATGCTGAAGTGGCTCTGGCTTTCACTGCTGGTGATCGTACTGGATCAGCTGACCAAGCTGTGGGCCAGTTCGGCGCTAAGTTATGGTGATCCGCTTGCTATCCTGCCGTCGTTTAATCTGACCCTGATGTTCAATACCGGTGCGGCCTTCAGTTTCCTCAATCAGGCCGGCGGCTGGCAGCGTTGGCTGTTTGCGTTTATTGCCCTGGTTGTCAGTGCAGTGTTACTGCTCTGGATGCGGCGCCTGAATCGCAGTGAACGCTGGCTGGCTATCGCCCTGGCGCTGGTACTGGGCGGTGCACTTGGAAACCTGATCGACCGACTCTATCTCGGATATGTCATCGACTTTGTCGATGTCTATTACGACAAGTGGCACTGGCCCGCCTTTAACGTGGCCGACTCCGCCATCTTTATCGGCGTGGTAATGCTGATCATCGACAGCCTGCGCGGTGAGAAATCATGAGCATCATCGGTTCAGAGAGCAAAGTCATATTGCACTACCGCATCATCCTCGAGGACGGCACCATCGCTGACTCCACCTGGGAGGATAATGAGCCTATCGCCTTTGCCATGGGTGATGGCACCCTCTCACCGGGCCTGGAGCAGTACCTGTTGGGTTTGAATACGGGCGATCATGAAACCATCGTCGTCGAACCGGATCATGCCTTTGGCTATAAGGACACTGCCAATATCCATCGCATGCCACTTAGCGATTTCGATCCCGAGATGGAGCTGGAAGAAGGGATGGTGGTCGGATTTAGTATGGAGGGTGGCGGCGAACTGCCGGGGATGATCACCGAGGTCGGTGAGGATGAGGTGATGGTGGATTTCAATCACCCCTTCTCGGGCCACCGACTGGATTTTGAAGTAGAAATAATCTCGGTAGAAAATTAATAGCATGCAGGTTCAACTCGCCAACCCCCGTGGATTCTGTGCCGGCGTCGACCGCGCCATTGCCATCGTCGAGCGTGCCCTTGAACTGTTCGGCGCTCCTATCTATGTACGCCATGAGGTGGTACACAACCGTTATGTGGTGGACTGTCTGCGGGAGAATGGTGCGGTGTTTGTCGAGGAGCTGGACGAGGTACCTGACGGTGCCACCCTGATCTTCAGTGCCCATGGCGTCTCCCAGGCAGTACGCCGCGAGGCGGAGCAGCGCGGTCTCAAGGTCTATGATGCCACCTGCCCGCTGGTAACCAAGGTACACATGGCGGTAGCACGCCACGCCCGTGATGGCCGCGAGGTGATCCTCATCGGGCACGCCGGTCACCCGGAAGTGGAGGGAACGATGGGACAGTATGATGCGAGTGCTGGCGGCGGGATCTATCTGGTGGAAAACGGTGACGATGTACAGTCACTGACGGTGAAACATCCCGACGAGTTAGCCTACGTCACCCAGACCACCCTCTCCGTGGACGATGCCCGCGAGATCATCAATACTCTCAAGCAACGCTTTCCCAAAATTGTCGGGCCAAAGAAGGACGACATCTGCTACGCCACCCAAAACCGCCAGGATGCGGTGCGCCAACTGGCCGAAACCAGCGACTTGGTGCTGGTGGTTGGTTCCCCTAACAGCTCCAACTCCAACCGCCTTCGTGAACTGGCCAGTCGTCTTGGCAAACCGGCCTACCTCATCGATACAGCAGAGGATCTGCAGCAGCAGTGGTTTGAAGGTGTCGCAAAAATTGGTATCAGTGCCGGAGCCTCAGCGCCCGAGATACTGGTAAAGGCAGTGATTGAGCGGTTACAGCAGTGGGGAGTGGAGCAGGTGGTAGAAGAAAAAGGGCAACGGGAAGAGGTGATCTTCCCGTTGCCCAGGGTGTTGCAGTAGCTGAATAGTTTTTACTGCCGACGACTAATCCCAACTGGTTTCGTTTGCATCCGCCGTATCACCGTCATTGTTTCTGTCCCAACGGCGTACCCCAGTAGACAGTAGTTCCAGGTAGCCCTCGTTGGGCAGGATCGCTCTGGGAGTTGCCCTAAGGGTATAGCTGGTAGCAGTGGACTCACCCTCTATAGTAAGGTCGTAAAATTTGTCGGTGCCATCCAGGGGAGCAGCACTTGGGAATACCGCAGCCGCAGGTGCTCCGGCGCTATTAGCATTACCACCATTATTATTCGCTGTGCCAGCACCCAAATATGAGTTGTTTGTCATGTAGTGCCTTTCCATAGCACTGGCAAACTGCTGCAAAGCGGCCTTGGCCATGTCTCGATGTGTCCTCTCTACATGACCCCTGTATGAGGGATAAGCGATAGCGATAAGAATTCCAATTATCGCCACAGCGATCATCAACTCAATCAATGTGAAACCGATCTCGCGCTTTTTCACATAGGCCTCCACAGTAGAATATTGTTCGCATTGATCATTATTGTTGCGACCACCGCTCTTTTTTCGGGGTACGCTTCAACTCAGAACATTTACAGGTCATACCGACGCAGATGGCAATACCTGACGGGCAATCTGGCGTGAAGATATCCACAGGTTTCGGTGGCAGGCTGCCGCCGACAATTTCCTGCGCAATCCTGTCAGCCCGGCTATATTCGCCGTCTCCATTATAGTCGTAAGTAGGTGTCGCATCTCGGAGATTGACCTCGAATTGCAAGCCCCTTCCCTGACTGGGCGCACAGGAGGCGGATGCGGCTGCAACAGGAGTGAAGGTAGAGAACATAATCGTGTTGTTCAGTACCAGCGCTGTATCCGTAACCTTCTCACCGATAAATGTGGTGCTATCAGCCGGGTTACCTTCATTCAGCCAGAAGTACCAGCCATGCTTGCCTGCAAGTGTGGTGTTTTCTGTCTTTCTTTGATTTGCGGTTGTCGACGTATTACCAATTATATTCAGAGTAGCATCATACAACGAGCTTAGTGTAATCACGCTATCGTTTGTTCCATCATTGTCAGAATCGACATAGAGATAGGACGAAATTGGACTGAGATTGGTATCCCGGATCATGAAAAATGCATCATGAATGGCCGTGTCTGTTGGGTGTGCGCGATAACCCGAGCCGATAACAATCGCGTAGTATGAGCGATCTTGCGAGAGTACGACCTGGGGAGTGTAGTAGAAGCGCCGATTATCGGCTGCGGTGCTCCCGCCCAGTCTCGCGATGACGCCACCAGTAACCAGGCTGTCAGCAGAACTGAAGTCTCCTGCGTTGTCGATGTCAAAGCGCCAGATTTGACCGCGCATGTCGCCTACATACATGCGGTCGCTATAACCATCGCCATCTGTGTCCATTACCTTGACATCCGAGGGAATGCTGTTGGTCATGTCGTCCACAGTGAGATTGACCGTATCCGCAGAGGTGCTTGGTCCCGCCTCCCATATCTTGGCCCCTGTATCAGCATCTACCATATAAATGGCGCGGCCAACGCTATCATCTGCTGCCAGAGAGTTACCATCCTGAGCTGTGTCATAACCACCACCAAAGATCAGGACATCACGATCGGTGCTGTTAAATTTAATCTTACCCTTGGTCATGGATGACCAGGTCTGCGCTAATTCGACAAAGCCGGTTGTGCCTCCTGCACCCCCGGTGATTTTCCATTTAAATAATGGAGTGCTGCGGTCTGTTACGTTCAATGCGTAATAGGAATTCCCACCACGGCGCATGCCCTGATATAGATAAAGGAATTCGTCTGTATCCAGGGTCGGAGTTGTATCGTATAACTTGCCATTATCGTTCGCATCATTAAACCAGTATGTCAGAGGTCCATCCAGACCGTATACATGATTGACAGCGGATGAATCCGTATAGAGTGTTGCAATATTGGGTAACAGCTCCTGGGGCATGAAGGCAAAGTACTCAGTGCCATCAGAGGTATTGATGGCATGGAGATAACCTTCATTGGTTGCGGCAAAGAGCGTGGTGTCGGGAGCGTTGGTTGTTCCGCCATAGGTGATTAACACCGGTTGCGCATGGAGAGGGTCAGCTATGAAACGCCGTGCATCGGTGAATACACCATCTGAATTATCATCCTGAATATCGGTGCCGTGAATCCATGACAGGTAATTTGTAAGCTCGGTATCGGTCATGCTGGCGTTACCCATCATCGTCTTGGTTATTGCACCAGACGGGGCAGCATTAGACGCACTCAACGCGTTAGTTGCGTGAGTCAGATTGGAATTGCTGCCGGTGTAGGTATAGGTGTTCCTGGTCGTGGAAAGCATGCCCGCTGCTCCACCTTTCCCAACCAGATCTCCATCCGGTGCGTCTGCAGCTAACGTCCACCAGCTTTTCGATGAGGCGTAGGTAAAGCCTGTATTGGGGTCAACGGCAATTGCATTGTTTACGTCACGCACGGCGACTGGATCCCCAGATGTTCCTCCATCCCAGAATTTATAACGCTTGATGTTGCCGGTCCATTTCGGACGTGCATTGGGGCGGAACAACGCGTAGTACAGCTCTTCATTATGGTAGGAACGGTTGAAGGCGTTTACTGAAACAGCCGGTGCGGTAAAGGTGGTATTGATAGCCAGAATATCGGTGATGATGGACGTGAAGGCATTTGTCAGACCGGCCGTGTCATCTGCGGTGTAATAGGAGCCGCCACCGTTACTCGCTGCGCTACTTAGCAGCGTCTGGTTAGTGGTAAAACCAATGGTATAGGTGATGACATTCTGGGTGGTCAGCAAAGAAGCATTACAGTCGTTTTGATACATCACCTTCGTCAACTCATCCAGACAGTTGCCTGAACATGTGGTACTACCGGTAACGGATGAGAAATTCGGGAGTGCCGTAATACTGGTATCTGCTTCGTAGTCGCCATTTGGGGCGCCGTCGGTGAGAAGTATGACGAAGTTCTTCTGGCACTGGTACCCTATTGGGCTCTTATATTTGGTGGTGTCTGATGGGTCAAGAACACCGGCTACGTTAGTACTGGGTGTACTTGAGTCGCCATAATCTACAGCTGCGCCACTATAAAACAGGTATGCTTCATACATGGTCTCAGCCAGCGGCGTGTCGCCTTGAGCGGTGAAGGCGTTAACGGAGTCTTTGTAGCTCTGGCGGTTGGCCGCCGTTAATTGCTGCATCGGCATAGAAAAATAGCCACCAGAGCCATTTTGGCTATAACGCATTACGGCAATATTCACATTCGAGATGCTGTCCATTAGTTCACTGAACACCTCCTGCACAATCTGAAGGCGTGTTTTCGTTGTTGTGCTTCCCGGTGCGGTTAAGAAGTTCATATAGTTGGCACTGTACAGGGTATAGGTACTACCGGTGCCAGCCCACGCAATGGCGCCAGTGCTGCTGGCCTGCCATGGCCCACCATCGGCCGGATATAAGTCAGTCGACGCAGCTGTTTCGCCATGTACGCCAAAGTCAGCCTGACACTCAACTAGGGATGAGTGATCGTTGTTGCTAAAACTGCGCCATTGATTTTTACTTGTTCTGTAGCGCGCCAAACGGCCTACATAAAAGCCACTGCCAGAGGTACCAAACAAGGGGGTATCAGCATCGTTACAGGTTAAAGAGGTTTTGTTAAAGTAATTGCTTGTGCCGCAACTGGGAGGATTGCCGTTGCTGCTCCAGTAGACTTTGTCGCTGGTGCAAGTTCCGGTGTATGTAACATTAGGATCATAGCTACCCGTTACCATGGTAACGGTGTTGTCCATACTGCCCGAGGTGTCGATGATGAAAACAATGTTTGGCCTGACAGTATTGTTCAGGTTAGGGCTGACATAGACCTCAATGTCATCCGCAAGCAGAGGAGAGATAGCACCCATTGTGCAAATGGCGACCGTAGCAAGCGTCAGTTTAATAAATTTGTTAGTGTTCATATCGCACCTCGTTTTGCGTGCAGTGATGTCAGTATTGCCCTGTAACGGTAGGTGTCAGCGTACCCACCAGCGAATTCGGTTTGTGTGGCGCTCGTTAAAGAAGATAGCGCCTGACTTGCCAGAGTGCGTTTCAGCCTCAGACCGACTAATCGGTTTATTCTTGAAAAAGAATGAAGTGCTTTCATCAATTTCCAGCTGTAACGGACAAAGTCGGCAGCGTTCAACATTTACCATCCCCGTTTTTCTATCCTTGCTGAAGGAGATGGTGATCTTATCTGCCTCAACCCCGTCTTCTGCCTGTCCGATAATACGCGGGACCGCAGCCACTTCAGAGGCATAACCGATGATGCAGAGCAGGGTGCCAAGTATAAGCAGTTTGCGTGTCATATCGAGTTTCTCCACTTTATAACTCAAGGGGTTAACGTTTTGGCACTGGTAAGCTGATGATCTGTACGTGGGTAGCTGTTGCCGATGTGCCAGTAATGCCAGCCCTAACAGTAATGCTATATTCCATGCAGGCTCCGCTCAGTCCAGCGCAGTTTTCGGGCCTATACCGCACTTCAGAAACAGTCGCGGTGGCTGCGGGTGTTACGTCACCCAGGTATTGATTAGGGTCCAGTACGGTCTCGTTATAAGTTTCTGTTTGAGTGGCACCAGCGTTATCGAGTATTCTCTTGATAACATCATTGGCGGCCACATAGGCCGGGTTTGGCGCAGATGGTGTACCTGCATCTGCCCGGGTAACGATGGTATCAATGCTAGACTCGGCAATGTGGAATGCAGCGTTATCCAGACGGAAGTTGTGTGCCATGTTTGTCTCCAGACTGGAATTGCTCATCGAAGAAATTCCCAAAACAGTCAGGACCAGCAAAATTAGCATGCTGATTATCAGTGTGGCGCCTTGTTGACTATGTGGACTTTTCATGGCTGTATCCTGTGTACGGCTCTCTCAATTATTGTCTGTTGGAATAGTTGCGAAGCAGGATCGTCCGGGTAAAAATCCGTCGTGACAATTTGTCGCTAAATGGCCCTAGTGTTGGGGCATCTAATAAATTGTATGTATTACCATCAATTGCGGTGTTTACTTCATCAACCGTACTGACCAGTAGAGAGACCCGCACACTGGCGATTCCTCCCGTTGCACTATCGGTCCATTGCGTGACGCTTCCAGCTGGAAGATACTGGTCGGCTATACCATCCGGCCCACCGCTAAGACCCCCGGTAGTATCCTGGCCATAAAGGATTTGCATGTTTTCAATTCCGTCCACAAGTGGTTGGGGGGTAACGTTGCCATTGCCAAGGCACATCAATGTTGTGGTATCTGTAGCGATATAAAACAGGTCATTGGCCTCGCTTCCGGGGGCTGCGTTGCCCAGGCAATCTGTGGCCGAGGTATAGACCACTTCAATAGAGTCGCTGGCTTTACCTAAAGCAGTAGTGAAACCATATTTCGCAGCAGTATTTTCTGCAATGTTGTCGGCGGTGGCTGCGGCTCCAACTACAAAGGCGTCTTTATAATCTGTCCCTGTAGATGGTGCTGGAAGAGCACGATCAAGCCCTGCCATGCTGATGCTCCTTTCCATAATGTGCAGGGCGAAGCGGGCATTCTCTTGCAACCGGGCAGCACCATTTTGCAAGGTATAGGAGCGCTTGCTGGCGAGAAAGATATTAATAACGCCAAACAGCAATATCATGCTTATCGTCAGAGCGACCATGATTTCGACGATAGTAAAACCTCGAGTAGATTTTCTACATGATATGGTTTGTGTGTGTCTCATGGCTGTATGGTCATCCGAATGTTTCGTGCGATTGCAGCACCTGCGTTGGTGCGATTGTCCGCGTTTCTTTCATTCCAGCTGATAACGATGTCGTGTGTTGAACCAGCAGTGCAAGCATCAGCATCCGTTGTATCAATGTCAGTACAGGAAATGGTGAAACTTGCTCCAGGCAAGCTACCGGATAGTGCGCCAGTGCGAGCTGAACCATCTGCGATGGTTGCCTCACCACAGAACCAGACATTTAGATCGTAAGTGACAAGTTCCGCAGGGCTGCAACTTACTCCTGTTATCCCCGAAGAAGTGCCGGTGTCGTAATAGCTACTACAGTAAGGCGCTGGCATGACAGTACAGTCCACGTCTGCTGCAGAGCTTATACTAAGAAATGCATTGTCTTTTACCGCAGTTGGATTAGCGCGAATCCGCTCTGCCATGTCATTCAATGCCAATACCGCCTGGGTATAAGAGCTTGAGTTACTCACGCTGCGTAGTCCGGCTATCTGCATTCCAGCCAACCCCAGCAGCCCTACCGAGAGAATCAGTAGAGCAACCAGAACCTCCATAAGGGAGAAACCATATTGTCGCTTCGATTTCATCTTCATAGCACCATCTCGGTAAAGGAGATCAGCCAGCACAAGATACGAATGGTACGGTCATACTTGTGTTGGGCATCAATTGCGGCCGTCCGGTTGGGCTAATCGCAATGCCTCTGGCATGCCCCAATCCTCTGTCGTCACAGACGACAAGATCGCCGCTTGCAGTGACAGACCCAGAAGGGGTGTAAATTATCAGGCTGGTATAGCCGGTTCCGCCAGCACCTCTCAGCGTTGTCGAGCCTGCAAATGGGGGGAACACCTTGAGCAATACGTCCCCCGCAGACTGGCCGCCTCCACTAGCATCTGCATCTGCAAGCAACAGCCAGCCCTGTTCCCAGCCTCCTGCAGCTGTACAGTCAGTACGATTGGCTGTTGGACACAAAATGGTATTGACGTTCCGTTTTATCGCTTCACTCCGCGCCAGATTCACCGCGATGACAAAGCTGTTTGCCTGGCTGATCATTCGATTCTCTTGTACAAACTGAGTGTAGCTGGGTATTGCCACCAGCATCGCAATGAGCGCCACGGCCACGGTAACCATCAGTTCTATCAGTGTAAATCCGGCTTCTCTTTTCATGATCAATGTATATGCGCCACTGGGGTTAATGTCTATTCAGGTACGATAATTGGGTGCGATTCACGGATGAAAGGTGACTTTTCGCCATGTCACGCACTATTTGTATTAAATTCAGACGGTTACGCTTGTTTTTGGCTGTTGAGTGGACATCATTCAGGCTGCTATTAACGATACAACGGATAGTGGATGTGTGGTCAGCCCCCTCGGCTTACCTAACTATATGAACATATGGCCAACTGTCAGTATAATCACGCACCAGCATGTTCACCATGCCGACGTAGCTCAGTTGGTAGAGCAACTGATTCGTAATCAGTAGGTCGGAGGTTCGATTCCTCTCGTCGGCACCATACTCTGTCTTATAATTCCAGGATTGCTATTTTCCGTATTTTTCCGGTAACGACTCCGGTATGGCTACCCTGTTCAATTGCGGGTATTTTTTTGCCATAGCCTTCCAGCCTTCGATAGCCTCGATATACCGTTTTGCTATATGTAGCTGGCGAATACATAGCAGTTCCAGACGCGCCTCATCATATTTATGGTTTAAACCGAGTGCTATTGCATATCTGAATAAAGCGGGTGAATAGAGATAACGGTGTGCGACCGCTTCCATTTCCTGCAGCTCCTGTTCGCTCATTTCCTCATGTGCTTCGGACTTTGCGAACTGGATAAAATGGGCAAGTTGGCCGGTGAATACTAACTCGGGTTTTATCTGTGTTTCGGTTCTGAGTGCATACCCCATGGCTTCAAAACGCATAGCCCTGAATTCAGATTCAATACTTTGGTATTCCATGACCAGCCAACCAACAACGGCAAAGCTGAGTACCAATAAAACCCGGAGTGGAAGTAGCGGTATCGATAGACGGCGCAGGTCGCTGGAATTGTCCAACATGCCGGCGATGATCCCGACGGGAAAGAGGAAATAGGTGTAGTGGTGTGGGTACTCTAGAAGGCTGTGAATACCTAAGGGAACCAGAATAAGTATCAAAAATAGACGAGTACGCCCCAGCTTTTCTCTAAACAGTCTCAATATCCACCAGGCTACGGCTAGAATTATCAGGCTTCCTATAAGTGGACCATTCCATACCAGCATGTCCAGAACAAGATTATGTGTCTGCTGTGCTGCAACAGTATGCGCATGAAATGGTGCGGCAACGGCCTGGGCATAGGTAGCCTGGTTCCAGCCGTAGCCCAGTAATGGACCATGAATGCTGGCATCAAGAAATCCTAGCCACATCGGGAAGCGTGTGTCGTTAATGGTCTTTTCCGCCAATGTGCCGGATTCTCCAGGGGGGGAAAGTAACAGAATGTCATAAATGGCAGGGAGTGCTGCCCAGAGCAGTATATAGACAGTAATCCAGGTGACGATGGTGGATTTTTTTATATGTAACTGTATCCGTGATCCGTACCAGAATAACAGTGTAGAGATTGTGAGCAGGCTCAGGAACGAGGTTCTTGAGTTGGTTAGAACGATACAATAGAACAATAAAAGGGCCGTTACCGCTGTAATAAATGTCTTAATTCTCCCTTTTTCATAGAGATAAAGCAGGGATACCACTCCCATGAGCAGTAAAGATGCGAGTTGGTTAGGCTGGGATATGTTGGCGTACGGAGGCACGGCAGGGTTTTGGTCCATCAACCATATTCCGAGTCCGGTGTTCCCAAGCCACTGTTGCAGTGCCATAAAAGAAGATAAAAGCGAAGCTGTAACCAAGAGCCACGAAAAAATTACAGTGATGGTTTCTTTGTCATGTTCGTGGGTTAATTGTTTGCCAGTTATGAATGCAATGAACAAGCCGGTAAGGTAGAGCATCGATAGCCATGCATCGGAAGAAAAATGGTATGTGCCGACAATGAGTTGTAATAGTGGAATCGGTATAAGACAGAATAAAAATAGAGATGCCGCGGAGAGTGGAATGTTTTTCTCTACTTTTGAAAAGCAAAATACTCCGGTTGCAATTGCCAGTAACGCAAGTGCGGCAGTTACTTCATGATGAAAGGAGACCCATGGCGGAATGTGGTAAGGAAGGTGCCAGGAAAGGAGGAACAGGAATATACCAATAGCATAAAAATAGAGCGCGCCCCTGTGGGGCGCGCTCTTGATTGTTACAGCATGATGCTCAGACGATGAATTCAATCTATAACAGGTCCATGGCTGTAACGGTTACCGATTACTTACAGGAACCCGGCATATACTTCGTCAGGTTAGCAGACGACGTGCAGCTCCATTGATACACAGCATCCCCCAAGTTCGCGGCTACAGTCATTGCCGCACCAGCTGAGGTTTGAGGGGTCAAGGTAACAGTTTCACCGTTGAGGCCCGCATAGGAACCAGTGAAGCCCTGAACAGTTACCGTTACTACCCCATCAAGACTTGTGGCAATACTGGCGACATACTTGGATGTAGCAGAAGCACTTTCGCAGCCCCAGCTATCCGCACCAGGACCGGAGGAGGCCGTTTGGTATACCTCGGTAATCACGGTACGGCAGGCGCTACCAGCAAGGACCACCTCTGACAATTTGGCTCGGACGCTGTAGTCCTGATAAGCAGGCAGTGCGACGGCGGCAAGGATACCGATGATCGCGACCACGATCATCAATTCGATAAGGGTGAAACCCTGTTGCATTTTTTTCATTTCGATCTCTCCATCTGGGTTTGGTTTATCGGTCTCCCCGCAGAACCCATCTCCGCTGGGTGAAATAGTCAGCTATAGCTATAGCAGATTGCGTGCCAAGCGCCAGTTATGCTCTGGATATTGGCAATGTTTGATATAGCACTGTTTACAGGCTACATCAGGAAATCTGCATATTGGTGTGGTGCGAGAAAAGTGACAAATTTTGTCACTTGGGTGACGTTCCTGGTCAATCGCTCTCCCGGCATCGTCACAAATTTTACTGATATTCGTCAAGGTATATCTGCCAGGAAAACAGATGAATAACCAAAAGTACTATTCCATGCCGAGCTTCTTCAGCCTGTATCGCAGGGCGCGGAAGCTGATCCCCAGCTGTTTTGCAGCGGCGGTCTTATTCTGCTGGCACTCTTTGAGTGCAGTATCGATCAAGTTACGCTCTATGCCCTCCAGATAGGCCTCAAGGCCGAGTGATTCCACACTTTCATCGGGGGCGTTATCTGACCTGGCTTTGTTAAGCCTCAAGTCCTCCGGTTGAATGGTATTCCCTTCACATAGGGTCATGGCCCGTTCGAGGATATTTTCCAGCTCTCGTATGTTGCCGGGGAAGGGATGTATACGTAGTGTCTCCATTGCCTCATCACTCAGTTTTGGCTGGGCCATACCCATCTCCTGAGCCAAATGTCGGGTAAAGTGTTCAACCAGCAGGGGAATATCCTCACGCCGCTCGCGCAGTGGTGGGACCTGTAACTCAATAACGTTTAGACGGTAGAAGAGGTCTTCGCGGAATTTACCCTCTTCTACTGCCTGGTTCAGTCCCTTATTGGTGGCGCTGAGAATACGTACATCGACATGTTGCTCTTTTTGCGCACCGACCGGGCGCACCGCCTTTTCCTGAATGGCTCGCAGCAGCTTTACCTGCATCTCCAGCGGCAGATCGGCCACCTCGTCAAGGAACAAGGTGCCGCCGTTAGCGGCCTGGAACAGGCCGTCCTTGTCACTGTAGGCACCGGTAAAGCTCCCTTTTTTGTGGCCGAATAGCTCGCTCTCCATCAGGTCTGCCGGGATCGCACCGCAGTTGACGGCGATGAATGGGGCGTTTGCGCGCGGGCCCTGCAAGTGTATCAGTCGCGCCACCAGTTCTTTGCCGGTACCCGATTCGCCGCTGATATAGACGGGAGCCTGGCTGCGTGCCAGTTTACCGATGGTCTTGCGGATATGTTCGATGCTGGCCGACTGGCCGAGCAGTTGCAGTGTGCCCGGTTGCTGCGGACACTGCCGTTCATCCTCATTGAGGCGCAGGGCGCTGGTGATCAGTTCGCGCAGTTGCTGCAGCTCCACCGGTTTGCTGAGGAAGTCAAAAGCCCCGGCCTTGAGTGCCTCGATGGCTGAATCCATGTTGCCGTGGGCGGTGATCATCGCCACCGGGATATTGGAATAGTTCTCTTGCATGTAGCGGATGAGGTCTATGCCGTTGCCGTCAGGGAGGCGCATATCGGTGAGGCAGAGGTCGAAGTGGTTGTTACCCAGTTGCTCCCTGGCCTGTTGCACATTCTCGGCGCACTGACTCGCTACCCCCATGCGCGTGAGGGTCAGGCTCAGCAGCTCGAGGATATCCGGCTCATCGTCAACGATCAGCACGGTTCGTTTATCAGATATCGGTTTGGTCATGGCTATAGCATACCTGTACGGAATAGCAGGCGAAAACGACTCTCCTGGGTTGCCGTCGGTTCGTAGCGCAATTGTGCCTGGTTACTGACCGCCAGCTCCCGTGCCAGGTAGAGGCCAAGCCCGGTCCCCTTATGCTCGGTGGTGTAGAACGGCTCGAAGATGTTGGCGCGTCTGGCCTCGTCGACCCCGGGGCCAGCATCGATAATATCAATATAGCCGTGTCCTTCGCCGATCATACCGGCGAAGAGTCGTACTTTAAGCGCGGCACGCGCTGGCATGGCATGGCGCAACCCATTGAGGCAGAGGTTGGTGAGTAACTGTCTTAAGTGGTTTGGGTCAAAACGGATGACCAGATCCTCGGGTGTCACCTCAAAGCGCATTGCCCCTGCTGCACCAGGCTGCGACTGCTGAAATTCATCAACGAACCTGGCCAGCCACGGATTGAGTAAAAAATCCTGATCCTGATGGGTGTCCTTCTTCCCCAGTTGCAGGACATTCTCGATGATGGTGTTAATGCGTAGCGACTGTTCGTGGATGATCTCGGTGAGGCGTTTATCCTCACTGGTAAGTTCTGGAGATTCCCCCAGTAGTGCCCCGGCATGACTGATGGCGCTCAGGGGGTTGCGGATCTCATGGGCGATGCTGGCGGTGAGCCGCCCCAGTGCCGCCAGTTTCAACTGCTGTGCCTGACGTGTGGCCGTTTCCGCATCCTCCAGAAAGATCAGGGTACCCTCGTTTCGACGCTGGCCGATGTTCATGAACTGGGCCAGTAGCTCCCGTGGATTGCCGGCGATGTGCAGGGTGCGTGAGGCGTTGGCCGGGTCCCGCTTCCAGTGTTTGAGCAGGTTTAGCAACTCGGCGGAGTAGTGCTGCAGTGGGGTCTCTGTGGCCATCATCGGTGTATCGATGAGGTGCGAGGCGGAACTGTTCATCAGGCGTACCCGCTCCTCCTTGTCGATTACCAGTACCCCGGTCTGCATCTGCTGGATGATGTAACCGGTCAACTGCGCCATGTTGGCCAGATCGGTGCCGCGTCGCTGGGCTAATGCCTCACTGGCGCGGGCACGGCGTGCCAGTAGTTGTGCCACCAGGGCGGTAACAAACAGGGTGATACCGAGCAGTCCGGCCAGCGGGTAGTTGACGTCCCCGGGGCGGTCACCCATGGCGTTATGGATCTGTTGTAACAGTACGGAGATTGTGGCGAGGGCAGCGTAGAGCCCCGGGGTACGTCCGGTGGTGAGCATACTGCCGTTGGCGATGCTGATGACCAGTAGCATTCCCAGGCCACTGGCCACCCCGCCGCTGGCGTGCATCATGACATTGATGAAGAGGATGTCAGTGATGACGTGGACGTTGATCTGTAGCTGAAAGGCGGGTTTCTGGATCAGCAGCGGATAGAAGGCGATCAGGCTAAACGCCAGGTAGAGCAGGCTGGCGGTATAAAACAGCTCGGGTTCCTGGTGTCCCAACTGCTCCGGCAGGTTGCCCAGATTGTAGAGCAGGACAAACAGGGCCGCCAGGGCAAAGCGGGAGAAGTTGAAAAAACGTAGCGGACGCCAGGTGTGGGCGTAGTCGTCTGCCTCTAGTGTCAGATTATCGCGGATGGTGGGGGTGGCAGCTGTCAAGATGAGTGACCACCGTTGCGGGTTCCGGCATCACGATGCTCGGCGCTGCAGTAGCAGACCTCATCCCGACACAGCGCCTCGTCCACTGGAATGTGGATACCGCAATGGGCGCACTTCACCATGTCCCGGGCGATGCTCTTCGGAGGCTGTTGCCGCGAGGCCGGTTTCTGCAGCACGCGCAGAAACATGCGGTAGAGCAACCAGATGATCAGGCCGATGACGATGAGTCGAATCAGGTTCATGGGGCGCCTTCCAATGGAATGTATCGTCATTGTATCGGCTGGCCGCGAACTGGGCCAATCATTCAGCTTTTGCGCCGCGCCGCGCTTTGTTTCACAATAGGCGACCTTTTTTCCGTCGGTTTCCAAGTACTTCAGGGTGGACGATGAATCTTCACGAATATCAGGCAAAGGGTGTCTTTGCCCAATACGGGGTCCCGGTACCCCAGGGACAGGTGGCTGCCTCTCCTGCCGAAGCCGAACATGCGGCGCAGGCGCTGGGCGGTGGTCGCTGGGTGGTCAAGGCCCAGGTGCACGCCGGTGGCCGCGGCAAGGCGGGTGGGGTTAAGCTGGTCAGTTCTATCGACGAACTGCGTAACGAAGCGACCCGTCTGTTGGGTAGTCGCCTGGTGACCCACCAGAGTGGAGCCGAGGGCCAGCCGATTAACCAGTTGCTGATCGAAGGGGTCAGCGATATTGCCCGCGAACTCTACCTCAGCGTGGTGGTGGACCGCGGCCGCAAACGCGTGGTCTTCATGGCCTCCAGCGAAGGCGGTATGGACATTGAAGAGGTGGCGGCGAAGACCCCGGAGAAGATCCACACTGTAGCGGTCGACCCGGTGGTTGGCCTACAGGCCTACCAGACCCGCCAGCTTGCCTTTGCCCTTGGGCTTGAAGGTACTCAGGTGAAAGAGCTGGCGACGATCATGAACGGTCTCTACCGCCTGTTCACCGAGCGCGATGCCTCCCTGGTGGAGATCAACCCGCTGGTGGTGACCGGCGAAGACCACCTCATCGCCCTCGATGCCAAGGTCAATCTGGACGAAAACGCCCTTTACCGTCAGCCGGAGATGGCCAAGCTGCGCGATCACTCCCAGGAGGATGAACGCGAGTGCAAGGCACGCCAGCACGACCTCAACTACGTGCGTCTCGACGGCAACATCGGCTGCATGGTCAACGGCGCCGGTCTGGCGATGGCGACCATGGACCTGATCAAACTGAGCGGCGGCGAACCGGCCAACTTCCTCGACGTCGGCGGTGGTACCACTGCGGCGCGGGTGGCCGAGGCGTTTAAATTGATTCTTTCCGATGACAAGGTGCGCGCCATTTTGGTCAATATCTTCGGCGGCATCGTCCGCTGCGACCTGATCGCCGAGGGTATTATCGCCGCGGTGAAGGAGGTCGACGCCAGGGTGCCGGTAGTGGTTCGCCTTGAGGGCACCAATGTGGAACAGGGGCGCAAGATGTTGCAGGAGAGCGGCCTGGCGATTCAGGCCAGTGATGATTTAACCGAGGCAGCCAAACTGGTGGTCGCGGCGGCGGGAGGTGCGAAATGACCATCCTTATTGATCGTGACACCAAGGTCATCTGCCAGGGCTTTACCGGCAAGCAGGGTACCTTCCACTCCGAGCAGGCCATCGCCTACGGTACCAACCTGGTCGGCGGCGTGACCCCCGGTAAGGGCGGTAGCAGCCATCTGGAGCGCCCGGTATTCAACACTGTGCACGATGCGGTACGCGAGACCGACGCCGATGCCACCATGATCTACGTCCCGGCGCCTTTCGCTGCCGATGCGATCCTCGAAGCGGCCGACGCCGGGATCGAGACCATCGTCTGCATCACCGAGGGCATCCCGGTCATGGATATGCTGCGGGTTAAGGCGGCGCTCAAGGGTAGCGACGTGCGCCTCATCGGTCCCAACTGCCCCGGCGTGATCAGCCCCGGCGAGTGCAAGATCGGCATCATGCCCGGCGCCATCCACCAGAAGGGCAAGATCGGTATCGTCTCCCGCTCCGGCACCCTCACCTATGAGGCAGTACACCAGACCACCCAGGCTGGCCTGGGTCAGTCCACCTGCGTCGGCATCGGCGGCGACCCGATCCACGGCCTCAGCTTTATCGATTGTCTTTGCCTGTTTGAGCGCGATCCGCAGACCGAAGGTATCATCATGGTCGGCGAGATCGGCGGCACCGCGGAAGAGGAAGCGGCCGAGTTCATCGCCCGTCATATCAGCAAGCCGGTGGTCTCCTATATCGCCGGGGTCACTGCACCGCCGGGCAAACGCATGGGCCACGCCGGGGCGATCATCGCCGGTGGCAAGGGTACCGCGGAGGAGAAATTCGCCGCGCTGGAGAATGCCGGTGTTTCGGTGGTGCGTTCCCCCGCGGAGATGGGCGCACGCATGGCCGAAGTGCTGGCGGCCGGTTAAGCCACAATCGACCCGGCCACTATGTCGACACTGCGCATCGCCATGGCCCAGCTCAACATGCTGGTGGGCGACATCGAGGGCAACGCCGCCCGGGTGATCGCTGCCGCGGAGCAGGCCCGCGATGAATTGAAGGCCGATCTGGTGGTCTTTCCCGAGCTGACCCTCACTGGCTACCCACCGGAAGATCTGCTGCTGCGTCCTAGATTGCTGACCCGCACCCTGGCGGCGTTGGAGAGCATCAACCAGAAGGTGCGTGGCATCGAGATCATCCTCGGCCATCCCCATGCAGCGACCGGCGGACTCTTCAACGCCGCCTCATTGCTGCGCGACGGCAAGGTGGTCGCGACCTACCACAAGCAGCATCTACCCAACTACAGCGTCTTCGACGAGAAGCGTTACTTCGCCCCAGGCAGCGAGGCCTGCGTGGTGGCGATCAAGGGCGTGCCGGTGGGGCTGACCATCTGCGAGGATATCTGGCAGCCTGGTTCGGTGGCCCAGGCCTGTGTCGCCGGGGCGCGACTTATCGTCAACATCAACGCCTCCCCCTTCCATATCAATAAAGGTAACGAGCGCGAAGAGACGGTACGTGCCCGCATCGCCGAGGGCGGCGTGCCGGTGCTTTACGTCAATCTGCTGGGCGGTCAGGACGAGCTGGTCTTTGACGGCGGTTCCTTCGTCATGGATAGCCAGGGCAAGGTGACCCAACAGGCCCCCGCCTTTGCGGAGGGGCTGTTCCTCAGTGAGTTCCAGATCGACGGCGATAGCGTTACCCCGCTTACCGGTGAAATGGTTGCACCACTCTCGGTCGAGGCCAGCGTCTACCAGGCGCTGGTGCTGGGGGTGCGCGATTACGTGCGCAAGAACGGCTTCAAAGGGGCGATTCTGGGGCTTTCCGGCGGTGTCGATTCGGCATTGACGCTGGCCATCGCGGTGGATGCCCTGGGGGCCGATCAGGTCGAGGCGGTGATGATGCCGTCGCGCTACACCGCCGACATGAGTCTCGACGATGCCCGCGAAGAGGCGGAAATCCTCGGTGTCGATTACCGGGTGATCCCCATCGAACCGGCCTTCAACGTTTTCCTTGAGAGTCTTAAGGAGGAGTTTGCCGGACGCGAGGTGGATACCACCGAAGAGAATATCCAGGCCCGCTGCCGCGGTATCCTGCTGATGGCGATCTCCAACAAAAAGGGCAAGATGGTGCTGACCACCGGCAACAAGAGTGAAATGGCGGTCGGTTACGCTACCCTCTACGGCGATATGGCGGGCGGCTTCGATGCCCTCAAGGATGTACCGAAAACATTGGTATTCCGTCTCTCCCGTTACCGCAATACGATCTCGCCGGTGATCCCGGAACGGGTGATTACCCGTCCACCCTCGGCGGAGCTGGCGGCGGATCAGCAGGATAGTGACAGCCTGCCCGATTACGAAGTGCTGGATGCGATCCTGGAGATGTATGTGGAGCGCGATCTCTGTCGCGAGGAGATCGTCGCCGCCGGCTACGACGAAGCGACCGTTCGCCGGGTGATTCGCCTGGTCGATCTGAACGAATACAAACGCCGTCAGGCGGCACCGGGGGTGCGTATTACCCGTCGTGCCTTTGGCCGTGATCGGCGCTATCCCATTACCTCGGGGTTTGGTCGGCTCTAGCGGTCCGCGCGAAGCCGTGTAGAATGGGTAACGAGTATCAGTAACGCGAACAAAGGAAAACGAGATGAAAAAGGTTGAAGCGATCATCAAACCGTTCAAGCTGGACGACGTACGTGAGGCACTTTCCGAGATCGGTGTAGCGGGCATGACAGCTACCGAGGTGAAGGGTTTCGGTCGGCAGAAGGGTCACACCGAACTCTATCGCGGTGCCGAGTATGTAGTCGATTTCCTGCCCAAGGTGAAGATCGAACTGGTAGTGGAAGCAGGGATGGTGGAGCAGTGCATCGAGGCAATCACCAAGGTAGCCCGTACCGGCAAGATTGGCGATGGCAAGATATTCGTCTCCGAAGTTGAACGCGTAATTCGGATTCGTACCGGGGAAGAAGGGCCTACCGCTATCTAACAAGAAGGTCGCAGGTGACAGGTAACAGGTGGCAGGTAAACAACGGCATCTTTTCCTGTTACCTGCAACCTGTCACCTGCAACCTTGTTATACTTGGCATCGGGATCTCATCCTGAAAAACCTGTCCACAACATAAGAGCTCAACACTAAAGCCTATGGAAGTCATCTACTCACTCATCCCCGG
>JBNKBG010000039.1:0-22498 GCA_050287105.1 Thiohalomonadaceae bacterium
CCACAGGAGACCAGGATCTGTTCCGGCGTATAGCTCAGGCCGTTGTCGCGTTCGTATTTGGCGATGATGGCCTGTTTCAGTCCCGGCGTTCCGTCAACCGCGGTATACTTGGTGAAACCCGCCTGGATCGCCTCGATGGCTGCCTGTTTGATATGCGCGGGAGTGTCGAAATCCGGCTCGCCGGCACCCAGACCAATAATATCTTTCCCCTGAGCTTTGAGTTCCTTGGCACGGGCAGTGATGGCCAGGGTGGCGGAAGGTTTGACACTTTGTACGCGGTGGGAAAGATGCGTGTCCAAGCAAAAGCTCCTTAGGGCGGCGGGTTGACAAAACTGCGTAATGTTACTGTAAGAATGAGCGAATCTAAATCCCTATGAGCAAGAGTTTTCAACTTGAGGCGAAATTTTCTCCGGCAGGAGACCAACCCGAAGCCATAGCTGCCCTGATCGACGGGCTGGAGGCTGGCGAGGCGGGGATGACCCTGCTCGGGGTGACTGGCTCGGGCAAAACCTACACTATCGCCAATGTGATCCAGCAGTTGCAGCGTCCGACCCTGATCATGGCCCACAACAAGACCCTGGCGGCGCAGCTCTACGGTGAGATGAAGGCGTTTTTTCCCCACAACGCCGTTGAGTACTTCGTCTCCTACTACGACTACTACCAGCCCGAGGCCTACGTGCCCGCCTCGGACACTTTCATCGAGAAGGATGCCTCGATCAACGAACACATCGAGCAGATGCGTCTCTCCGCCACCAAGGCGATCCTGGAGCGGCCCGATACCATCATCATCGCCACCGTCTCCGCCATCTACGGTCTGGGCGATCCGGACTCCTACCTCAACATGATGCTGCATCTGGTGCGCGGCGACATCATCGACCAGCGCAACATCCTGCGTCGTTTGGCAGAGTTGCAATACAGCCGTAACGATGTGGAGCTACAGCGTGGCACCTACAGGGTGCGCGGCGAAGTGATCGACGTCTTTCCGGCCGAATCGGACGCCGAGGCGGTGCGCATCGAGCTATTCGACGAGGAGATCGAGTCGCTGGCCTATTTCGACCCCCTCACCGGCGAAGTGCTGCGTCGGGTGCCGCGCCTGACCATCTACCCCAAGACCCACTACGTTACACCGCGCCAGACGCTGCTGGAGGCGGTTGAACATATCAAGGAGGAGCTGAAGGAACGGCTTGAAGAGCTGCGCGCCCAGGACAAGCTGGTGGAGGCACAGCGTCTGGAACAGCGCACCCGCTTCGACATCGAGATGATCCTGGAGCTGGGCTACTGCTCCGGTATCGAAAACTACTCCCGCTACCTCTCCGGGCGCAATCCGGGCGAGCCGCCGCCTACCCTGTTCGACTACCTGCCGGACAATGCCCTGCTGGTGATCGACGAAAGTCATGTCACCGTGTCGCAGATCGGCGCCATGTACAAGGGTGACCGCTCGCGTAAGGAGAATCTGGTCAATTACGGCTTCCGACTCCCCTCGGCGCTGGATAACCGTCCCATGCGTTTCGATGAATTCGAGCGCATCTCGCCGCAGACCATCTACGTTTCCGCCACCCCGGCCAAATACGAGTTGGAGCACTCAGGCGCGGTGGTGGAGCAGGTGGTGCGTCCTACCGGCCTGATCGACCCTGAGGTGGATATCCGCCCGGTGACCACTCAGGTGGACGACCTGCTCTCCGAGATTGGTAAACGGGCAGAGGTCGGGGAGCGGGTGTTGGTCACCACCCTGACCAAGCGCATGGCCGAGGATCTGACCGAGTATCTGAGCGAAAACGGTGCCCGGGTGCGCTACATGCACTCCGATATCGATACCGTGGAGCGGATGGAGATCATCCGTGACCTGCGCCTCGGTGAGTTTGATGTGCTGGTGGGGATCAACCTGCTGCGTGAGGGACTGGATATGCCAGAGGTCTCCCTGGTAGCGATCCTTGATGCGGATAAGGAGGGGTTCCTGCGCAGCGAGACCTCCCTGATCCAGACCATCGGCCGCGCCGCACGTAACCTCCACGGCAAGGCGATCCTCTACGCTGACCGGATGACAGGCTCCATGCAGCGCGCCATTGACGAGACCGATCGCCGCCGCGCCAAACAGGTCACCTTCAATGTAGAGCATGGCATCACCCCCAAGGGGGTGGAGAAGGCGGTGCAGGATATCCTCGAATCGGGCTACGGCGCGACCCATGGCCGCGGCAAGCGCAACGCCAGGGTGGCCGAGGAAACCCTGGAGTACGCAGCCATGTCCGGCAAGGCGCTACAGAAGAAGCTCAAGGAGCTGGAGGAGCAGATGCACCGCCATGCCCGCGATCTGGAGTTTGAAGAGGCCGCCAGGGTACGGGATGAAATGCGGCGGATTCAGGAGGTGAATATGGGGTTGATTGAAACCCTTTAGCAATATTTAACGTTCCATTAATATTGCATCGCTACTGTGCGGCGACTATACAGTAGCGGTTGGAAGTAATGGTGTCCACGGGATGTGGGCGGACAATAATCAAATTAAAGCAGTACTACCTAATGTCTACAGAGTTCCAAGCAAACCAGTTTACCGTTGAAGATGAAATAAGCCTAATCGACCTGATACGCGTTCTGTTCCGACGAAAATGGATACTGCTCGGCGTGTTTGTTGTAGGGATGCTCACGGCTCTTGTCGCTGCAATGTTGCATGAACAGCAGTTTCTCTATTCAGCTTCGATTGAAGTTGGTACGGTTCTTGACATGCGTGGCGACAGTTCACCGGTTGAATCAACCGCTGCCGTACTCAGCAAACTTGATGAGATTATTATTCCGTCAGTCCTGGCTGACTATGCCAGTAAACATCGGGGCAGCAAGCTGCCTGTAATTAGCGTTCGTTCTCCACGGAAAAGTGAACTTCTCATGCTTGAAGGGAAGGGTAGCCTTTTGCAGGCAGAGGCTTTCGTTGAACTTGAAAATACCATTCTTGCCAGATTGAAGGAGGGACAGGCCTCTCTATTTGAACTGGAAAAGATGGGGATTGTAAACGCTCTGGTGGACAAGGATGCTCAGTTGCAAGAAGAGAAGAATCGACAAGAATCACTCAAGGCCGCTCTGGTACGTAATGAAAGGCTTTATCAGCTGCGTGCGGCCCAGTTGGAAGAGTCAAAATTGAGTATTGAGCGCTTGACTACTAGTCGCAACAAACTAGGTAGGGGCGATAGCTCGGTGCTTGCGCAACTGCTGGCCGACGCGGAGATCGAGAAAGTGCAGCGTATGCGGCTTGAGCTGGAACAGAGTGTGAATCTTGACTTGCCTACGGCGAAGGATGCACTGCGGCGACAACTGGAGGAATCTGCACGGAAGCAGACCAGTATTGAGGCCGACATAGTAAAGACCAAACTGCAAGTGGAAAACGTCAGGGAGACGCACTTTGTGAGTGAACCAGATGCCAATTCTACGCCCACCGGGGTGGGCAAAAAGGGTATTATTGCTGTGGGGACCGTGTTGAGTGCATTGTTGGCGATTATAGCGGTGTTTCTGGCCGAGTTTATCGTGCGTACCCGTCAGGAATTGGCCGGAAAAGACGCTGGTTGACAAAGCATTGCGAATCCGTAGAATTCACCGCTCGATAATACTCGCGTAGCTCAGTTGGTTAGAGCACCACCTTGACATGGTGGGGGTCGGTGGTTCGAGTCCACTCGCGAGTACCAGAACACAGAAAAGCCGCGTCTCCTAGGGCGCGGCTTTTTTATGTATAGTGCTATCCTATATGCTGTTGGATAGCTGCTACGGAGTAGCATGTTGGTAGTTTTGAGGAATGCTTATTGGGAAAATATGTGCCCGTATTTTCGGTGGATTGGTGATTTATTGTGGATATTAAGCCAACGGTGGACCTGATTGACTGAGAATGCGTGGGTCGCCAAATTGGTGAACAGCAGTCTGTGGGTATTCCTTGGAATGTTGTTCGGGCGTCTTGCTGGCTTCCTTCGGGATGTCGTTTTGGCAAGCCAGTTTGGGGTTGGCAATGAAGCTGATGTCGCCATTCTGATGCTTACCCTACCTGATTTGTTGGTTAATATATTGGTAGGGGGGGGGCTATCAGTTGCTTTGATTCCGACCTTTAAACGGTATGGTGCTGGTTTACGTGCACATTGCCTCTTTATGCAAAGTACTGTTGTCATTGCTCTGTTGTTTTCAGGTTTGGCTTTCTTGTTAACGAATCTGTCGGAGCCTCTTATTCGACTGGCGGCCCCCGGCTTCGATCTACAGAATGTAATCAGCACTGCGCCATTGCTTCACGTAGTGCTGTGGCTGATTCCATTGACAACACTCGCGGGTGTTAGCACGGCCTACCTACAAGCCAATAATCGATTTGCTGCGAGTGCTTTTGGCACCTTTACATTCAATATCGTGATTCTGGTTGGCCTTGGGTATAGCATAACGTCCGAAGATCCCCTGCAAAAGTTAGCATTTTTCATAGTCGTTGGTGGTGTAGTGCGATGGCTTTTACAACTACTGGCTTTGCCTCGTTACCCCATATCCTGGCGCTGCCTTCGATGGCAGCTGATTGATAGTGAACTGGTTCGGCGTTATCTGCATGCAGCATCGGCAGGAGGCTTGTTGCTATTTCTACCAGTAATAGCGCGAGCTATGGGTTCGTTATATGGAGAAGGCGGGCTAAGTCTATTTAGTTACGCTATGAAACTGGTGACATTCCCTCTTGGTATTAGCGTGATGGCACTCTCAGTTGGTATTTTTCCGCTGTTATCTCAGTGTTTTGCACGTAACCGGGAGGAGTGTGGTGATATGGTGGCTTCCGGACTCCAGATTGTATTGCTCATTACTGTGGCAATTATGCTACCGGTTGTCTGGTTTGCAGACGATTTTGCGCGGTTGGTTTTCGCTCGAGGCGCCATGGAACCGCAGCAGGTAGAAATGATTGGTAAATTGTTAAGTTTGGGGGCGCTGGCATTACCGTTCCAGGGGGCCTCAAGTATTCTCACAGCCACATACAATGCCGCACGCGATACGGCCTTTATCTTGCGTTTGAATATTATTTCTGTTGTGGTCTTCGTTTTGGCGGGGTACTGGACTGTTACCAATTTCGGACTGTCGGCGTTGATGATGTCACTGGTGGCGGTCTATGGCATATTTTCTCTGGTGCAGTTATTGGCACTGCCGCATCGCCTCTCAGTGAAAATACTCGGGCTTTTATGGCGTAAAAGAATGGTACATTCCCTGACCGTCATGATACTGGCAGGTGCTGTCCTGCTATTCTTATGGCAAGAATTGCATATGGGAACATGGTTGAATGTTTTGGGGGCAGTGCTGATCGGAGTTTGCCTGTTGCTGCTCGGAATTGTTGCAAGCGGTTCGCATCGAGACCTAATCACTAGGTTGCTGAAAAGACCAGTGCAATGATTAAGTTGATGTTTATCTGTAACGACGCAAAGATGGCCCGCTATGCCGAAGCCTCGGGCGTTGATCGTATTTTTGTCGATCTTGAAAAACAGGGTAAATGGGAAAGACAGGGACACCGTGACACACTGATCAGTGCGCACTCAATGGATGATGTGGCGGCAGTACGCTCCGCAATAGATACGAGCGAGTTATTGGTGAGGTTGAATCCGCTTTATGCCGGTTCGGTCGCCGAGGTTGAAGGTGTGATCGCGGTTGGGGCTGATTTGCTGATGTTGCCGATGTTTGAAACCGTGGCACAGATTGAGGAGTTCGTGGCCCTGGTGAAAGGGAGGGCGGGGGTTATCCCACTGATCGAAACCCCGTCGGCGGTGGAAAACTTCGCTGACATCATTTCTGTGCCAGGTATCGACGAGATTTACATTGGTCTTAATGATTTACATATGGCCATGGGCCTCGACTTTATGTTCGAATTGCTTGTGGATGGTACTGTTGAGCGTATGGCGGCTGCTTGTCGTAAGGCGGGGATACGTTTTGGTTTCGGTGGCATTGCGCGGATGGAGGAGGGGCTGTTACCAGGCAAAGTAGTCCTGGCCGAACACCTGCGCCTCGGTTCCTCTACCGTAATCCTTTCTCGGACCTTCCACCGTGCCAGTACCAGCCTCGACGAGATGCACGCTAACCTCGACTTTGCGCACGAGGTAGCATGTTTGCGTGAACAAGAAGCCCGCATGGCCCAGCGAGATGTCGCCGAAGTCGAGGCTGACCACCGGTGTTTGCTTGACGGTGTGGCGGCGGTCAGGAAGCAGCTCCGGGCGCGGAAGGCACAATGAGGCGGCTTTTCGATAGCCTTGTTGTGTTCTTGCTAGTGCCGTTGCCTCAACTACTGGTGCGTCAGGTACTGAACAAGGAAAGCCTCTGAATATGTGTGGCATCTTCGGTTATTTCAGTCGTGATGGCATAGATTTGCCTCGTGAGCGCGTTGAGGCTATGGGTGAAACCTTGATACACAGAGGTCCGGATGATGCTGGCATTTACTTTGAGCAGGGCGCGGCATTGGGAAACCGTCGCCTTTCTATCCTCGATATCGAAAATGGCCATCAACCCTTTGTCTCGGCCGATGGGCAGATCGTCATCGTGCAAAACGGTGAAATCTTTAACCACCTGGAGTTGGCCGCAGAGTTGGCGACCAGTGATTATCCTTGTAGTACTCACTGTGATACCGAAGTTTTGCTGCGCCTGTATGAGCGTGATGGTATTGATATGATCCATCTGCTCAATGGCATGTTTGCCATTGCCATTTTTGACCGTCGCGAAGAGGCGCTGTATCTGGTACGTGACCGCATAGGTGTCAAACCCTTATATTTGCACGATGATGGTAAGCGTCTGCTATTTGCCTCTGAAATAAAGTCTTTATTGCGCGCAGGCATTGAACGGCGTATGAGTCCGGTAGGTCTGCATCACTTTCTCACATACAACTATGTACCCCAGCCTCACACGCTCTTTGAGGGAGTGGTTCATCTGCCACCGGCCCATTTGCTGCGTATTGATGCAAAAGGTGTTACTACTCAACGGTGGTGGAGTCTGGCTGAACAGCGGGTAGAGGAACGCAGCGAAGTGGACTGGATCGCTGACTTCAATCATCTGCTTGATGATGCGGTACGTTTACGCTTGCGCTCGGATGTCCCATTTGGCGCCTTTCTCTCTGGCGGAGTCGATTCAAGCAGCGTGGTTGGCATGATGAGCCACCATCTTAAAGACCCGGTGCGTACCTATTCCATCGGGTTTCATGAGGCGCGCTTTGATGAATCCCCTTATGCGGCGGCTGCCGCAGAACGTTTTTCCACTCAGCATACTATGCGCAAGGTCGATGTGAATATGCTCGATTTGTGGCCACTCGCCATTTGGCACTGCGATCAACCGCACGGCGACATTTCTTTTCTGCCCACTTATCGAGTTGCACAGCTCGCTGCCGAGGAAGTCAAGGTCGTGCTTACTGGTGATGGGGCTGATGAACTATTTGCCGGCTATGACAAATACAGGGATTTTTTCACCGGACAGGGTGCTGATACAGCCGATGAACAGCGTTTTCGTCATGCTTATTACGGCAATCTCAGTCTGTTCGATGATCAGGCCAAAGCGTCTCTCTACACTGAGGCCTTTGCGGCACAGGTTGCAGGGATGGATTCATATAGTGTGATCGAACCGTTGTTTGATGAGTCGGCGGAAATGGACCGGATTAATCAGGCGCTGTACATTGATATGCAGTTGCTGCTCTCAGGCAATAATCTGGTTAAGCCCGATCGGATGGGCATGGCTGTGTCACTGGAGGCGCGTACGCCGTTTCTTGACTATCGTATGATGGAGTTTGCTTTCCGGATGCCGGGGAATCTCAAACTACGTAATGGCGAAACCAAGTATCTCTACAAGAAAGCTGTGTCAGGACTCATCGGCGAAGAACTTGCCTACCGCCGCAAGCAGATGTTTACCGTACCTGTAGGGGAATGGTTCCGCAAGCAACTTGCACCCTTCACTGAATCGATACTGTTAGATGAGCGCACGATGCAACGTAACTTGTTTCGTTCCGATACAGTGAGGCGGATTCTGGATGAACATCAGCGTGGGGAAGTTGATTATACTAGGGAAATCCGTGCATTGATTGCAGTTGAGTTGTGGGCCCGTATATTCCTGGACGATAGGGATAGCAGCGAGCTGTCACTTGATTCTCTATCAGTTGATACATCGTTCTTGCATTCAGGGTCCCAGGATCAACAAATAAATTTAAGAATGAAAGGTTAACAGGAACGTGACACTACTTAGCGCCGCTATTCAGACAGAGCTATTACATAATGCAGTGCTTATTACCGGCGCACCTCGTTCCGGTACCACCTTGCTTGGTAAATTAATCGGTTCGCTGGCGCGATTGGAATATCAGTTTGAGCCACCAAGCCTGAGAATGATAGCCAGTGCCTATGTGGCTGGTGAGCTTCCTTTGCAACTAGCACGACAACTACTCACCGTTTATCTAAGTGAGGATATGCTGTTGGACAGTGTCCATGGACGTGGAGTTAATTTGCGTCCCCGGGACGATAGTCAAATTTTCTTTCGTATGGAGTGGGCTGAGCTCAATGAACGATGGCAACGTATTGATAACCGGGCTGATGCTATTTCCTATGCGCAGGAGCTGGGCCTCCGTTTAGCGGTGAAAATGCCGAATCTTTTGGATAGTTTGACTCTGATGCGTGAAACCTTGCCGGGTATGAAGGCGGTGTTCTCAGTTCGAGATGGCGCTGACGTAGTGCGCTCTATTCTTCGCAAAGGCTGGGTAGAAAATAACGGGTTGGAAAGCAATCTTTGGCCGTATGCAGCGAATATCGATGGAGTGAATGTGCCTTACTGGGTGCCAGAGGAATATATCAAGCGCTGGCCATCAATGAATCCAGCTAGTCGAGCTTGTTTGATGTGGTGCTGGTATGCCGAGCGTGGTTTGGCTGAGCGTTCTGCTTCGGATGTTTATGAGGTTCGTTATGAAACATTGCTCACTGATGCCTGGCCTGTCGTAGAGGAACTGGCTGCACATCTTGGTCACGAGCCAACTTTTCATACCCAGCGTTGGGTGGAGTCCATTTGCATACCCAGCTCTCGCAATGACACTAATCGGCGTAGTTTTGCCGCTGATACTGATGCAGACATTTTGGCCCGCTTTGACGAGATCAACGCGCAATGGGGCTACTGAGGGTTTAAGCGAGGCACTATGAATAGCATCCAGGCATTAATGAATATGCAGGGCCGGGTCAGCCTGATTACCGGCGGTGCTGGTCACATTGGTCAAGCCATGGCCGAATCCCTGGCCGAGCTAGGTTCAGATTTAGTGATTGTGGATAGGGAACCTGAGCGCGCTCAGGCAGTCGCTGCGACACTGGCTGAGCAGCATGGCATACGGACTTTGGGTATCGCCTGTGATCTGGAGCAGGAGTCGCAGGTAAAGGGAATCGCCAAGCAGGTGGCCGATGCTTTAGGTCGACTCGATGTGTTGGTAAACAATGCCGGGTTTGTTGGAACCTCTGACCTTGATGGATGGATGACGGACTTTGATAAACAAAGTGTTTCAACATGGCGCCGGGTTTTGGAAGTGAATCTTACAGCTGCTTTTGAGCTTACCCAGAGTTGCCGACCGCTACTTGATGCTTCCGGGAATGGCTCGGTGGTTAACGTCGCCTCAATCTACGGTGTCTACGGACCGGATCTTTCTCTCTATGCAGGCACACAAATGAATAATCCTGTCGCTTACGCCGCTAGCAAGGGAGGTCTGCTGCAACTGACTCGTTGGCTTTCTACGGTGCTGGCTCCAGGTATTCGGGTTAACGCTATTTCTCCCGGTGGCGTTGCCCGTGGCCAACCTGACTCTTTCGTAGAGCAATATGTGTCTCGTACGCCACTGAAACGCATGGGCGTTGAAGAAGATTTCAAAGGGGTCATCGCTTTCCTTGCCAGTGATATGTCCCGCTGGGTTACCGGACAAAACATCATGGTAGATGGAGGTTGGGGAGTCTGGTGATGGTGCGACAGTGGTAAAACCTGTTCGAGCTCTGTTTGTGACTTATGGCGGCGGCCATGTGGATATCGTTCTGCGACTATTGCCGCACCTCGATCGACTTTCGGCTGTCGATGTGAGGGTGTTGGCATTGACCACCGCGGGCCCACGTATGGTCCAGGAAGGTTACCAGGCTCTTGGGTGTCGTGACTATTTGCCACTCGCAGGATATGAGCAGGCCCTGGAGCTAGGAGCTGAACTTTCCCCGGAGTTGTGGGATGAAAGCAGTGGTATCTCCTGGGAAGAATCCTGTGCTTATCTTGGCGTTTCTATGCTTGACCTTATAGCTGAATTGGGTGAAGAAGAGGCGCAGCGTCGATACCAAGCGGAGGGACGCAAGGCTTTTTGTCCTACTCGTTTCATGGCTGAGGTGCTACAGCATGAGCAGCCTCAACTGGTAATTACTACTTGCCATGTGCGCATGGAGCGCGCTGCTGTGTTAGCCGCTCGTGACTTGGGTATTACCACGGTGCGTATTGAGGATTTGTTTGGTTATTCGCTGTTGGGCAACTACGGTGTTGAGCGTGCTCCGGTATTGCTTCCAGAAGTTGAGTGGCCGGGTCAGGTGATAGTTTTAAACGAGGAAGTAAAGCGACGTCTGATGACTGCCGGTTTTCCCGAAGCACGTATTCATCCGCTGGGGCAGCCGGTTTTCTCCGAGTGGCAGGAACAGTTTGAGCAAATCGCGCCCTGTCCGACGCTGCAAGACTGGATAGCTAAAGGGCAGCCTGTGATCACTTATGCCACACCGGCTCGGCGTGATGTGCTTTATTCTCAAACAGAGGTGATGTTGGCTGTAGCCCATCGACACCCCGAGTGGGGAATTTGCATTAAACTCCATCCATCGGTAGGACCGGGTGAATTTGAAGCACGTTACCCGGAGTTACCTATCAACGTGCGTTTACTGGCAGATGTGGATATCCTGCCTGTTGTGAGAGCGTCTGATATGGTAGTGATTTTCCGTTCTACCGTTGGTCTGCTTTGCCTGTTCACTGATATTCCACTGCTAGTATTGGATACCACTGGAGAGCCCGAAACAATTCCCTATGTATCCAGTGGCGTTGCCAGTGGTATCGACAATCTTGATGATTTAGACGACACCTTGAAGCATCGGCTTGTTCACATGTATCAGGTACCAGAACGTAGGAACGAGTTGTTGCTCGAGAATCCGGTTGGCGCCGCGAACCGTATCGCCAATTGGTTAGTTACTGAGGCTACAGTGCAAAGCAATGGGTAAGGTACAGAAAGTCGTCGTTGCTGGTACTGGTTCTATCGGCCAGCGCCACATAACCAATCTGCGAGAGCTCCGGCCCGATTGCACCTTTATTTTGTTGCGAGAGCTTGGGCGTGAGGATGACTTCTCTGCCGAACTTGGAGCGTCGGTGGTAAGTAGCTTTGACGCGGCCATGGCCCACGCTCCCGATGCTTTGGTATTGGCAACGCCCTCTGCCTTGCATATTGAACTTTTGCTTCCTGCGATTACCGCAGGATTGCCCATGTATGTAGAAAAACCGGTTGTCACTGAAACAAGCGATGTGGCGCTGCTACGGCAAGCAATGGATGAGCACAACTACACTGCCCCAAGCCTGGTAGGTTGTAATATGCGTTTTCTACCTTCGCTCAAAATGATGCGAGAAATGGTTCAGAGTGGCTGTATCGGGCGAGTAGTACGTGGTAGCTTTGAGGCTGGTCAGTGGCTACCCGATTGGCGCCCAGGCCAGGATCATCGCCAGAGTTACAGTGCGGACCCTAAGCGCGGTGGTGGGGTGATTTTTGACCTAATACATGAGGTGGATGCCACACGCTGGCTACTGGGTGAAATGACCACGGTACAGGCTCTTACCGCCCAGGCACCAGCCCTGGATATTGCTTCAGAAGCCGTAGCCGGGGCGCTGATGCGCAGTGAGGAGGGGGCTGTAGTTAACCTGGGACTGGATTATGTCGCTCGTCGTCTATTGCGCCGTTACCAACTGGTGGGGGAGGAGGGTTCCCTTACCTGGGACTTACCTGCCAGTGCTCTTACCCTGGATCGGCCGACAGGTCGTGAAGTGATCGATTGCGGTGAACTTGGTTTCGATATGGCCGCTACTTACAAAATGGCTATGTCAGAGTTTCTTAATGCTGTGGAAACCGGTACGCCTACTTCGCAGTCGTTGGAAGAGGGTCTCAAGAGCACTGAATTAGCACTCCGTATTAAGGAACAGGCATGCCTAAATCACTAAGCATCGCTACCATTTGCGCACGCGGTGGCTCAGTCGGTGTCCCTTGTAAGAACATCAAGCCTTTGCTGGGCAAACCACTTATTGTCTATTCCATCGAACAGGCTCTGGCTATTCCCGCCATTGATAAGGTCTTCGTCTCTACCGATTCGGCGACTATTGCTGAGGTGGCGTGCGCCGCAGGTGCGGAAGTACCGTTTCTGCGACCGGCAGAATTGGCCGATAGCACTGCACCCAAGCTGGCGGTGATTCGTCACTTGGTTGATTGGATAGAGGCAAACGTTGGTATGGTAGGACGTATCACCGATTTGGATCCTACTTCGCCCCTGCGTGAGCTGGACGATATTAAGACCTGTATGGCAATGCTTGATGAGCAGACAGATGTGGTAATTACGACGTATGAGGCGGACAAGAATCCCTATTTCAACATGGTAGAGGTTCAGCCGGACGGCAATATTCGCTTGGTCAAACAGATGGAAAGGAATGTGGTAGCTCGTCAGGCAGCACCCAAAGTCTACTCCATGAATGCTTCAATCTATTGCTGGCATCGACATACTTTGAATAAAGGGCTGTGGGACGGTAATACTCGCATGCATGTGATGCCGCGTGAACGTTCTATTGATATTGACGAGCCTCTCGATTTCGATATGGTCGAATTACTGCTAAAACGGAAGACAGGACAAATCTAACGTTTTTACTAATAGAAGCAAGAATGGAATTCCATGTGTTTGCTAAACGCCTAAACGGAAGACAGGACAAATCTAACGTTTTTACTAATAGAAGCAAGAATGGAATTCCATGTGTTTGCTAAACGCCTATTCGATATATTGATCTCGGTCTTTGCGCTGTTACTGCTATTACCAGCCTTCCTGGTTATCGCCGTAAGCATCAAGTTGGATAGCCCCGGAGCCATTTTTTTCCGTCAAACACGGGTTGGCCGTGGGGGCAGACCGTTTGGCATGCTTAAATTTCGGAGCATGGTTCAGGATGCTGAAAAACGGGGCGGTTACAGCACTATACAAGGAGATCCACGCATAACTCGCCTGGGACGGTTCCTGCGTCGTAGCAGTATTGACGAGTTACCACAGTTGCTTAATGTCTTAATGGGCGATATGAGTCTGGTGGGTCCCCGTCCTGATGTTCCTGCCCAGCGTGTGGGCTACTCTGAAGAAGAGTGGCAGGTTCGCCACAAAGTCCGTCCAGGTATTACGGGACTGGCACAGGCGACCGTACGTTCTCAAGCCAAAACAGGGCAGCGTAAGGCTCTGGATCTTGAATATGTGGCCAAGGCTTCTTTCTGGTTCGATCTGAAGATACTTGCGAGGACAGTGAAGCAAATACTGGGTAAGGGGAGTTACTAGAATATCTCCAGCCCGGTATAGTGAAGAAAAGGCATTGCAAACTGACTAGTTTGATGGTGTGTCAGTGGCTTTGTATGAAATCATAGCGAGAATATTTTAGATGACTGTCCTATCACCCTGTTACATCATCGCCGAGGCCGGTGTTAATCATAACGGCTCCGAGGAAATGGCTTTGCAACTGGTGGATGCAGCAGTGAAAGCAGGTGCCGACGCGGTAAAATTTCAGACTTTCAGAGCTGATAAATTGGTGACATATCAGGCACGCAAGGCAGCCTATCAGGTGGCACAAACTGGCGAGGGTGAACAGTTTGCCATGCTTAAGGCGCTTGAGCTTTCTGAAGAAACCCACCGTCATCTTGCTGAATATTGTGCGAAAAAAGGTATCGAGTTTCTGTCCACGCCGTTTGACGAAGAGTCGGCCGACTTCCTGATCTCTCTAGGTTGCCGACAGCTCAAAATTGCCTCCGGCGAACTAACCAATACTCCATTACTGCGATACCTGGCAGGCAAAGGCCTACCCATGATTCTTTCCACCGGTATGGCCACGCTCGATGAGGTGGTTGACGCGGTGTCGGTGATTGCACAGGAGCGTGAAGCGCAAGGTTTTTCAGAGCCGCTCGCTGAAGTGCTCAGCTTATTGCACTGTACTTCAAACTATCCAGTCGCGTTAGAAGACGTGAATTTGCGGGCCATGCAGACTCTTGCTGATACATTCCATCTGCCAGTGGGTTATTCGGATCACACTGCCGGTATTCTCGTTGCCCCCGTGGCCAGAGCCCTCGGCGCAGTGGTATTCGAGAAGCATCTTACGCTGGATCGTCGCCTGCCTGGTCCAGACCATATCGCTTCACTTGAACCCAATGAGTTTGCAGAAATGGTCAGTGCCATTCGCGATACTGATGTCCTGCTTGGTAGTGCGGACAAAGTCCCAACTGCTCCTGAATTAGAGGTACGTGTCGCAGTTCGACGCAGTGTCACTATGGCGGTGAATGCTCCAGCAGGGACTGTGCTTAGCCGGGAAATGTTTACCCTCATGCGACCAGGGGACGGAGTCTCTCCCGCCGATCTCGAGACGATTGTGGGCCGTGTCCTGAATCGAACGATGCAGGCAGGTGACACGCTGCACTGGGAGGAACTGGTCGAGTGAGGCGGATTCTTTACATCACAGGCACCCGGGCCGATTTCGGGCTGATGCGTACCACCTTGCAGAAAATTGCCGCTTCTCCTCAATTGGAACTGTCAGTACTGGTTACAGGCATGCATCTCGATCCTGAGCATGGTGAGACAGTACACGAGATCGAGAAGAGTGGCTTACACATTGCCGCACGTGTACCAATACAGTTGGGTGGTGACGATGGTGGTGCTATGGTGAGAGCCATCGCCCATGAGCTCCTCGGTGTCGTCGATACCATGGAGCGTGAGCGGCCTGACATGGTGCTTGTGTTAGGTGATCGTGGTGAGATGCTGGCAGGTGCCTTGGCGGCCATTCATCTCAATGTTCCGGTGGTTCATATTCATGGTGGGGAACTCTCCGGTACGGTTGACGAACCGGTACGTCACGCCATTTCCAAGCTTTCACACTATCACTTTACTGCGACAGAAGACGCGCGTGAGCGACTGATTCGTATGGGGGAGTTACAGCAACATATTTTCGTGACCGGTGCCCCCGGTCTTGATGGGCTTGTTGATATTCCACGTGCCGACCGTACTGTCTTATGCGAAGACTACGGCTTCAATCCGGAACAGGGCGTGGCTCTGGTGATCTTCCATCCGGTGGTGCAGAACGCGGCTGAGGTGGGGCAGCAGGCCGAGGCTCTGATGCAGGCTGTGCTGGATGATGCTGGCTATCAGGCCCTGGTATTACTGCCAAACACTGATGCCGGAGGTGAGCGGATCCGTAGTACGCTTGAAGGGTTTTCCTCGTCGCGTTGTCGGACGGTGGCACACCTGCCGCGCGATGACTATCTTGCCTGGTTGACCGTGGCCGATGTCATGGTGGGCAATTCCAGCAGTGGTATTATTGAAGCCGCATCCCTTGGGATTGCGGTGGTGAATGTGGGTGAGCGGCAAAATCGCCGTGAAAGAAATGCCAATGTTATTGATGTCGATGTTAGCCGTGAGGCAGTGGCTGCGGGAATCAAAAACGCCAAGGCGTTACACGCTCCATATGCCAATGTTTATGGAGACGGGACTGCTGGAAACAGGATTGTTGGTTTACTGGAAAGCTTGCCATTGAATAAAGAACTACTACACAAGTGTAATGCCTACTGAATTCTTTCTTCTCGGTGCCGGAGGACACGGCAAAGTGGTGCTTGATGCGCTCTATGCCTGTGGCAATTCGGTTCGTGTGTTCGATGCCGATGCCGGCAAGGCCGGGACATCATTGCTGAACAACACGATTTACCTCTTATCCACGGACCTGGCCGAGTTGCCAGAATGTGGTCATGTGGCTGTAGGGGACAATGCAGTTCGTCGGCGGGTTACCGAGGAGTTCCTCTCTCAGGGAAAAAGTTTGCTGACCGTATTGCACCCTCATGCCGTTGTCGCCCCAAGTGCCAGTGTGGCAGATGGTTGTTTCATTGCCGCCGCCGCAGTGGTGGGACCGGAGGCGAGTTTGGCCGAAGGGTGCATCATCAATCATGGTGCGGTCATTGATCACGATGCACAGATTGGTGGCTATTGTCATATTGCCCCGAACGTAACCCTTGGCGGTCAGGTTGTTGTCGGTGAGGAAGTACTGATCGGTAGTGGCGCGGTGGTTCTGCCAGGTATCCGAATTGGCAAGGGGGCGCGGATTGGCGCCGGTGCAGTGGTTACGCGAGATGTGGAGGCGGGACAAATTGTTATTGGAATCCCTGCCAGGAGCAGGGAATGATTACGGATATTGCCGCTCTTTCCATCGAAATACGCCACACCATACGTTCAGCGCTGCGCAGATTGGATGAGTCTGCTCAAGGCATCCTGTTGTTGTTGGATGAAAACGGATGTTTGCAGCGAACGATAACCGACGGTGATCTTAGGCGTTTGCTGTTGGCTGGTGCCACGTTGGATGATGATTTGCGGCAGCTTCCGCAGCATCGACCTGTTACTGCGGCAATATCGATTTCCCAGGCCGAAGCACTCCGGACAATGCGTGAACACGGGGTTCGTCATCTTCCGCTATTGGATGGTGACGAGCGAGTGGCCGGTATCCTGCGTCTTGCGGATCTGGATAGCCCTATTCTCCTTTCTACTCCCCATATGGGCGAGTCAGAAATGGATTTTGTCGCTGAGGCCTTTGACAGTAACTGGGTAGCCCCGCTGGGACCGAACGTGGATGCGTTCGAGCAGGAACTGGCCGAGCGGGTAGGCATTGCGCATGCCGCCGCGGTGAGTTCCGGTACTGCGGCGATACATTTGGCTTTGGTGTTGCTTGGGGTGAAACATGGCGATACGGTTTTTTGTTCGTCATTGACCTTTGTCGCCAGCGCCAATCCGATCCTCTATCAGGGCGCAACGCCGGTGTTTATCGATTCCGAGCCGGATAGCTGGAACATGTCACTGCAGGCGCTGGAAACCGCCTTGCAGGATGCCGAGGCACTGGGACAACTGCCAAAGGCCGTCATCGTCGTCAATCTTTATGGCCAGAGCGCCGACATGGATCCGTTGCTTGCTCTGTGTGATCGTTTCGCGGTGCCCGTCATTGAAGATGCCGCAGAATCGCTCGGGGCCGATTACAAAGGGAAAGCAAGCGGCACGCTAGGACGTATAGGCATCTATTCCTTCAATGGCAACAAGATTATCACCACTTCGGGTGGTGGCATGTTGGTTTCCGATGACGGTGACTTGGTGGAGCGGGCCCGTTTCCTTGCCACCCAGGCCCGAGATCCCGCTCCGTATTATCTGCATACCCAGGTTGGTTACAATTACCGCATGAGTAATGTACTTGCTGGAATAGGGCGGGGCCAATTGCGGGTGTTGGCTGAAAGGGTGGAAGCGCGTCGCAATATCTTTGAGCGCTATGTACAGGGTCTAGCTGATGTCGATGCCATTGCATGGATGCCGGAAGCCTCCTACGGACGTGCTAACCGTTGGTTAAGCTGTTGTCTATTACGTACTGAAAATACTTCTCTTAACGTCCCAAAGTTGATCGATATGCTTGCCGCCGAACGCATTGAAGCCCGTCATCTATGGCGGCCGATGCACCGCCAGCCACTATTCGAAAGTTGTCGCTATTACCGCCACGGCACAGAAGAGAGTGTTTCCGATCGGCTGTTTGAGCAAGGTCTGTGTTTACCCTCCGGTTCTAATATGACTGAAGGACAACAAGAACGAGTGATTGAGACGCTCCGCTCGGCCTTGGTTGCAGCGAGTGGATAGACTGAGCATATGAAAAGGCGATTACTGGAACTGTCACGCCGTAGCAAAACCGCCATTATGGTCGCGGTTGATGTCCTGTTGCTGCCAGTCGCTCTCTGGTTGGCATTCTCCATGCGCCTGGGGGAAGTGGTCGACGTTTTTGGCAAATGGGACATACTATTTATCGTTGCACCGCTTACTGCTATCCCGGTGTTTTTTGTTTTTGGAATGTATCGCGCGATGCTGCGCTATATGGGGCAACAGGCGCTATGGACTTTTCTTAAATCCATTTCCCTTTCGGTGATTTTGTGGGGCGTAGTCGTGTTAATGCTACGCATACCCTCCGTTCCCCGTTCTGTTCTCTTTATCTATTGGTTTACTTCGGTTGGAATGTTGGGTGGAGTGCGTTTGCTAGCACGACATCTGTTAGCCGGCAATCTGGCTGGTGTGGGCGAGCGTCGTGCTGTTGCCATCTATGGTGCTGGTGTCGCTGGTGTTCAACTGGCTGAACTTTTGCACTATGACCCGGACATCGCACCACTGTGTTATCTCGATGACGATACACACTTACACGGCAATGAAGCGGCGGGACTGCGTATTTATTCTCCACAGAGTTTGGCGCGGCTTATCGATCGTTTTGAATTGACGGAAGTGTTGTTGGCAATGCCTGCGATATCGCGCAAACGTCAGTTGGAAATTCTGAATTGGCTTGCGCCTTACCCGGTTCGTGTACGTGTTGTGCCTGCGGTGAGTGAATTAACTCATGGGCAATTACGTCGTGAAGATTTACGTGATGTAGAGTTAGAAGACCTGTTGGGTCGTGAAGCGGTACTTCCGGAAGTGCATTTGCTTACCGACTGCATAGAAGGCAAATCAGTGATGGTTACTGGTGCTGGCGGTTCTATCGGCGCCGAACTGTGTCGGCAAATCATCCGTCTGCGACCACGACGTTTGGTGCTGTATGAATTTTCCGAATATGCACTGTTCACCATTGATAATAAGTTGCGCAGCATAATTTCATCCAGCGGCCACGCAACAGAGCTGATCACCTTACTGGGATCTGTCCAGGATAGAGAACGTCTCGAACGCACCATGTGTCACTTTTCCGTGGAGACGGTGTATCACGCGGCAGCCTATAAGCATGTGCCATTGGTGGAGCACAATATGGTGGAAGGTGTGCGTAATAATATCTTCGGTACCTTGCATGCCGCACAGGCTGCGCAGCAATGTGCCGTGTCGACTTTTGTGTTGATCTCAACCGACAAGGCGGTACGCCCAACTAACGTCATGGGGGCAACCAAGCGCTTTGCCGAGTTGCTATTGCAGGGACTGGATTTACAACAAAAGAGTCACGGAGAAAAAGGTACGACATTTTGCATGGTGCGCTTCGGCAATGTGCTGGGTTCTTCCGGCTCGGTCGTGCCGCTGTTCCGTAGACAAATCCGCCAGGGCGGTCCGGTAACCGTGACACATCGTGAGATCATCCGTTATTTCATGACGATTCCTGAGGCCGCGCAGCTGGTTATTCAGGCCGGTGCGATGGCTGAAGGTGGCGACGTTTTTGTGCTCGACATGGGCGAACCTGTACGTATTGTAGATCTGGCGCATAAGATGATCCACCTTATGGGTTGTGAGGTGCGCGATGAAACAAATCCTGGAGGCGATATTGCGATCGAATATACGGGGTTGCGGCCGGGAGAAAAACTTTATGAAGAACTGCTGATTGGTGATAACCCGGCTGCCACACGTCATCCGCGAATTATGCGTGCGGAGGAGGTGACCGCCGAATGGGCGTGGTTATCGGAGCGTCTCGATACCTTGGCAAAGGCCTGCCATGAGGGTAACTGCCAAACTATTCTTGCCGTATTATCGGAAGCCGTGAATGGCTATCAACAGGATGCAAAGGCTGTAGATTTGGTATGGGAGGATGAGCATCTTCTATCTGGCGCGACAGAGTAAACCTCACAGTTGACTATTCTTTTGCTCAATTGTAAGAGCCGCAATCCGCAAGGAAAGCGGCTTTTTTTATGTCCTTTACATACCCAGTTCGGCAAAGAAGTCATGCCCCTTGTCGTCGACAACGACAAAGGAGGGGAAGTCTTTGACCTCGATGCGATAGACCGCCTCCATCCCCAGTTCCGGGAAGTCGATGACCTCCGATTTGGTGATGTTGTTCTCCGCCAGGATCGCCGCGGCGCCTCCGATTGAGCCAAGGTAGAAGCCTCCGTGGCGTTTGCAGGATTCGGTGACCTGGCGGCTGCGGTTGCCCTTGGCCAGCATGATCAGTGAGCCGCCATGTTTCTGGAACAGTTCCACATAGCTGTCCATTCTGCCGGCGGTGGTGGGGCCAAAGGAGCCGGAGGCGTAACCTGCCGGAGTCTTGGCAGGCCCGGCGTAGTAGACGATATGGTTCTTGAAGTAATCGGGCAGTTCTTCGCCACGATCCAGCATCTCTTTCAGTTTGGCATGGGCGATATCGCGGGCGACGACGATGGGGCCGTTGAGCAGCAGCCGAGTCTTGATCGGGTGTTGCGACAGCTCGGCGCGGATTTCGTCCATTGGTCGGTTGAGGTCGAGGTGGACCACATGCTCCGACAGGTCATCGCTGCTCGGCTCCGGCAGGAAGCGGGCAGGGTTGTGCTCCAGTTGCTCCAGCCAGATGCCACTCTTGTCGATACGGCCTAGGATGTTGCGGTCGGCGGAGCAGGAGACGCCGATGCCCACCGGGCAGGAGGCACCGTGACGCGGCAGGCGGATCACCCGCACGTCGTGGGCGAAGTATTTACCGCCGAACTGGGCGCCGATCCCCAGCTCACGGGTCAGTTGTAGCACCTGCTGCTCCAGTTCCCGATCGCGGAAGGCCTGGCCATACTCATTGCCCTGTTCGGGCAGAGTGTCGAGATAGCGTGCTGAGGCGAGTTTGACCATCTTCAGGTTGCTCTCGGCGGAGGTGCCACCGATGACGATGGCCAGATGGTAGGGGGGGCAGGCGGAGGTGCCGATCAGCGGCAGCTTCTCCCGCAGGAAGGCCATCATGCTCTCCGGGTTGAGTAGCGCCTTGGTCTGCTGGAACAGGAAGGTCTTGTTGGCGGAGCCGCCACCCTTGGTGATGAAGAGGAACTTGTAGGCGTCGCCATCTACTGCCTCGATGTCGATCTGCGCCGGCAGGTTGCTGCCGGTATTTGTCTCTTCATACATGGTTAGCGGCGCGATCTGCGAATAGCGCAGGTTGTCTTCGGCGTAGGCACGGAAGATGCCCTGTGACAGCGCCTCACGGTCACCGCTACTCCATACCTGCTGTCCCTTCTTGGCCATGACAATGGCGGTACCGGTGTCCTGGCAGCCGGGTAGTACCATCCCTGCGGCGATGTTGGCGTTCTTCAGCAATTCCATGGCGACGAAGCGATCGTTCTGGCTCGCCTCCGGGTCGTCGAGGATATCGCGTAGCTGTTGCAGGTGGCTGGCGCGGTAGAGGTGCGAGACTTCACGGATCGCGGTGTCGGCGAGCAGGCTCAGTGCCTGAGGGGCGACCTTGAGTACCGCTTTCCCTTCGAACTCGGCAACTGAGAGATGCTCCGTTGAAAGCAGACGGTATTCGGTGTTGTCGGCCGCCAGCGGCAGGGGATCGGTATAGTGGAAATCGGCCATGCCGCTATTGCTCCAGTGTGCTTGGGAAGTGAGACAAACTAGCGTTTTTTGCGCAACTGTTCCAGCAGTTCGGGACGATAGAGGACTTCGTAGAAGTAGCGGCCTTCAACCACCGGGCACTCGGCGACCCTATATTCCTGATCGTAAACATGCATTGGTCCCTTGCGTACGATCAGGTTCAGGTTTGAGCCACTCAGGTCGTGGAACGCGCCGCTGTAGAGTTCACTATCGCCGATGCTGCTTAGTGTGTTGGTGACCTTTTTTAGTTGCTGTTCGCTACTCAGACGTTTGAACAGACTCTCTTCAAGATTGATCCCATTGATGTTAAAGACCAGATCTTTTTGTGCTTTTTCACCGTGACCTGCCGCGCTGTCAGAGGGCTGGTAAACCTCTACAAATGGGCTGTCGATACCTTGTTGTTTACGCCAGCTGCGTACGCTCCAGGTACAGGCGGAGAGCCGGTCAGCGCGATTGATCGCTGGAGAAATGGTGATGCGATGCTGTTTATCGAATAGATAGCGTGGTGCCCCCGGTTGCCACGAGACGCCGAGGCCAAGTTCCAGTTGCGGCAGGCCGTAGACCGCGAGTTCCTGATTCTGTTTTGCGACGATCTGCAAAATCTGTGCAGCCAGGCCACAGGCACGACTGGCAGGCATGTGATCCTGATGTTGCCCGCCATACTCGTTCAGGATCAGGATAATGGCGTCCCCTTCGATGAAGACCTTTTCCGCACCGTAGTTTTCGATCACTTCGTTAATCGGGACAAAAAAGTTACGTTCGAAATGGGTGGCCGGATTCAATTCCAGTTCGGTCAGTTTGTCCGTTACCTCGGTAGAACCGCGCAGGTCTGCCTTGATGATGACGTGCGAAAGAATCGGTGCGTCAGTGGTGCGACTCTCGGAGGTATGCAGAAATTCGTAGAGGGTGTAGTTGGCGCGTGAGGTTTCCACTTCATGCGCGTCATG
>JBNKBG010000040.1:0-22427 GCA_050287105.1 Thiohalomonadaceae bacterium
AAAAATAAAACCGGTCTGCGCCACCACCCGCTGTCCGCTGCGGGAGAGCGCATAGTGAATAAACGCCTGCGCTACCCCGTTGTACGGACGCTCCGGCAGGTAAAGGAAGAGCCGCCGCGCCAGGGCATAATCCTCGGTGGCCACGGTAAAGGCATCGGGCATAATCGCCGTACCACCGTCGCTGACCGCCAGCGACTTCGATTTGCGGATATAGGGTAGACCGACAAAGCCGATGCCGTTGCGGTCCTGCGCCACCGCATCGGAGAGGTTGGCGTTGGACTCAAAGCGCCTGGCTGTTCCAGTCAGGGGATGCTGCTTGTCGAGAATCAGGTGTTTAAAGGTATCGTAGGTCCCCGACTTGTCGTCCCGGGCATAGACATGGATCGGCGCCGCAGCACCGCCAACCTCTCGCCAGTCATGCACCTCACCGGAGAAGATACGCCGCAATTGCTCCTTGCTGAGTTCGGCGAGTGGATTCCCCGGATGGACGATCACCGCGATACCATCAAGGCCGACGACAAACTCACTGGCTGCCGAGTCCAACCGGCCACGATCCGCCAGCCTGACCACCTCTTTTCCCTTAATCGGCCGCGAGGCCATGCCCACATCCGCCTCGCCACGTTCCAGCGCGCTGAAGGCGGTGCTGGAACCATGGGCGTGGATCTCCACTCGTACCTTTTTGCCGGTCGGTGACACCGCGACGATGTGGCTCTCCTGTGGCGCATCGGGAATCTGTCGAATCTCACCATAGCCCGTAGCAGCAAGCCAGGATTTGATTAATTCAGGAGCAAGGGTGGCACCGATGGTGTTGGAACCATGGAGACGCAGAAGGATCTCTTCCGCATGGACAGGAACAGCACAGGCGCAGAGCAACAGCATGATAGAAAAGGCTTTGAGCATTTTTGTTTTTGTCCTCAGGTCGTAACGAATACTTTTGTCCTATGACCTCGCGCATATTAGGGATTCCTCATGTCTGATTTATGACAGGAGCGAATAATTCCTTGACTGGGATTGGAAGCCGGACCAGAATTTAACCATTCGGTTAAACCAAATGGTTGAATGCATGACCACGCCATCACCACAAACGGAAAGCACTACCGCCGACACTATCCTCGACGCGGTCACAGGCGTGTTCGCTGAAAAGGGTTACAATGGCGCCCGCGTTGATGAACTGGCCAGGGCGGCCGGGGTCAACAAGGCGACCCTCTACTATCAAATTGGCGACAAGGAGGCGCTATACCATGCTGTTCTGGAACGCGTATTCCGCCGCATTGCCGACCGCATCGAAAACGCCGTCGCCGCAACCAGTGAATGTGAAGAACAAATCCACCGCTTCATCACTAATTTCGCCAGCGCCATCGACGAAAGCCGTGATCTGGCACCTATCCTGTTACGCGAGATCGTCTCTGGCGGACGTAATCTGCCCGATACAGCGCTACGCCAGATGGGACGAATCTTCAACGCGCTCACCGCAGCGCTTAACTGCGGCATCAAGAGCGGGCGTTTCCGCCAGGTCAATGTCTTCATGCTGCACATGATGATTGTCGGCAGTCTTAACCTCTACGCGGTCAACGAACCGATCCGCCGTCGTAGTATCGAGGGACGCCCGGAACTATTCATCCCGCAACACTTCATCAGTATCAGTCAGGCCGGCGAGGAGATCGTCGATCTCGTCCTGGCCGCCATTCGTACACAGCCACAACTCCAATAAGGGAATATAAGTATGGGAACGCAGTTCAGACAGCGTATCGAAAATGCCTTTGCCGCCTTCGGCAGCCTGATCTTCCAGCACCGCTGGAAAACCATGCTACTGATCCTCCTGCTAGCCTTCGGGCTTGCCAGCCAGATGTCGAAACTGGTCATCGATACCTCAACCGAGGGTTTTCTTCACGAGAAAGACCCGGCGTTGCTCGCCTATAACCAGTTCCGCGAACAGTTTGGTCGTGATGAGCTGGTATTACTGACTATCCAGGGCAAGGATGTTTTTGATCTGGTATTCCTTAAAAAGCTGAAACAACTGCACCGTGAACTGGCCGATAACACCCCCTATCTCGACGACATCACATCGCTGATCAATGCGCGAAATACGCGTGGCTCGAAAGGGGAACTGCTGGTTGAGGACCTGCTGGAATACTGGCCGCAGAACGACGACCAGTTGCAGGCCATAAAGCAACGGGCGATGGTCAATCCAACCTACCGCAATATGCTGCTCTCCGAGGATGGCACGATTACTACCGTGGTACTCAAAACCGATGCCTATGTTGCAGAACAGGGTATGGAGGACGCCCTCGCCGGTTTCGATGCCGCGCCGGAAGCCGCCACCGAACTCAAACCACTGAGTCCTGCACAAAATGCAGAAGTGGTACAGAAGGTTAGTGCGATCGCCGCAAAATATCAGTCTGATGATTTCAAACTCTACGTGGCCGGCACCCCGGTAGTCACCGATTACCTGAAAAAATCGATGCAAGCCAACATGAAGAAGTTTATGGGAATGGCACTCCTCGCTATCGCCCTGATCCTGTTTCTTCTCTTCCGCCGCATCTCCGGTGTACTCCTGCCACTGCTCACGGTAATCCTGTCGCTACTCTCAACCTTTGGGCTAATGGGTGCGTTCGGTATTCCGATCAAGCTGCCAACACAAATATTACCTTCATTCCTGTTGGCGGTCGGTATCGGCGCTTCAGTACACCTGCTGGCCGTATTCTTTCAGCGTCTTCAACTGCTTCACGAAGGCAAAGAAACCACTGAAAGTGACAGCCACAAGGAAGCCGCGATCAGTTATGCCCTCGGCCACTCGGGACTGGCCATCGTCATGACCTCACTGACCACAGCTGCCGGCCTCGCCTCCTTCGCCGGAGCAAAAGTCGCCCCGATCAGTGATCTGGGTATCGTCGCCGCCATCGGCGTACTTATTGCGCTCATCTACACCCTGGTCCTGACACCGGCATTGATGGCGATCCTGCCACTCAGGGCTAAAACCAGTAAAAGCTCTTCCAGCCGATATCAACGCATGGACAGGCTGTTGTTGGGGATCGCCGATTTTGCTACGGAGCGTTCACGCCTGGTACTCACCGTCAGTGCAGCATTGCTAATCGTTGGCATTCTCGGTGCGTCACAGGTGCGCTTCTCCCATTTCCCTTTCAAATGGTTGCCGGAAGATAACTCTTCGCGTGTTGCTACTGAGTTCGTTAACAACAACATGCGGGGAGCCAGTTCGGTCGAGGTAGTGATCGATACCGGAGAAAAGAATGGTTTCTATGAACCCGCAAGGATGCAGGGACTGGCTCTGCTCAGTGATGAGATCGCCACCATTGATCGCGGTGATATCTATGTGGGCAAGACCCTCTCACTGGCTGACATTCTCAAGGAGATCAACAAGGCGCTGAATGAAAACCTTGATGCCTTCTACGCCGTTCCAGACAATCGGCAACTCATCGCACAGGAGTTTCTGCTATTCGAAAATTCCGGTTCTGACGACCTCGAAGACTTCGTCGATTCGCAGTTCAGCAAGGCACGCTTTACCATCAAAATGCCCTGGGCGGATGCCATTCTCTACAAGGATTTCCTCGACGATATCAACAATCGCTTCCAGCGGGTAATGGGGGACGGAGTAGAGATAACCATTACCGGCATAAATGCCCTGCTAAGCCGCACCATGTCCGCCACGATCTACTCCATGGCACAGAGCTATATCATTGCCGCGGTGGTCATCACCCTGATGATGATTCTGCTGATCGGTAACGTCCGCATCGGTCTGGTCAGCATGATCCCCAACCTGACCCCGATCATCCTGACACTCGGCCTGATGGGTTTGATGGATATGCCTCTGGATCTCTTCACCATGCTGATCGGTTCTATCGCTATTGGTCTGGCAGTAGATGACACCATTCACTTTATGCACAACTATCGTCGGTACCATCATGAAACGAACGACGTGAAAGAGGCGGTGCGCAAGACCCTGCTGACCACCGGTCGCGCCATGTTTGTCACCACCGTGGTACTAGCTACCGGGTTCTTCCTCTACATGGGTGCCGACATGAGCAATCTACGTAACTTCGGCTTGCTAACCGGTTTCACTATCATCATGGCTTTGCTGGCTGACTTCTTCCTTGCCCCGGCACTGATGCAGGAACTGCACCGCAGCCACCTGATCGCCGACGACAGTGATTACTAAAAGCCTTTCAACGCAAAGGCGCAAAGGACGCAAAGTCTTCAACCTCATTTAGGAGTACGTAATGAGAACGATGAAATATCTACTGGTAATAACGGTTGCACTGTTCAGCGCACAACCTGCGCTGGCGGCGATGAGTGCCCGTGAGATCATGCAGGCGGTGGACGATCGTGACGATGGCGACAACCGTACAGCCGACATGAAGATGGTACTGATCGACAAAAACGGTGATGAGCGGGTACGTTCCATCCATAGTTTCGACAAAGACAAAGGTGAAGACAAACAGCGCATCATGTTTTTCCTCTCCCCGGCAGATGTGAAGGACACCGGCTTTCTTACTTACGACTACGACGCCTACGACAAGGACGACGATCAGTGGCTCTACCTGCCAGCGCTGCGTAAAAGCAAGCGCATTGCCTCCAGCGACAAAAGCGGTAGCTTCATGGGCTCCGATTTCAATTACTCCGACATGACCCGACGTAATCTCGATGACTATGAGTTCAAGATACTCAAGGAGGATACCGTTCGTGACGCTCGTGTCTGGTTGATCGAATCCAAACCAAAAAGTCGCAAAGTGATCGAGGAGACCGGTTATAAAAAATCGGTATTGTTTGTGCGGCAGGACAATTTCGTGGTAATCCGTGCCGTGAACTGGGTTAACGAAGGTGACAACCTCAAATACCTGGATGTGGAAAAACTGGAGAAGATCGACGGCATCTGGACCATTTTACAGATGAGCATGACCACCAAACGTGGCAAGTCCACCCTGCACAAGACCAACCTTTACTTCGATAACGTGAAGTACAACCAGAACCTCAGTGAAGAGATGTTCAGCATCCGCCGCCTGGAGAAAGGGTTGTAAACATGGTGCACCGATTTACCCTGCCCATTCTACTGGCCTTTGCCCTGCCGCTGTATGCAGCGGAGCCTTCGCTGGACAACGTACTGGATGGATTTGATACTCCGGCAAGCGATAGTTCACTGGATGCTGTACTGGACGGTTTTAGCGATGAAAGTAGTGCAGCACCTGAAACCGCTGCCGCTGAAACTCGCCCCTGGAGCATCACTGGTGCCGTAACGTTGGGTGCGGCCTACAACTACGCCCATTCGGCTCCGACTACTGGAGCAACCGACTATCGTGGTCTCTCCCGCCTGCGTGCCAAGCTCAATCTTGAACTGGACTATGATCTTCCTGCCAAATGGCGCGCACATCTTGCAGGCTATGGCTTTTACGACGCCGCCTATCAGATCAATGGTAGAAGCGACTACAGCGACGAGGTACTCAACGCGTACGAGAGCGAAACGGAGCTGGGCGAGGCATGGCTACAGGGCAAACTGGGGAGTCGCGTTGATCTCAAACTGGGACGGCAGATTGTGGTTTGGGGAAAGTCTGACAACATCCGCGTTACCGATGTCATCAATCCCATGGACAACCGCGAACCGGGGATGGTGGATATTGAAGACCTGCGCCTGCCGCTGGGTATGGCACGGATTGATTACTATGTCGGTGACTGGGGCCTGACCGCTCTGGCGATCCCGGAGATCCGCTTCAACAAGAATCCCGCTTTCGGCTCCGACTTCTATCCCTACCCCACCGCTATGCCGCAGGAAATAATACCCGGCGACGGAGGCAGCAACAGTGAATATGCCTTTGCTGCCAACGGCATCTTCAGTGGCTGGGACCTTTCACTCTACTGGGCACAGCTGTTCGACGACACACCGCACCGCGTCATCGTGGCTGCAACACCGCAATTGCAACATAGCCGCCTGACCATGGTTGGCCTCGCTGCCAACGCCGCGGTGGATAACTGGCTACTCAAGCTGGAAGCAGCAAACTTTGACGGCCTGGAATACAGTTCATTGCCCGGAGAAAAACGACAGCGCCTCGATACCCTGCTGGGGATGGAGTACTCAGGCTTTAGCGACACGACCCTTAGCCTGGAAGTCGTTAACCGTCACCTGATGGATTATGACCCGGTATTACTCGGTGATGGCGTTGTGGAGGATGAGTGGCAAACAGCGCTGCGCTATCAGGGCGATTTCATGCACGCCAGGTTACATCTGCTGGCACTGCTGTCTGCCTTCGGTAGTGATCTGGCAGACGGTGGTTTTGGTCGTTACTCAGTTGCCTATGATATTGCCGATGCCTTCAGTGTCACTGGCGGAGTAGTCACCTACCAGAAAGGCGACAAGCTACCCTTCAACCGCCTCTCTGACAACGACCGTCTGTTTATCGATCTCAAATACAGCTTTTAAAATGGCGTGAGCCGAAGAAACAAAAAAGGCCGAGATAACCCGGCCTTTTTGCTTTGCAAGATATCTAACCCTTGATGGCTGAAAAGAGTCGCACCAGGGCTAACTGTATCATGCCAGATTGAATACGCAGCTTGCGCATATTGATATCGGCACTCATCTGTTGCCCGTGCAAAAAGTCTTTAAGCACCTCGGCAGCATTAAGATGGAATTCCGCGTGGGTCTTGAGTAGATCCTCATAATCTACCGAACCACCTGCCACACTCTTTGCCGGACCATGAATCCATTTGCCTAAAGTGCACTCACAATCTGAGGCGACGGTAGAGAGTTCAGGATACTCTACAATTTTACCGCTCAGAATGCCTTCGATTCGTTTGGTCCAGTCAATATGCGCATCCAATACTCCCTTCATGTCCAATCCATGAAAGTGCGCTTCGTCCTCGGCAAATTGCATCGGTTGCTCAAGCAACTCCGCCGTGGCGCCACCTCTGGTGACCTGTCTGAGCCAGTTTAAAATGCTCATAACCCCTCCCCCGAATTGTTGTTCTTATTTCCCGGCGGAACAGTATGAAATTTAGGCGCTCTCTGTCAAGTTCACACACAAACAGCGCGGAATAAAAACCCTTAAAGCAAAGGGTGAAAGGCATCAACGCTTACGTTTGGCATCCAGCCTGCGCACGAATTCAGCCATCACCTGACTGTAGAGTTCATCTTTAAGAAAGTTGTCTTCCACGCCCGCATCAAGATTGGGATTATCATTGACCTCAATGACATAAACGCCGTCAGCATTCTGCTTTAAGTCGACACCATACAGGCCATCACCGATCAGGTTGGCGGCCTTGAGTGCAGTCTCCACGACCTCAGCTGGAGCCTGAGCCACATCCATGGTGTGGAAGGCCCCTTCCGTGACACCACCCTTGCCGTCATATTTAACGATCTGCCAATGCTTCTTTGACATGAAGTACTGACTGACATAAAGCGGTTTGCGATTGAGAATGCCCACACGCCAGTCAAATTCGGTGTAGAGAAATTCCTGCGCCAGGATCAGCTCCGATTCCTCGAACAGTATTGCCGCCATCGCAAGCATCTGCTCTTCATTATCGGCCTTGACCACGCCGCGGGAGAATGAACCGTCAGGTACCTTTAGCACCATAGGAAATCCAATCTCCCGTTGCGCCGCAGAGAGATCCGATTTCCCCACGATCACCGTCTTGGGTGTCGGGATTTTATTGGAACGCAACAACTCCGCCAGATAGACCTTGTTGGTACAGAGCAGGATCGAACGCGGGTCATCGATCACGACCATATCTTCGCTTTCCGCCTTCTTGGCAAAACGGTAGGTGTAGTGGGCGATGCGCGTGGTATCACGGATAAACAGTGCGTCGTACTCAGCCAGACGCACGTAATCCCGTTTCTCAATCAATTCCACCTCAACACCCAGGGCACGGCCCGCCTTGATAAAGCTGTTCAGGGCGCGGGTATTGGATGGCGGCTGCGGATCGTGAGGATCATGCAAAATGGCAATATCGTAGCGTGAAGTAATCCGTCCCTTGGGAGCGCGCCAGCGTTTCTTGCGATAATGCTCAAAGGCATGACTAAAATTATCGCGTTGTACGGCATCCAGTCGCTGCGGTGACAAAGAGCGAATAGCATGAATACGCCACTTACCCTGACGCCTGAAACTGACCCTAAGCAGTGGACAGGGAAACACCTCGAATATCTGCCTTGCCAGCGAACCCAGCGCATCAATGCCGCAACTACCAAAAAACAGATCAAGATCAAAGGTGTCACTCTCCTCCTGATGAGAGTGCTTTTTGAACGCTTTCTGGATTTGCAGGTCGAGGTTTACCGCGTCCAGCGAGTACATCGATTTGCTGCTTAGATCGAGCATGGTTTTTACCGACGGCAGGGCACGATGTCCTCGCGCCTCTGCCAGCAACGAACAGTAGTAACCCACACTGAGGTAACGGTAACTGCGACAGAGATTGATAACCTGAATGTTACGCTGTTTGAAAAAATCGGGACCGGTCAGGTAGTCATCCACGTGCACCACTTCAGCGGTAACACCCTCCACCTTCCAGTCAGACAGATTTTCTACCACGATAATCTGTGAGGTCACCGTTTCCCTCCATCACGTCTGGCAATAATCAGTGCTGCACGCAAACCTGACTTGCCGTAACGGGCCATACGTGCAAAATCCTTCTGCAACAGTGGCATATTCATGCAATCCATTTCCGTTTTACCCTTTTCATTATCCACATAGGGATCATGCACGTAGACATAGCGATCATCGAAACCGGTCACCACGACCCAATGAGGAAATTTTTCCCGATAGATACGATACGAACTGATCAGCACCACCGGAATACCGCCATTGACGAATGCCTCGCGCATTTCGTCCAGACCAAGCTGGTGGTAATGAACCTTGATACCTGCCTCTGCCACCTCTTTTTCAAACTGCTCCTGCACCAGCTCCATAACTTCCTTCTTCTCAGTGCTACGCACCGAGTCGGTAAACAGCGCCCCTTCCTCACTGAGAAACATCTCCACATCAAAGCCCCGATGCCAGGCAGCCAGCGCCATCCCGTGTGGTCCACAACCGCCGTGACCGGCGGTCATGAATACAGTGGTCGATTCGCGCCACAACTGGATCTCCAGGGCGCGCTCAAACGAGATCGAAGAATCGAGGCTATGCATCGCCATCAATACCGCGGCTGGGCCACAGGTGAAATCGAGGGTTTGCTTGTAATAGGGTACGCGGGCGATATCCGGACTGAGGTGCGGCACCAGCTCCTTCTCGAAACGTAGCGCCTCCATGTGATCTTCGTAGTAGTCCTGGTAGGTACCAAACTCGCGATAACCGAGCTTGCGAAACAGTGCCAGCGATGCGGGATTATCCTTACGCACCTCCAGTCGCATCACCACGCATTCGCCGTCGATTGCCGCCTGCTCAGCCGCATCGACCAGGACACGGCCAATACCCTGTCCCTTGAAATGTTGATCGACGGCGATGGAGTAGAGCCGTGCCAGGGAGGTACCGGCATTGAACAACACCGTGGCATAACCGGCCATTTCTCCGTCACGCTCATCAATAACCGTGATCGCATTGGCCTTGGTCAATAGGTGACGGAAACTGCGGCGGGAGAGCCGATCGGTATCAAAGCTGCGGTCCTCCAGCGCCAGTAGCGCCTCAAGGTCCTGTATGGTGGCTTTACGAATCATGGGGTCACCCTCCTTGAGGGTGAGGTCAGAACTGACGCCGGAAATCTAGCACCAGAGAACAGGTTTCGCTACCGATATTTTCAGGGTTTGAGGAGCCCCTCACCAATGCTATATCGACCAGCATTCGTCGCACTTGCAACGAACGATCCCGCGCCTCAGAATCACTCCCATGAAACCCACAACACCCACAGTGATGGAAATGCTCGCCGCCCTCATCGCCACGCCGTCGATGAGCAGCGTCAGCCCCGAATTCGACACCACCAATATGCCGGTGATCGATCTGCTCGCCAGCTGGCTGGATGGCCTAGGCTTCGAGGTCGAAGTGCTGCCGTTGCCAAGCCAGCCGCACAAGGCCAATTTGATCGCGACCTTGGGTAAGGGGCCGGGGGGACTGGTACTGGCAGGGCATACCGACACCGTTCCCTTTGATGAGGGGCGCTGGAACCACGATCCATTCCAGCTGTGCGAAGAACACAACAAGCTCTACGGCCTCGGCACCTCGGACATGAAGGGCTTCTTTGCCCTGGCCATCGAAGCGGCGCGTTCCTTCGACGCGGCGCAGCTCAAACAGCCGCTGATCATTCTTGCCACCGCCGACGAGGAGAGCTCCATGGACGGTGCCACGGCGCTGGTGGAGCTGGGCAAACCCAAAGCACGTTACGCGGTGATCGGCGAACCGACCGGGATGCGTCCGGTGCATGCCCACAAGGGGATCATGATGGAGGCGGTGCGACTCACCGGGCGTTCGGGTCACTCCAGTGATCCCTCGCTGGGCGTGAGTGCGCTGGAGGGGATGCACCAGGTTATCGGCGATCTGCTCACCTGGCGTCATGAGATGCAGCAGAAGCATCGCAATTCGGACTTCAAGGTGCCGATGCCGACCCTCAACCTCGGCCACATCCACGGCGGCGATAATCCCAACCGCATCTGCGGCTATTGTGAGCTGCACATGGACCTGCGCCCGCTGCCCGGCATGGAGCTGGATGAACTGCGCACCACCCTCAACGGTCGGCTGGAAAATCTGCTTGGCGAAAGCGAGTTGAAGTGGGAGGTGGCCCCCCTGTTCCACGGCACCCCGGCGATGCATACGCCACGCAGTTCGGCCATCGTCGAGGCCGCGGAAAAACTCACCGGGCATGACAGTGAGGCGGTCGCCTTCTGCACCGAGGGGCCCTACCTGACAGAGATGGGAATGGAGACGCTGATCCTCGGTCCCGGCGATATCGATCAGGCGCACCAGCCGGATGAATTCCTTGCCCTGGATCGACTGCAACCGACCATCGATCTGCTACAGCAACTCATCCGACGATTCTGCCTGTGAAGGTTAAAGGTCCGAGGTAAAAGGTAAAACGAAGCATTCTTACCTTGTACCTTTCACCTTTTACCTTGTACCTTTAGCAATGATTACTGCTTGTCAGGATCAAGACGAAGCACAACAATAGGCAATTAACGTCAGAATCACGAAAATGGACCCGAATCTCGATCAACAGACTTTCGTACGCTGGTTCCGCGGCTCAGCGCCGTACATCAACGCCTTTCGCGGCCGCACCTTTGTGGTTGCCTTTGGCGGTGAGGTAATCGCCGAGGCGCAGTTTGCCGGACTGGTACATGACATTGCCCTGCTCAACAGCCTTGGCGTACGCCTGGTGCTGGTACATGGCGCGCGTCCGCAGATCGAAGAGCGCCTCAACGAGAGAGGCGTGAAGATGCAATACGTCAATGGTCTGCGCGTCACCGACGCCGCGGCACTGACCTGTGTCAAGGAGGCCGCTGGTAGCGTACGGGTCGAGATCGAGGCACTGCTCTCCATGGGTCTGGCCAACTCGCCGATGGCTGGCGCCGATATTCGCGTCGCCTCCGGCAACTACGTTACCGCGCAACCGCTCGGGGTGCGCGATGGTGTTGATTATCTGCACACGGGTGAAGTTCGGCGCATCGATGCCGAGGCGATCCATCGCCAGCTCGATAACGGTTCGCTGCTGCTGCTTTCACCGATCGGTTACTCACCGACCGGCGAGATCTTCAACCTCAGCGCCGAGGATGTCGCCACCGCCGCAGCGGTGCAGCTCAAGGCGGACAAACTGATCCACCTGATCGACGGTCCCGGCCTGCCGGCGAACGACGGCACACTGTTGCGCCAGCTTGGCCTGAAAGAAGCGGAACAACTATTGGCGCACAACCTGAAAATACCGGAGCGACTGAACAAGAGCCTGAGCAGCGCGATCCACGCCTGCCGCCATGGCGTGCGTCGGGCACACCTGATCGACCGCCATATGGAAGGCTCGTTGCTGCTGGAGCTATTCACCCGTGACGGCATCGGTACCCTGATCAGCGGCGACACCTTTGAGGATATCCGTCAGGCCACCATCGACGACGTTGGCGGCGTGCTGGAACTGATCGGCCCAATGGAACAGGACGGCATCCTGGTACGGCGCGAGCGGGAAAAGCTGGAGATGGAGATCGAGCAGTTCACCGTCATCGAACGTGACGGCACCGTGATCGCCTGCAGCGCGCTCTACCCGTTCGTTGACGACGGCTGCGGTGAACTCGCCTGCCTGGCAGTGCATCCTGAATACCGTAAACAGGGGCGCGGTGACGATCTGCTGGAATACATCGAACAAAAGGCCAAAGGTCTTGGTATCAAACGTCTGTTTGTACTCACCACACGGACCGCGCACTGGTTCCTGGAACGTGGCTTTGTCGAAGGCAGCATTGATGACCTGCCGATGACAAAACAGCAGATGTACAACTACCAGCGCCGTTCCAAGGTGTTCATAAAGCCGCTGTAGATGACGAAGAAAAAACGTGCAACACGGGCGAACGGTAACGTTCGCCCTTTCCTCAAATGGGCTGGCAACAAGCTACGCATCATCGACCGTGTAAAAAAATACCTGCCTGAAGGGAAACAACTGATCGAACCCTTCGCCGGTTCTGCCGCGGTGTTTCTCAACACCGATTACGACAAATATCTACTCTGCGACAGCAACCGTGATCTGATTGAGCTCTATACCCTGCTACAGAATAGAGGCGAGAAGTTTATTGTGCAGGCGGAAGAGCTGTTTACCGCACGCAACAATCACGCCGAGCGCTACTATGAGTTGCGTGATGAGTTCAATGCCTGTAACGACCCACTGCGTCGAGCCACACTGTTTATCTATCTCAACCGCCACGGTTACAACGGACTCTGCCGCTATAATTCCCATGGCGGATTTAATGTTCCCTTCGGTCGCTATAAACGCCCCTACTTTCCCGCCACAGAAATGCTCGCCTTTCATCAGAAAGCGAAAAATGCCGTGTTCAGGCACCAGGATTTCACTACCACTTTTGGCGAGGTACGTAAGGGAGATGTGGTCTACTGCGACCCGCCCTACCTGCCCCTCAGCAGCTCAGCCAACTTTACCAGCTACAGTGCTGGCGGCTTCTCCATGCAACAGCAACAACTACTGGCTGAACAGGCACAAAAGACTGCAAATAAAGGCATTCCGGTGCTGATTTCCAACCACAACACGAAACAGGCGCAGGAGATCTACCAGGCCGCAGAGAAACATACATTCACGGTCCAACGTTACATCAGTTGCAATGGTGGTAAGCGTAATCTGGCCGGCGAACTGTTGGCACTCTTCATACGTAAGTAGTGGTTACCACCGTAGGAGATATGAACTACACTGTGGGCAAATAACGCGAAAAAGCGCCATGCAAGATATCTACATCGCCCGCCAACCCATCTATGACCGCCAGCTTGACCTGGTTGCCTATGAACTTCTCTACCGTGACGCAGCGTATCAGCGTGACGGCGTTGCCGCAGAAAATCCGCACACCTCCAGCGAGCTACTGATCAATACCTTCATGGAATTGGGGCTGGAAAATATCGTCGGCAGTAATCCTGCGTTTATCCGTATGAGCCACGATTACCTGCGCAATGAACAGCGCATTCCCATGACCACCGAGCAGGTGGTACTCGAGGTGAGCGTCAGGGAATCACCCGACGAGGCACTCAGTACGGGATTGAAACGTATTGCCGAGAATGGCTACGACATTGCCCTGGACGACTTTGTTTATCGTCCGGCCCTGTTGCCACTGCTGCAATCCGCATCCATCGTCAAACTTGACCTGAAGGTACTGGGACGGGAGAAGATCCGGGAGCAGGTGAAACTGTGTCGGCAACACAAGCTGATGCTCATGGTGAAAAAGGTCGAGACCCACGAAGATCTCGAATTCTGCAGGGAACTCGGTTTTGACTGGTTTCAGGGATTCTTTTTCTGCAAACCACAACTGCTCAGAGGCAGGAGCCACCCGGCAAACCGCGCAGTACTGCTACGCATTCTCAGTAAACTGCAGGATGACAATACCAGTATGGAGCAGTTGGAGAAGGTGATCATTCAGGATGTCACCCTGGCCTATAAACTTCTGCGCTACCTGAACTCTGCCACCTATGCCTTCCGCCGTGAGATCAATTCAGTACGTGAGGCACTGATGTTGATCGGTACAGAACAGGTGAAGCGCTGGGCCAGCCTGCTGATGATCTCCAGCTACCACAGCGATAAACCTCAGGAGTTGATCGCTACCGCAATGGTACGTGCACGCATGTGTGAGCTACTGGCGGAAAAAAGTCAGCGTGCAATCGACCCGACCCAGGCCTTCACCACCGGACTCTTCTCTACCCTTGATGCATTGATGGATATGCCGATGGATGAGTTGCTGGATACCCTCTCATTCAATGTCTCAATCAAGCTGGCGCTACTGAGTGGCGAGGGGGAACTGGGGCATCTGTTGAAACAGATTCTGTATTATGAAAAGGGGGAATGGTCCATGCTGGATACCAATGGCTTCAGTGCTACCGACTATGCCATGGCCTATCTCGGCGCAGTACAGTGGGTCAATGCAAGCTTTATTGGTTTAATCCGTGAAGCCCAGGCCAGTTAACAGCGCAAACTATTTACCGGCGCGAATCAGGCCACCCAATCCTTCCTTCTCCAATGCCCTGCCAAGGGTACGCCGGATTTCCTTCGCATCCTCCATCTGCAACACTTTGTTCAGTAAGGCCTTGGCACGACGCTTACTGAAGCTGCGGATCACCCATTTTATCCGTTGCAGGCTGGAAGCACTCATGCTCAGGCTGTTGATCCCCATGCCTAACAACAACAGTGCGGCGGCTGGATCACCGGCCATCTCACCACACACACTCACCGGCATGCGATGTGCCTTCGCCGCGGTCAGTACTGTATGCAGGGCATGCACTACCGCCGGGTGTAATGAATCGTACAGACCGGCCACCCGCGAATTATTACGGTCGACCGCCAGCAGATACTGGGTCAGGTCGTTACTTCCCACAGAGACAAAATCGACCCGCTTTGCCAGGGCACCGATCTGGTAGATCAACGATGGCACTTCCACCATCACGCCGACCTCGGGAAACGGGATCTCATACCCCTCTTCCAGCAGCTCCTGATGGGCGCGACGAATCAATACCATCGACTCATCCACTTCGGAGAGCGTACTGATCATCGGCAGCAACATTTTCAGGTTGTTCAGACCGGCATTGGCCATCAGCATGGCGCGGATCTGTACCAGGAAAATCTCCGGGTGGTCGAGAGTGATGCGTATACCACGCCAGCCAAGAAAGGGGTTGTCCTCGGTGATCGGGAAGTAAGGCAACGCCTTATCCCCGCCCACGTCGAGGGTGCGCATGGTAACCGGCCGCGGATGGAAGGATTCCAGCACCTGCCGATAGACCAGTCGCTGCTCCTCTTCACCGGGGAATCGATCACGCACCATGAATGGAAACTCGGTACGGTAGAGTCCGACACCCTCTGCACCACTCTGGATCGAGGGACGAATATCGGAGAGCAATCCTGTATTGGCGTAGAGCGGCACATGCACGCCATCCGGCGTGACCGATTCCAGATCGCGCAGTCCCTTGAGATCCTCTTTCAGTTCCTGCTCTTCTGCCTGGAGACGACGATATTCCTTCTTGATCTCCTTGGAGGCATTAACGAACACCCTGCCGGAATAGCCGTCGGCAATAATCTCCATGCCATCCACCCAGGCCACGCGCATATCTTCCACGCCCAGCACCGCGGGGATACCCAGGGCACGGGCGAGAATCGCTGTATGCGAGGTACTGGAGCCACGTACCGAAACCACCCCGGCAAGACTCTTCGGCGGTACTTCCGCCAGCATGGAGGCGGAGATCTCTTCACCAATTAATACGGTATTCTTCGGGTACTTTGCGCCACGGGTCGGCTTTTCCTGCAGGTGTGTCAGGATGCGTCGTCCCAGATCACGCACGTCTTCGGCACGTTCGCGCAAATAGCTGTCGTCCATTTCGTTAAAGGCATTGATGTGTTCGCGAAAAGTTTCGCGCAATGCCCCGGGAGCCCAGTTGCCTTTACTGATACCTTCGAGAACACCGTCGATCAGACTGTCGCTCTCCAGCATCAACAGATAAGCATCGAACAACAGACTATCGGCGGAGGGCAAAACGGTGCTCATGTTCTCCACCATTTCGTGGATCTCACTGCGCACGGTGTCTACCGCATCGAGAAAACGCTTCCTCTCTGCCTGGGCATCATCCACCTTGCGATCGGGAATGCTTTCAATGTCCGCATGGGGAAGTACTGCCACGGCCTTGCCGATGGCAACGCCAGGGGCACCCGGCAAGCCACGTATCGCATAGCCGTTAAGACCACGCTGTCCCAGCAACGCTTCAATACCACCACTCGCCTCGGCATGGACAATGGCACCCGCCAGTTGCGCCGCAATGGTTACCAGAACGGTGACAATGTCCTCTTCGTAACGATGCCCGGCATGTTGCTGTACAACCAGCACACCCAGCACCTTGCGCTGGTGGATGATCGGCACACCGAGAAAGGCGTGATACAACTCTTCGCCGGTCTCGGGGAAATAACGGTAGCGGGGGTGATCCGGGGCATTATCCAGGTTGATCAACTCGGCGCGTTGCGCCACCAGACCGACCAGACCTTCATCGAGTTTCAGACGGACAAAACCCACTGATTCCTGCAACAGACCATCGGTCGCCATCAGGACCAGTTCACCTGAGTCGTTGTCCGCCAGATAGACAGAGCAAACGTCCACTTCAAGCGCCGATTTAACCCGCTCGACAATGTAGGCCAGCGCCTGTTCCAGATTTCTGGAGGCGTTTACCCCGGTGACGATGCTACGCAAAATATCAAGCATGCATTTTCCCTTGCTGCGTGTTGCAGCAGAATACTCCTAAACGATGAGGTGGTCAGAAATGACGCTGACGTGAAGTTCTGTCCCCTGTCCCGGCTTCATAGCGGGAACGGCTCTTCTCCGGAAACAGTGTTGTTTCCAGTTCAGACAATGCCTTTTTGTACACCTTGCGCTTGAAGAAGACGATCTCTTTAAGCGGCAGCCAGTAATCGACCCAACGCCACTCCTCGAATTCCGGTTTCTCGCTGACATCGAGGCGTACGGCATTGTCGTCAACCAGCAGTCGCAACACGTACCAACGTTGTTTCTGACCGATACAGAGTGGTTTGCTCCTGAAACGGATAAACCGTTTTGGCAGGCGGTAGCGTAACCAGCCACGGGTAGAACCGATGATCTCCACCTGTTCCGGCCTCAGACCCACCTCTTCCTGTAGCTCGCGAAACAGGGCCTCTTCCGGGGTTTCGTCCTGCTTGATTCCGCCCTGGGGAAACTGCCAGGAATCCTGCCCGAGTCGGCGGGCCCACAATACGCGTCCCTCCCGATTGCTCAGGATAATCCCGACGTTCGCCCTATAGCCTTGAGAATCAATCACTTGAACAAACCCAAAATAAACGTCTAATGCGTCGATTCTTCCACATTACCCTATGTTTGGGCAAATCAGATAAATGCCAGACCGCACAGGTATCGCGCTTTGCGCGACTGCCGACGGCCAGTATGATGGGGGCTTTGCATACTTGTGAGGAGCAGGCATTTGGCACTGGCAATCTTCGATCTGGACAACACCCTGCTGGGCGGTGACAGCGACTACCTGTGGGGGCAATTTCTGGTCGAGCAGGGGATCGTTGATGGCCCCAAATACGAGCGGGAAAACCAGCGTTTCTACGACGAATACAAGGCAGGCACCCTCGATATCTTCGAGTTCCTGCGCTTCAGCCTGCGCCCTCTGGCGGAACACGATATGGCGGAGCTGGATGCATGGCATCAACAATTTATGCGCGAGAAGATTGCGCCGATTATGCTCCCCAAGGCCCGCGAACTGCTGCAAAGGCATCGCGACCAGGGAGACTTCCTGCTGATCATCACCGCTACCAACCGCTTTGTCACCGCACCCATCGCTGAGGCCTTCGGCGTGGATGAAATGCTCGCCACCGACCCGCAGATCCAGGGTGGCCGCTACAGCGGCGAGGTGGAGGGCACTCCCTGTTTCCAGCAGGGCAAGGTCACCCGCCTCAATCAGTGGCTGGCGCAGACCGGCCAAAATCTGGCGGGAAGCTGGTTCTACAGCGACTCCTGCAACGATATTCCGCTACTGGAGCTGGTCGAGCACCCGGTCGCGGTGGATGCCGACGAAACCCTAAGTGCCCATGCGGAACTGCGCGGCTGGCAACAGATCAGCCTGCGTTGAACTGATGCTGCGACCCCTCCCACTACTACTGCTGCTCGCCCTCTTTGCCCTGACGACGTTTTTCGCCGCCCTCAGTCTCGGCGGCGCGCATATCGGCACAGCCGAACTGTTGCAGATTCTCAGCGGCAATGGCGACGGTATCGCCGCCCAGGTGGTACTCGAGTTGCGCCTGCCACGAGCCCTGGCCGCCTTTGCCGTGGGCGGTATGTTGGCCCTGGCCGGTGCCCAGATGCAGGTGCTACTGGGCAATCCGCTGGCCGATCCCTACATCCTCGGCACCTCTGGCGGTGCCGCCACCGGCGCCCTGCTGGCGATGCTGTTGGGCGCGGCCACGCTGCTGATCAACCTCGCGGCCCTTGCGGGTGCCCTGCTCGCCACCCTGCTGGTCTTTGGTCTGGCCCATGGCCGTGGCAACTGGTCGGCCACCCGCCTGCTACTCACCGGGGTGGTGGTCGCTGCGGGCTGGGGCGCGGTGATCAGTTTCCTCCTTTCGGTAGCACCGCAACACAACCTGCCCGGCATGTTGTTCTGGCTTATGGGGGATCTCGGCCACGCGAGCAACTGGCTGCCCGGACTCCTGCTACTCACGGCGGTGCTCCTGCTGAGTATGCCCGTGGCCCGCAGCCTCAACCTGCTGGCCCGTGGGGATCAGCAGGCGGCGACGCTGGGTGTGGCAGTCCCCGGCCTGCGGCGACAGCTCTATCTCAGCGCTTCACTACTCACCGCTGGCGCAGTCAGCATCGGCGGCAGCGTCGGTTTCGTTGGCCTGGTGGTGCCGCATCTACTACGCCTGCTGGGCGGCTCCGACCACCGTTGGTTGCTGCCCAATGCGGTACTGGCAGGGGGTGGCCTGTTGCTGCTGGCCGATACCCTGGCGCGTACCCTGTTTGCGCCGCTGCAACTGCCGGTGGGGGTGCTCACCGCCCTGCTCGGGGTGCCGCTGTTCCTCCTCCTGCTACAGCGGGGCTACCGCTCGTGAGCCTGCTACAGGCACAAAACCTGAGCTTCGGCGTTAGCGGGCGCTTGCTCTGCAAAGACCTGGATCTGGAGATTCAGGCAGGAGAGTGCTGGGGCATACTCGGCCCCAACGGCAGTGGCAAAACAACCCTGCTGCATACCCTGGCTGGATTACGGCCCGCCACGTCGGGGGATATCCTGCTGAATGGACGCTCGCTGGGGCAGTTGGAACGACGCACCATTGCCCAACAACTGGGTCTGCTATTGCAGGACAGTCACGACCCCTTCCCTGCCAATGTGCTGGAAGAGGTCCTCTCCGGTCGCCACCCGCATCTGGGACGCTGGCAGAACGAGGGTGAAGCTGAACTGGCGCAGGCGCGGTCGGCGATGCAAAGGCTGGAACTGAGCGGACTGGAACAGCGACAGATCCAGAGCCTCTCGGGTGGTGAACGGAGGCGCGTTGCACTGGCCACCCTGCTGACCCAGGCACCCGCGCTGATGCTGCTTGATGAGCCCCTTAACCATCTCGACCTGCGCCACCAGAAACTGCTACTGGATACAGTACGAGAACTCTGCGCTGAGGGTTATGGGGTGATGATGGTACTGCACGATCCGAATCAGGCGCTGCGCTGCTGCAACAGGATTCTGTTGCTCAACGGCAACGGTGAATGGAAAGCAGGAACCACGGAAGAGATACTAAATGCGGAAACACTGAGCCGTCTTTACGGCTGCGATATCGAACAGGTCAAAACTGAAAAAGAAAACTGGTTCCGTTACCTCTGATCCAGTTCGGAATAGCCCTCATCCTCTTCGATCCAGCGGATCAATTTGTCCCACTGGCGACGGTCCTGGCGAACATTGTGACCGCTCCATTCATAGACGCCCAATCCGGCTTCCGATGACTGCACATAGTTCTGGGTATCGCGCAGAAAACCGACAAAGGGGATCTGCAGGCTGTTGAGGAAGCGTTGCAGCGACTGATAAACCTTGGTCTTGCTGCGCACCCGATTGGCCACCACCGCGACGCGAATGGAGCGGGCACGCACCTTGGCGACCAGCAGCAGGTCTTTAATGAAATGCGAAGCGGCGTGAATATCGATGGGTGACGGCTGTACCGGAATAAGGATGGTGTCAGCCTCGCGCACCAGTTCCACCAACTGCATTCCATGTACCCCGGCCGGTGCATCCATAATCATGCGATCGGTATTGGCGTGAGCGCGTAACTGAAAAGTACGGGTCACCGTGCTCTCCGGTTTACGGTAGGCCGCAACGCCGCTAATCGGATTGTGCTCATCGGAACGAAGTGCGAGCCACTGAGTACTGGAGCCCTGTGGGTCGTGATCAATCAGGGTAACGGAGAGTCCTTTGGAGGCATAGTAACTGGCAAGGTTGGTAGCGATCGTCGTCTTGCCACAACCGCCCTTGGCATTCACCACCAGCACACGACGAATCTTCTGCGCGCGCGCGACCGCAGGTAACTCGGTGTTACCGGAGATAACCTCTATATTGCTACCCTGTTGTGAATCGATCGGTTGCATCATGGCTTCTCTTCAAGGTTTCGTGTCGCCTGCCAGGTTCCAAATCCGTCTGGGTTGCAGATTATCATACAATACAAGCTGTTATTTCAATTCCATGAAGTAGAGCATAAAGTCTAGTCCATAATTGCCAGGCACAACAACTACGCCCTTTGCACCACTTCCACGCCTAAAACAACACAGTATTAAGGTCAGATTAGGAGGTAAAAGGTCGCTTTTCCGCTACTCACCACACATTTCTCACAATTGACAATACCCGCCAGGAAACCAGGGTTAACATAATATTTCTATATTTTTCATAGTGTTGCCAGCATAAGCCGTTGCCGCGGTTGACACCCATCCTCTCCGCTGAGTACAGTTGCCCCCAGTTTCAGGTGTTCCACGGAGCTTCCGCTCCACGGAATGAAACGGGAAGTCGGTGCGTCGCCCACTACGGGAATCACGACAATTCCGACGCTGCCCCCGCAACGGTAAGCGGTTAATAGCCCGGCCACACAGCCACTGCGTCCATGACGTGGGAAGGCGGCCGAGCCGGAACCCCAGGGTTCCAGCCGCAAGCCCGGAGACCGGCCTGAAGCAGACATGCCAGTGCTGCGGTGGGCGGCGTTCGGGTGCAAACGAACTCTCACAGCTCCGTTGCCCCTTCCTTTCCCCCTCCACACTCTGGCGCACTTAACCATGCAATGCGCGGGTGAGCGCAGGGGAAAACAATGCAGGCAAAACACTTTTTCATCGCGGCAATGATATTGCCGTCTCTTTTCTTAACCTGTTCCAGTATCGCCGCAGAGAGTGACACCAGCACAGCGGCAGTCATCGTTACCGCTACCCGTAGTGCGCAGAGCGTCGACGACACCCTCGCCGCGGTCACAGTGATCACGCGTGAAACGATCGAGGCAAGCCAGAGCAACAGTGTCATGGACCTGCTGCAAAGCAGTGTGCCGGGGATCGACTTCAGCCGTAACGGAGGTCCGGGCAGCACAACCGTGTTGCTGCTGCGTGGCGGTGAAAGCGATCACGCACTGATTCTGGTCGACGGTGTACGCGCCTCCTCGGTCACCAGCGGCGCCTTCAACTGGTCCGGCCTGGCGCTGGATCAAATCGAACGCATCGAGATCGTACGTGGGCCCGGTTCAAGCCTCTACGGCTCCGAAGCGATCGGCGGAGTAATTCAGATCTTCACTCGCAAAGGCCGTAAGGTGCATGCATCAATCGGCGGTGGTAGCTACGGTACAGGCAAGATGAGCGTCGGTGTTGGCGAACAAATCGATGGTAACAGCGTTCATTTCAATCTCAGTCACGAACAAAGCAGGGGCTTCTCTGCCACCAACAGCAACTCCAGTGCCTATGAAGCGGACGACGACGGTTATCGCAATACGAGTATCGACACTGGTTTCTCCATATCACTGAGTGATGCAACACAAATCAGCCTCAATCTACTGCGCAGCGAAAGCAGCAGTGAGTATGACAACGCCGGCTACAGCAATGCCCACGACGAAACCGTCGACAGCAGCGGAGAACTGCGCCTCGACTGGCAGACCTTCTATAACTGGTCACAGCGGCTGGTAATCAACGCCAGCGAACAACGCTACCAATCCCACGACAGCTGGCCCGCAATCATTAACAGCCACCGTCGCGGTGCCAACTGGCAAAACGATTTCACTATCGGGGCACAGCAACTCCTGACCTTTGG
>JBNKBG010000041.1:0-22412 GCA_050287105.1 Thiohalomonadaceae bacterium
TGATAATGCTAACTAGCAGCAGAGCGGGAGCACTGCAATGTGTATGTGCTGTATTGCCCTGCTTGCATGGATTGCCGCAGTTATGGGAGGCTGGTGTGCAGCGAGGCTAACATGCACACAGCCTCTGAGAAGCATTAAAAAGAAATAATGGGAATATTTATGGTACTCGCCTACTGTTGGTAGTCGTTAATTTCATTGAAATTCAGGTAGCGATAGATATCCGCTGCCATGGTGTCGAGCATGGCGACTTTTTCCCGATACTCATCAAGCATTGGTATATGCCCTAGCTGGGCAGTAACCGCGGCCAGTTCGGCAGAGCCGAGATAGACCTGAGCATCTTTGCCTAGCCGGTTTGGGAAGTTTCGGGTAGAGGTGGAAAAGACTATGGCGCCATCAGCGACCCGTGCCTGGTTACCCATGCAGAGGGAGCAGCCGGGCATTTCGGTGCGTGCCCCTGCCCTACCGAGGATGCTGTAGTAGCCCTCTTCAGTGAGTTGGTGCTCGTCCATGCGGGTCGGAGGGGCAATCCAGAGTGTGGTTGGGACGCTACCACCTGCTGCTTCCAGCACTCTGCCTGCGGCGCGGTAGTGGCCGATGTTGGTCATGCAGGAGCCGATGAAGACTTCATCTATGGTTGTCCCGGCCACTTCGGAGAGCAGTTTTACGTCATCCGGGTCATTGGGACAGGCGACGATGGGTTCCTTGATCTCATTCAGGTCGATCTCAAGCACTGCCGCGTACTCGGCATCCGCATCCGGCTCCAGCAGGTGCGGATTGGCAAGCCACCGTTCCATTGCCTCGATACGGCGTGACAGGGTGCGCTTGTCCTCATAGCCGTTGGCGATCATCCATTTGAGCAGGGTGATGTTGCTTTGCAGGTACTCGGCAATCGGCTCCTTGTTCAGGCGCACGGTACAGGCTGCGGCTGAGCGCTCGGCAGAGGCATCGGAGAGCTCAAAGGCCTGCTCTACTTTGAGATCAGGCAGCCCCTCGATCTCCAGGATCCGTCCGGAGAAGATGTTCTTCTTGCCCTGCTTCTCCACCGTCAGCAGCCCCTGCTGAATGGCGGCATAGGGAATGGCGTTAACCAGGTCGCGCAGCGTGACCCCCGGCTGCATCTCCCCTTTGAAGACCACCTTCACCGACTCCGGCATATCCAGCGGCATCACACCCAGGGCGGCGGCGAAGGCCACCAGCCCAGAACCGGCCGGGAAACTGATCCCGATAGGGAAGCGGGTATGGGAGTCGCCGCCAGTGCCCACTGTGTCCGGCAACAGCATGCGGTTGAGCCAGGAGTGGATCACCCCGTCACCAGGACGCAGGCTCACACCGCCGCGGTTGGTCATGAATGTCGGCAATTCGTGCTGCAGCTTGACGTCCACCGGCTTGGGGTAGGCGGCGGTGTGGCAGAAGGATTGCATCACCAGGTCAGCGGAGAAACCGAGGCAGGCCAGCTCCTTGAGCTCGTCGCGGGTCATGGCGCCGGTGGTGTCCTGGGAACCGACACTGGCCATACGCGGCTCGCAGTAGGTACCGGGGCGAATCCCCTCCACGCCGCAGGCACGGCCAACCATCTTTTGCGCCAGAGTAAACCCCTTGTCACTATTGGCAGGATTCACCGGACGGGTAAAGAGTATGGACGGCTTCATACCCAGCGCTTCGCGGGTCTTGTCGGTGAGGGAGCGACCGATGATCAGCGGAATACGCCCACCGGCACGTACCTCGTCGAAAATGGTGGCGGGCTTTAGCTGGAATTCGCTTACTACTTCTCCCGCTTCGTTGAGGATCTTCCCCTCGTAGGGCAACAGGGTGATCACCTCGCCCATCTTCAGTTTCGACACGTCGCATTCAATGGGCAGTGCGCCGGAGTCTTCAGCGGTATTAAAGAAGATCGGCGCGATCTTGCCACCCAGGATCACCCCGCCTTGATGCTTGTTGGGCACATAGGGGATCTCGTTACCCATGTGCCACAGCACGGAGTTTATCGCCGACTTGCGTGAAGAACCGGTACCGACCACGTCGCCGACATAGGCCAGGGGGTGCCCCTTCTCTTTCAATTCAGCGATCTGTGTCATCGCATCGGGCATTTTGCTTACCAGCATCGCCTTGGCGTGCAACGGGATGTCGGGGCGGCTCCACGCCTCGGAGGCAGGAGAGAGATCGTCGGTGTTGGTTTCGCCGTCGACCTTGAAAACGGTCAGTGTTATGCGATCGGGGAGTTGTTCACGGGCACTGAACCAGTCACCGTTGGCCCAGGCGTCGACGACCACTTTGGCCCATTTGTTGGTTTTGGCCTTGTGAACCACATCATGGTAGGCATCGAAGACCAGCAGGGTTTTGGAAAGTGCCCGTGCAGCGATGGGCGCCAGTTCTTCTTCATCCAGCAGTTCAATCAACGGCGCGATGTTGTAGCCACCAAGCATGGTGCCCAACAGTCCGGTGGCATGCCGCCTGTTAATCAGCGGCGTCTTGAGTTGACCTTTGGCGATCTCCGCAAGGAACGCGGCCTTCACATAGGCCGCCTCGTCCACACCCGGCGGTACACGATGAGTCAGCAGATCCAGCAGGAAATCGCCCTCGCCCGACGGCGGCTGTTTGAGCAGATCCACCAGTTGCGCGGTCTGCTCTGCATTCAAAGGTAAAGGCGGTAAACTTTCAGCGGCGCGTTCGGTGACGTGTTGGCGATATTCGTTAAGCATGAGATCGATTCCTGGGGGATAGCGTTACAACAGCTGCAACATCTGGCGCAATGCAACGCGCCAATGCAGGGGCTTCAAATCGAGATGCGTCCAGGTGCTGGTTTTATCAAGCACGCTGTATAGGGGTCGCTGTGCGGGTGTAGGGTAGTCAACAGTACGTATCGGTTTGATTGAGATCGACTTCGCCAGTTTTCCGGCGGCAACCGCTTCTTCCATAATTGCCACGGCAAAATCGTACCAACTGGCCACACCGGCATCGCTCCAATGAGTGATGCCGGTGGTGAACGCCTCGCCGGTAAATTGCCATATGGCCTGCGCCAACCCAGCCGCATGGGTCGGTGTACCGATCTGGTCGGCAACCACACCAAGTTCTTCGCGCTCCACCATCAGGCGTAGCATGGTTTTAACGAAGTTATTACCAAAGCGGGAGTAGAGCCAACCCACCCGAATAATTAGCGAACCGTCAGGATAGTGCGCAATGACATTGCGCTCCCCTTCCAGCTTACTGGCACCATATGCACCAAGCGGGTTGGCTTCATCATCGGGTAGATAGGGAGTGGAGTGATTGCCATCGAAAACAAAATCGGTAGAGACATGGATAAAGCGTGAGTCGAGTTCACTGCACGCTGCAGCAAGGTTGCGTGCACCATCGGCATTCACTGCAAAGGCGAGGATTTGCTCCTGCTCCGCCTTATCTACTGTAGTGTAGGCAGCGGCATTAATCACTACGTCGGGTTTCAGCTCTGACAATAAGGCATGCACTGCAAGGTTGTCACTGATATCCAGGTCATCACGATCGAAGGCGGAAATCTCAACACTAGCAGGGGCTGAATGCAGCAACTCCTGCCCTAACTGCCCTTTTGCACCAGTGATTACTACACGCATCACAGGACCTTACGGAAACAGCACAGCATCGGCAAAACTGCCTGCCGCAGCATCTTTCTGTGAAAGGCTTGGGATCTGTTCCAATGGCCAGTCGATGGCCAATTGCGGGTCGTTCCAGATGATGGCCTGCTCGTGTTGCGGTGCATAAAAATCCGTTGTTTTATAAAGAAACTCAGCAACATCACTCAACACCAGGAAACCGTGAGCAAAACCTTCCGGTATCCACATCTGGCGTTTATTCTCTCCATTCAACACGGCGCTAACCCATTTACCGAAAGTTGGAGAGCTACGACGCAAATCGACGGCTACGTCAAACACCTCACCCTGTGTGCAGCGTACCAGTTTTCCCTGTGGTTGCTGAATCTGGTAATGCAAACCACGCAACACGCCTTTTTGAGAACGGGAGTGATTATCCTGTACAAAATCGACTTCATACCCGACCACCTTGGCAAAGGCTTGTTGATTGTAACTCTCGAAGAAAAACCCTCGCTCATCACCGAACACCTTAGGTTCAATGATCTTCACATCAGGGATGGCTGTTTCGATCACCTTCATCCGAACACCCGCTCATCAATAATACGTTGCAGGTATTGGCCGTAGGCATTCTTTTTCAGCGGTTCAATCAGCACTTCTAAATCCTGACGACTGATAAACCCTTTGTGATAGGCGATCTCTTCGGGGCAGGCGATCTTCAACCCCTGACGTTTTTCGATGGTTTCGATAAAGGTTGCCGCTTCCAACAAGGATTCGTGGGTACCGGTATCGAGCCAGGCAGTACCGCGCCCCATGTTCTCAACGTTCAACGTCCCATGGGCAAGATAGATGGCATTGATGTCGGTAATCTCCAATTCACCCCGAGCAGAGGGTTTGATCTGTTCTGCGTATTCAACGACCTTGTTGTCGTAGAAGTAGAGCCCGGTTACGGCGTAACGGGATTTCGGCTTGGTAGGTTTTTCCTCAAGGGAAATGGCATTACCCTGCTCGTCAAATTCGACTACGCCGTAACGCTCTGGATCATGGACCGGATAGGCAAAGACGGTGGCCCCACTCTCTCTTTCTGACGCTCGCACCAACGACTCAGCCAGGTTGTGTCCATAGAAAATATTGTCGCCGAGTACCAGGGCACAACTGTCATCACCGATAAAGTCTTTACCAATGATGAAGGCTTGTGCCAGACCGTCCGGTGATGGTTGTACCGCATACTGAATGTTGATACCCCATTGGGAACCATCGCCAAGCAGTTGTTCAAAACGCGGTGTATCCTGTGGTGTTGAGATCAAGAGGATGTCACGAATATTCGCCAGCATCAGCACCGACAACGGGTAGTAAACCATTGGCTTGTCGTAAATCGGCAGTAGTTGCTTGGAGACCGCATGAGTCACCGGATAGAGACGGGTACCGGAACCACCGGCTAGAATGATGCCCTTCATGCCTTTCCTCCCATGATGCCGAGCCGTTCGCCCTGATAGCTGCCGTCTTTAACATGGTCACACCAGGTACGATTGGCCAGATACCACTCCACCGTTTTTCTGATCCCACTATCGAAGGTTTCATCGGGCGTCCAACCCAGTTCTCGTTCAATCTTGCCTGCGTCAATAGCATAACGCTGATCATGCCCTGGCCGATCGGTCACATAGGTGATCAGTTCTTCGTAATGGGAGATACCAGCGGGATGATTCGGTGTCAGTTCATCAAGAATGGTACAAATTGTTTTTACCACTTCGATATTCTGTTTTTCATTATGTCCACCGATGTTGTAGACCTCTCCAGGCACGCCCTTATCCAGCACCAGGCGCAGGGCACGAGCGTGGTCCGCCACATGCAGCCAATCACGTACCTGCTCACCCTTGCCATAGATGGGCAGCGGTTTGCCATCAAGGGCATTGAGGATCACCAGAGGAATCAGCTTTTCCGGGAACTGGTAGTGGCCGTAATTATTAGAGCAGTTGGTGGTAACCACCGGCAGGCCGTATGTATGGTGCCATGCACGTACCAGGTGATCCGATGAAGCCTTGCTAGCTGAATAGGGCGAATTGGGTGCGTAAGAGGTCTCTTCGGTGAACATCCCTTCTTCGCCCAGGCTGCCGTAGACCTCGTCGGTGGAGATGTGGTGGAAGCGGAAGGTCTGTTTGGCGTCATCCGCCAGGCTGTTCCAGTAGTTGCGCGCGGCTTCCAGCAGAGTGTAGGTGCCAGTGATATTGGTGTGGATGAATTCCGCCGGACCATCGATAGATCGATCCACATGGGATTCCGCCGCCAGATGCATGATCGCATCGGGCCGGTATTGGTCGAACAGCCGTTTAACATCTGTCGCATTGCAAATATCGACCTGCTCAAACCGATAGCGGTCAATGTCGGCCACACTTTGCAGTGACTCCAGATTTCCAGCATAGGTCAGTTTGTCGACATTGACGACCGTGACGTCGGTTTCTGATATGTACTGGCGCACCACTTCTGAACCGATAAATCCAGCACCGCCTGTGATCAATATTGTTCTCATCCGTCCCTAATCCATTTTGTGTCGTGGTTTTAACAAGGCCGCTGATTCTACCACCCACCGGGGGCATACCCAAGACGGCTTACCCCTATAACGATGCCAGCGGCAAAGTGGTGTATCATATGTCGCACTTTTCCCCGATGACACCAGCACGACACCGGAGCAGGCATGGAACTCAACGCATTGACCGCCGTTTCCCCCATTGACGGCCGCTATGGCAGCAAAACCGACGAACTTCGTCCCATCTTCAGCGAATACGGCCTGATCCGCCACCGGGTACTGGTTGAGGTGCGCTGGCTGCAGCTACTGGCGCAGACCGCCGGTATCCCCGAAGTCCCAGCCTTTGGTGAACACGCCTCCAATCTGCTCGATAACATCATCACCAAATTCAGCCTGGAAGACGCCCAACGGGTCAAAAACATCGAGAAGACCACCAACCATGATGTCAAGGCGGTGGAGTATTTCCTTAAGGAGAAGATCCAGGGCAACCAGGAGCTGGAAGCGGTCAGCGAATTCATCCACTTCGCCTGCACCTCCGAGGACATCAACAACCTGGCCTATGCCCTGATGCTGCGCGAGGCGCGCACCCAGGTGGTCCTGCCCGCTATGGACCAGCTTATCGACGCCATCGCCGGACTGGGTCGCGAGCACGCCGAGGTGCCGATGCTCTCCCGCACCCACGGCCAGCCCGCCTCTCCCACCACCCTGGGCAAGGAGATGGCCAACGTCGCCTACCGCCTGAAGCGCCAGCGCGATCAACTCATGACTGTCCCAATGCTGGGCAAGATCAACGGCGCCGTGGGCAACTACAACGCCCACATCTCTGCCTACCCGGAACTGGACTGGCAGGCCATGGCCGAACAGTTTGTCACCAGCCTGGGGCTGGAGTGGAACCCCTACACCACCCAGATCGAACCTCACGACTACGTGGCCGAGTTCTTTGACTGTGTGGCCCGCTTCAACACCATCCTCATCGACTTCGACCGGGATATCTGGGCCTACATCTCCAACAACTACTTCAAGCAGAAGACCATTGAGGGCGAGGTCGGCTCCTCCACCATGCCGCACAAGGTCAACCCTATCGACTTCGAGAACTCCGAGGGCAATCTGGGCCTGGCCAACGCGGTCTTCGGCCACCTGGCGGCCAAGCTGCCCATCTCCCGCTGGCAGCGCGATCTGACCGACTCCACCGTGCTGCGTAACCTTGGCGTCGGTGTCGGCTACTCGCTGATCGCCTACGCCTCCACCATGCGCGGTATCAGCAAGCTGGAGGTCAACGCCGCCAAGCTGCTGGAAGACCTGGACGGTAACTGGGAGGTACTGGCCGAGCCGATCCAGACCGTCATGCGCCGCTACGGCATCGAAAAGCCCTACGAAAAGCTCAAGGCCCTCACCCGTGGCAAGCGGGTCGATGCCGCTGGCATGGCCGAGTTCATCGACAGCCTCGAGCTACCGGCAGAGGTGAAGGCGGAGATGAAGAAGTGGACTCCGGCCAACTACATCGGCAATGCCGTGGCCCAGGCGAAGAAAATCTGACTTTGCCCTCCCCGCTCAACGGCATCACCACCGAAGAATTTCTGCGCGACTACTGGCAGAAGAAGCCGCTCTGCCTGCGTAACGCCCTGCCCGGATTCTGTTGCCCAATAGCCGCCGAAGAGCTGGCTGGGCTGGCCTGCGAGGCGGAGGTCGAGTCACGCCTGATCCAGGAACACGGCGAGACGCCGTGGCAAGTACGCCATGGGCCATTCAGCGAGGAGGACTTCCTTGCGCTGCCCGACTCCCACTGGACCGTACTGGTGCAGGAGATCAACAAACACGTCCCCGAGTTCGCCCTGCTGCAGGAGCGCTTCAACTTCATCCCCAACTGGCGCCTGGATGACGTGATGGTCAGCTACGCCCCGGATCAGGGCACCGTCGGCCCCCACGCCGATAACTACGATGTCTTCCTCATCCAAGGGCCGGGACGCCGTCGCTGGCAGCTCAGCTATCAGGATGCCGGGCCGGAACAGCTACTTCCCGGCCTGCCGCTGCGCATCCTCAGGGATTTCCAGCCGACAGAGGAGTACATCCTCGAAGAGGGTGACCTGCTCTACCTGCCACCCGGCGTGGTCCACCACGGCGTCGCCCTCGGCGACTGCCTCACCATCTCTGTCGGCTTCCGTGCCCCAGCCAAACTGGAACTGCTCGGCGGCTATCTGGCCGATGCTCTGGCACAGATGGACCCAGAGGCCTTCTACGAAGATCACGACCTGCAAGCCCAGGCCAACCCCGGCCTGATCAGCTCCGAGTCGCGGGAGAAGATCCGCGCCATCATCCGCGCCCTGCCGCTGGACGACGAAACCATCGACCGCTGGTTCGGCAGCTTCACCACCGATGTCCGTCCCGGCCACTACCTCCCAGAGCCGGAGCAAGAAATCTCCGCTCAGGAACTGCTCGCGTCGCTGCAACAATACGGTGAACTGTGGCGCAGCGAATATGCCCGTTTTGCCTACATCGACGGTAATCCCACTCGTCTCTATGTGGCCGGTGAGGAGTATGAACTGAACAGCGACCTCGCCTTCACCGCCCCGTTACTCTGCGGTCAGCGGGTCTACACGCTGGATGAGCTCTCTTCGCACCTCAGTAATGATCACTTTGTCGCGTTACTCACAGAACTCCATAATCTCGGCGCGATCTACTTCCCCGAAGCCTGAGTCTGGACTCATGACACAGACCGGCCCCACCTTCACCATACGCCCCGCCTCCTGGCAGCAGGACGAGATCGCACTACGTCAAATCCGCGAACAGGTCTTTATACAGGAACAAAACGTCCCCACAGAACTGGAATGGGACGGTAGGGATGAAGCCGCCTTCCACCTGCTGGCGGAAGATGCAGATGGCAACCCCATCGGTACTGCCAGAATGCTGCCAGATTGCCACATCGGTCGCGTAGCAGTACTACTAACGTGGCGTAGGCGTGGTGTTGGTACTGGCCTGATACTACGTCTACTGCAACAGGCCAGCGAGAACGGACAGCATGAGGTGTTCCTTGACGCACAGCTGGATGCCATCGATTTTTATCGTCGGCTGGGCTTCGAAGAAGAGGGGAAAACCTTTCTTGATGCAGGGATACTGCATCGCCATATGCGGCGCACAATATATACTTGAAACACCACACACTAGAATAAAATGACTACCATGGAATCCTGTGACTTCGATTACGACAACAGCCTCGGCCACAGTACTGCTCTGTATACGCTGGAAAGTGCCGAGGAAAATCTCTGTGTTGCCCTGGATATGGTCAGTCAGGCGCAACGTGAGATCTTTGTCCTGACCCATGACCTGGACCCACCGATATTCGGCCATAAGGACTTTGTTGAAGCGCTTTCCGCCTTCGCCCGAAGGAGCCGCTACAGCCAGGCCCGCTTCCTGATCCGTAGTTCGGATAAAGCGGTCAAATATCAGCACCGTATGATCCCGCTGGCGCAACGCCTCAGCAGCAGTATCTTCCTGCGTACACCCTGCGACGAGCATCAGGATTTTGTCGAAGCCTTTATGATCGTCGATGGTGTCGGCTATATCCGCCGCAAAGAGGCATTGCGTTTTGACGCGGAGACCTGCTTCAGGGATCGGCGTATGGTGCGCGGTATGCGTGAGACATTCATTGAGATGTGGGAGCAATCGGTACCCGACCCACAACTGCGTCGCCTGCAACTATGAGACTCATCCCCCTCCTCCTTCTGCTGTTTCTTGGCACGTCCCTTTACGCCACCGAAATAAAAACCTGGGAACTACGGCACCGCAGCGCCGCGGAACTGATCCCCATACTTAAGCCGATGCTGGAGAAAGAGAGCGCCATCAGCGGCAGTGGCTACACCCTGATCGTGCGCAGCAGCAAAGAGAATTTGTCGCAACTCGACACCCTCATCAGCAGACTTGATACGGCACCACGGATGTTGCTCGTTACCGTGGAGCAGGATGGCGATCAGGAGCGTAACAGGAGTGGCGCCTCACTCAGCGGCAGTACCGCCGAACCACGCCTCAGGGTCTACAGCAGCCAGCGCCGCAGTGACAACGGCGGCAACCAGCAGCTACAGGTACTGGAGGGACACTGGGCTACCATTCATGGCGGCCAGGCCATACCGCAGGTGGTGCAGCAGATCCAGCAGGGCCCGGCCGGGGCCAGCGTCACCCAGGGCATTGAATACCGCAACGTAGAGAGTGGCTTCGAGGTACGCCCGAGCCTGATCGGCGAGCGGGTACAGCTCGACGTCCGACCCTTTAATGCCAAACCCTCACCCCATGGCGGTGGCGTGATTGAGCAACAGGAGATCATCACCACGGTTTCCGGCAAACCGGGGGAGTGGATCGAACTTGGCGGTGCGGCGGAAGAGCAAAAGCATAACGGAACGGGTATTATCTACAGCACCCAGGAACGTGGGCGACAAAATCACACGGTCCGTATCAAGGTCGACATCATCCATCCCTAACCCCAGGCACAGCGCAATCCATGGGCAACACCAGCAACATCCACTACCACATCCGTCCTCTACATCCTGAAGCACACCTGTTCCAGATCAGCCTGAGCATCGGCAAGCCTGATCCGGCAGGACAGATCGTCTCGCTGCCCGCCTGGCTTCCCGGCAGTTACATGATCCGTGACTTCTCCAAAAATATTGTCTCCCTCACGGCAACAGGTGGGGGCAAACCGATCGCAGTGGAAAAACTGGACAAGTCCACCTGGCGTTGCGCCCCCTGCTCCGGTTCACTGACCCTCGACTACACCGTCTATGCCTGGGATCTCTCGGTACGCACCGCTCACCTCGACACCACTCACGGCTACTTCAATGGCAGCAGCGTCTTTCTGCAGATCGATGGGCAGGACCAGCGCCCCTGCAGTGTCGATATCGAGCCACCGCAGGGAGATGCTTACAAGACATGGCGTATCGCCACAACCCTGACGTCCGACAATGACGCCTATGCCTTCGGTCGTTTTCGCGCCGAGAATTACGACGAACTGATCGACCATCCTGTCGAGATGGGCAACTTCACCCTGCTCGAATTCGAAGCCCGTGGCATTCCCCATGCCATGGTATTGACCGGACATCACTACGCCGACAGCGAGCGCCTGGCCCGCGACCTGGCACGAGTCTGCGAAGCACAGATCGACCTCTTCGGCGAGGCACCCTTTGAACGTTACCTGTTCCAGACCATGGTGGTTGGTAGTGGCTACGGTGGTCTGGAACATCGCAGTTCCACCAGCCTGATCTGCAGTCGTGACGACCTGCCCCTGCCCGCTGAAGAGGCAATGAGTGACAACTACCGCAGCTTCCTCGGTCTCTGCAGTCACGAATATTTTCACAGCTGGAATATCAAACGCATCAAGCCGGATGTCTTCGTTCCCTACGACCTGCGCCGGGAGAGTTACACCCCGCTACTCTGGGCCTTCGAAGGCTTCACCTCCTACTACGACGACCTGGCACTGCTACGCTGCGGTTTGATCGATGAGACGAGTTACCTTGAGCTACTGGGCCAGACCATCACCCGTGTGATACGTGGCAGCGGTCGGCTAAAACAATCCGTCAGTGACTCCAGCTTCGATGCCTGGAACAAGTTCTATAAACAGGATGAGAACTCGCCTAACGCCATCGTCAGCTATTACACCAAGGGCAGCCTGATTGCCCTTGCCCTGGATCTGACCATTCGCAGCAACAGCAATGGCGAGCGCTCACTGGATGATGTCATGCGTACCCTGTGGCGTGACTACGGCAAACCACACGTGGGCATCTCACCGCTGCAAATGGAGACACTGATTCAGGCAGTCGCCGGGGAAAATATTTCGGCACTGCTGGAGAACGCATTGCGTGGCACCGCTGACCTGCCCCTGACTGAACTGCTGGCACGCTTTGGTATAGAGATGAATCTGCGTCAGGCAAGCTCGAACAGTGACAAGGGCGGCAAGGCTGCCAGGAACGACAGGAGTGAACCGTTGGCGCTAGGCGTGCGCTACGGCAGTGATCCACTTGGTGCAAAACTGCTCAATGTCTTTGATAACGGCGCGGCACAAAAGGCGGGACTCTCTGCGGGCGACATCATTGTCGCTGTCGATGGTCTGCGTGCCACTCAGGAGAATATTGAAAAGCTGCTTAACTACCAACGCGGAAAGGAACAGATCGAATTGCACGCCTTTCGCCGCGATGAGTTGATGCAGTTCAGCGTACGGCTACAAACTGCACCCCATGATACCTGTTATCTTCTACTGAATGAGAATGTGGACGAAGAGACACGCGATCTACGGAATGGCTGGTTACAAAAGTAGGTTTCCTCACGCAAAAAAAAACGGCGCTGTTACCGCGCCGTTTTCTTAAGAGGAGCCTCTTACATATCGAACATATTATCCATCCGCTCCAGATCGTTGATCACCCGCCAGGTGCCGCCACCCGACTCGACCTTCTGCTTCCAATCTTCCAGACGATTCATATACTCACGTGGGTCCATGTTGTCGCTACGCAGCTTGGTCACGTTTAACGCCACCACTTCAAAGCCACTTAGTTGCAATGGAATGTCGCGAATAAACCCCTTGCTCAGTTCCTCTTTCAGATCCGAGAAAATAAGAATGGTTTTTTTCGCCGAACCTTTCTCGTTAAGAAACTCGGTTGCCTGCAGAATGCCACCGGTGATGTCGGTGTAGGAACTCGACTTTACTGTTTTGACGAACTGATTAATGGTGTCGCGGAAGGCCAGCTTCTGCTGGTTGGCGTTACTCGGTTTGGCGTCGAAGGTAATCTTGGCAACGATATCCTTCTCACTGAAGCTGCCGGTATCGACTCGCGCTACAGCAAAGGAGTCGTTCGACTGCAGCTTGGCGAGAATGTAGTTGATGATGTGTTGCGCCTTCTCCAACTCCTGAGTGTAGGTGCCGGAGGTATCCATCAGCATGTAGACGCCACGAGTGTGCGAGGTCTCCTCACTGCATCCTGCCAGGGCAAAAAACAGCGAAAGGCCCAGTACCTGTACGATACGTTTGATTCTCATGATCCCGTCCCCGTCATTGAGCTACCAAGGCTGACTCCCGGCTTACTGGAGTCCTGTTTGCCTTTGAATTTCTGTCGTCGAATATTGCTGGCTCCATCAGCCTTTCCACCCTTGCGTACCATGCCTTCGATCCACAGTGGGGCAAAAATGAACAGGTCGTAGAAGCTGGTCATGGCAAGGCCGGAATAGTTGACCACACTGCCCAATAGACGCAGCAACATGGAGAGGCCACGTAGAGCTGCTACCAGAAGTGTGCCCAGTACCGTACGGGAAGACTGTACGAACGATTCAAGCGGTATCGCCACGAAGGTGAGGGCGAAGGGCAGAATAAAGCCCATCCCCATCTGTGCCGCCGTGGTAATCCAGCGACCGTCATTGGAGTAAACCAGATCGGTGTTATTGAGTAGCCCCGCCACCAGCGCGGCATCATCCTGAGACAGCAGCTCACGCATATAGGCCAGACCCGCCTCAATGCTTGCCAGCAGGAAAAGGAAGGTAAAACTGGCGTAGATCATACGGGTGCGGATCTTGTCATCCAGTGCGCCGATGGTCGGGAACAGGCGGGTGATACGCAGCGACTCCATCAGGAACAGTCCCATCGCCACCTCGACCAGGATGATCACCATGGCCGCGATGTTGGCGGTACGGAAGTTCATGATGTAGCTACTTCCCCCCACCATCTCCTGCATCGGTCGAGCGATCAGGTTGAAGTTGATGACCGCACCGCCAATGGCCACCGCCAGCACGAAACCGGCGATGAAGAACTGGGTAAGAGAGGAGGATGAAAGAGTACGCTGCGCCTTGTCGGTCCCCTTGAGGATCTCTTCGTAATTGTTGATGTGACGGTCGATGGCACGAGAGCGATCCAGCAGGCGAGTCACCCGCTTATCCATTTGATCCAGAGAGGTCTGTACCTTGCGCCAGTAAGGCAACATCACCTTCAGCAGTTTGTGCCGCTCATGGGACTGCTCACGGTACTCATGAATGGCGTTCTCATGGGCCTTGACCATGGCATCCTTGATGCTGCGCAGGATCTCCACCACCATGGGGTCACCCGATGAAGGGATATTGGCAACCGCAGCAATGGCCTGGGTCCAGCCTGGAGGAGACGGTGGCACATCGGTGCTCTGCTTGTAGTCTTCCTCGATGTGGGTCAACGACTCCGTAAGCTTACGCTGCAATGCGGGGTATTCGGCCATGTCACGTTTCAGTGTGGCATCCACCCGCTCGAATTCACGTTCGATGATGTGCTCGGTTGCTTCACGCCCCTGGGCCAGTAGCACCTCTCGGTTGCGCACAATGAGTCGTTTCTCGGTCTGAAGCACTGCCCGCGAGGCAATCCTTAGTCCGTTGTGTAGAGCACGGGCCAAAGAGAGAATCAGGCTGTGTGCGGGGATGCGTGCAAAATAGAGCACCAAAATCAGGAGTAGCGTCATCACAACTACCGACAACACCGGCTGCCCTGGAATTATTTGAATAAAATCAGCCATTAACGACCTCCTAGGAGCAGTTTTCAACGCGGAAAACGCCCATTGATTATTATTTGCTGACCAGAGCTTACATTAGTGCACAAGCTGTAGACTGTCGCTCAGTTCACAATTGCTACCATGCTCACACAGAGGATAGGCGCTTCAGGGCGTGGTGGAAAGGCCCTCGCCGCATCTGATCGCCGCCCCGTGTCACATAATCCCGGTTCAACAGACAGCAATGCTATACTCGGCCGCTCCCGGACTTAAGTAATCCCATGACTGAAAATCTGCTCTATCTCTGCCCCGAGGATGTCAACGCCGTTCCCACTGATCTGCCGGCCATGCTGGAGGAACTCCGGCGTGAGGGTTTCATCGGTGAGGCGATCGTCTTCGCCGATGAGGAGCATTACCGCCCCGGTGAACAGTTCGCTTCCCACATCACCTTCCTCGGCTGTTCACCGGTGATCGCCACCTCACAGACGGACGCTTCTGGCGAAGGCTTCAGCCACATCGCCTTTGAAGGTCCACGGGATTCGCCACGCTTCGTCAGCGGCGATAATCTCAAGCTACCCCGCTGCCCGGGCTGCGGCCACCGCTTCGATAATTGGTCCCTGCTGGTCGATGCGTGGCAGCAACAACCTGAAACCCATACTTTCCTCTGCCCCGAATGCGGCATGCACCTCACCGCCCCGCAACTGCGCTGGCGCAAATGCGCCGGTTTCGGCAGCTTTTTCATCAAGGTATGGGGGATCTTCGAGAGTGAAGCGGTGCCCAGCCCGGAATTTCTGGCACTTATGGAGAAGCTGGCAGGCTGCCGCTGGCAGCACTTCTACATCCGGCTGCGGGAATAGACTGCTAAAGGCGCCGCTGGAGAAGCGCGGATATCTCCTCATCGCTCAGTTCGACAGGATTGGTTTTCATGCTGTTGTTACGCGATTGGGCGACGATCAGCGGGATATCCTCTTCGCTGATGCCGTAGTCGCCGAGGCGCGGCAGCTCCATCTCGTCACACCACGTCTCCACCACCTCAAGCAGCGCCTCATGCGCCTCCGTATCACTCAGTGCCTCTGCGCCATCCAGCAACCGCCCTACCCTGGCATACTTTGACAATGCCGGACTCTGGGGCTGGCGCTGCTGTAGCGCCCTGATGTTACAACGTGTAGCGGCCGCCACAAGGGTGCCGCAGGCGACACCGTGAGGTAGAGGAAAGAGCGAACCGAGGGGTTGTGCCAGCCCATGCACCGAGCCGAGTCCCACCTGCGCCAGGGTGATACCGGAGATCAGCGCGGCGTAGGCCATGGCAGCCCTGCCCCGTGCTTCACCTCGATAGGCTGCGAGAAACCCCTCATGCACCGCCTCCAGACCGCTCCATGCCAGGGCATCGGTAATGGGGTTGGCTCGCAGGGAGACAAAGGACTCCAGCAGTTGGGTAAAGGCATCCATCCCCTGCGCCGCGACAAGTGCACTCGGGCACCCTTCGAGAAGAAGTGGATCAACCAGTGCAACCTGCGCCACCAGGGAGTCATGGCGAAACGACTTCTTGTAGCCATTGGCGCCGTGCTGACTGAGTACCGCATTGCGGGTCGCCTCACTGCCGGTCCCGGCTGTGGTCGGTACTGCAATAAAGGGAAGCGCCGGACCGTTGTAGGGCAGCCCCCGGCCCACATCCTCCAGATGATCCAGCACCGAATTGCCGAACGGCAGCAGCCCGGCAACCGCCTTGGCCGCATCCAGTACGCTGCCACCGCCGATACCGACGACGGCGGTAATGCCGCTGTCAAAATGGGCACCAACCAGCTCATCGACACGTTGCGGTGAGGGTTCACCGCTGATCGATTCATGCACAACCTCGATCCCTGTCTCGCGCAAAGCGTTTTGTAACGGTTCCCAGAAACGGCTATGGCGAAAGGAGTGACCACCGGTCAACAATAATGCCCGTTTGCCGAATGGTGATAGCAGTTGCGGCAACTCCGCCAGTACGCCTTCACCAAAGCGGATGCGTGGCAGTGTTGCTGTGGAGAAGGGAAAAAGATTCAGCATGGTCACTCAGCGGTACTGACGCAGGTACCACCACTCGAAGAAACGCTTGGCCCAGTGCCAGAATCGGTTGGCGGGAAGCACGATGCTACGTTTGGGGGTACGCACCACCAACATACCGCGATCCAGACTGTCGATGATGCACATCAGTTCCACACGGAAGGTTCTGTGCGCCGACTTGCCATCCAGTTCATCCAGCAGATTGATCGCCGCCGCCTTTGCCTGCAATGCTGCCATGTGCGCCTGCTTCGGCATCCACTCCGGACCGGGGAAGCTGCCGGAATCACCAGCGATGTAGACCTTCTCCATCCCCTCGACGCGGCAATACTCATCGGCCTTCACCAGTCCGCCCGGGGAGCGTGGCAGTTCACTGTTGTCGAACCAGGCGTTGCCGGTCATACCAGGCATAAAGAGGATCAGATCGGCATCAAACTCACCACCTTCAGTGACGACTTTATCCTGTTCAAAGCGCACCATCTTGTGACCCAGATGGGTCTCAATACCGCGTGCCTGCATGGTTGCTAGCAGCCCCTTTACCGCCTTCTCTCCGAGTCGCTTACCGGGCTCGGGCGCGGGATTAAAGAAAATCAATTTGAATTTGTCACGCCGACTCTGCTTGCGTAACAGGGAATCGATACCGAAGAGGAATTCGAACATCGGCCCCCCACGCATCGCGGAGGGTTCATTGGGATTGCCGGCAAAACCGATGGCGATGGTGCCGCCGTCCATCCGCGCCAGCTGATCGCGAATCGCGATCGCTGCGGGTATCCCTTCGCAGGGGGTGATGGCGTGCTCAATACCCGGCAATTTTTTGATGAAGCGTCCACCTGAGGCAATGATCAGCGCATCATTCTTTACCTCACCCTGGTCAGTTAGCACGCTGCGACCACCGTCTTTAAGGCCGGTGACTTCGGCCTTAATATGATTAATTCGGTAGTGCCTCAGGAACTTATCCAGTGACACGCGCAACTGTTCGGGTTTACGCAGACCGGAGGGGATCCAGATCAGGCTCGGCAGGAAAGTGAATTCCCTGGCCGGGCTGATGAGGGTGACATCCGTGGAGGAATTGTTGCGCCTGCGCAGCTCCTTTGCCGCAGTCAGCGCAGCGAAGCCGCTACCTATGATGGTGATCTGTTGCTTTTGCATAGCTCTTCCTGGGGGGGGGGTAAATCAAATCGCTCAAGTGTGACAGAGGGGACGGTTATCCGGGTTCTCTACCCCTTCGGCAATGGTCTGAGCCAGATCGCGCAACTCCTCCATGGAGATGCAGTTGAGCAGACGGGCAACCAAGTCGGGGTTTAGGCGAATGGTGCAGGGGGTACCATCCTGTAATGCCACCATCACACCCATGACATTCTTCTCAAAGGCACCTTCACCCTCTTCCATCAATTCAGCAGTTTCCTGCAACAGTTTTTCGTAGAGATAATCCACCTCGTCGGCCAGTTTATCATCCAGGTCCTCAGGTACCTCGGCGATACAACCAGCTTCATCCGTGGTAGTAACATCCACCCCTTTGGCCTGTAATTCTTCGACAAACTTGTTGCGAATACCTTCATCAAAAAAGACATATTCCAGCATCTGGACCTTCCTGAAAATTTCGTTCATAAAAAGAGGCGGCCACCCTACCATCGGATAGCTGCCATAAAAAGAGCTATACGCCGAAACGCCGCGCTTCGACCATAATTTTCTTCATCTCTGTCACAGCACTTCGCAGACCCGCAAACAGAGCCCGGGCAATAATGGCATGTCCAATATTCAATTCACGAATGGAGGGAATCGCCGCAATGGGTGCAGTGTTATGGTAGTGCAAACCATGCCCCGCATTGACCTGAAGTCCAAGCGCTACGCCACGATCCACTCCGGCTGCAATTCGCTGTAATTCTGCCTGTGCCGCTTCCGGACTTTCGGCATCGGCGTAATGGCCGGTATGGATCTCGATCACCGGTGCACCACACTCGGCTGCTGCTTCGATCTGTTTTGTGTCGGCATCGATGAAGAGAGAAACCCGTACCCCGGCATCGGCCAGGCGGGCGCAGGCATCACGGATGCGCTTCTTCTGTCCTGCCACGTCGAGGCCACCTTCAGTGGTTAGTTCCTCACGTTTCTCCGGCACCAGGCAGCAATCCTGCGGACGATACTTCTCTGCCAAAGCAAGCATCTCCTCAGTCACCGCCATCTCGAGATTCATGCGGGTTTGCAGGATCTCTCGCAACAGGCGCAGATCACGCTCCTGAATATGCCGCCGATCCTCACGCAGATGCAGGGTGATGCTGTCAGCACCAGACTGTTCTGCTTCAATGGCAGCCTGAACCGGATCCGGGTATTGGGTACCACGTGCCTGGCGCAGGGTAGCCACATGATCGATATTAACGCCCAGTAGAATCGACTGCGGGTTACTCACTCATCACTCCTTATCGGTTTTCTGCGATTGACTCTGCCCATATTGCGCACGGAACAGTTCACGGCTGGCCAGCGGGCGACTGCCCAGATAGGGCTGCAAAACGGTACGCATCAGACGTTTGGCCTCATTACGGCATTCTGTACCGCCCACATCTCCACTATCAAGGGCCAGCAGGGTAGCACCATGTATCAGTAAACAGTCACTCTGTTCACCGCTGATCAGTGACGGGCCATATTCAGGGTTATAACAGTAGCGGCTCGTGGCATCCAGAGGCGTGCCATCGGCAGCGTGGCCTAATTGCAGACCATAGCCCAGTTCCTGCAGCAGATCGCGCTCAAATAGACGCAACGACCAGTCATGATCGGTGCCTGCACTCAATTTATTCAGGGTACGCTGATAGCTTGCATAGAGTTCATCGTGTGGATCATGGCGATGCAGCAGACGCATCAGGATCTCATTGAGGTAGAAGCCGCTCAATAACACATCGCCAGCGAGAGGCGGTGCTACGCCAGCAGCCTCTGCCGCGGTAAGGGTCTGCAATTCACCGCGCCCGCTCCAGGAGATGAGTAACGGTTGAAATGGTTGCAGTAGTGCCTTGAGGTTGGAACGTTTGCCCTGTGCGCCCCTGGCTACCAGACCAATACGCCCGTGGTCGCGGCTGAAGACCTCCAGCAGCAGACTGGTATCACGGTAGGGTTTGCGGTGCAGAATATAGGCAGGTTGCAGGGCAACACGCCGATCGCTACTCATCTCTATATCCGAGTGAATTCAAAATTCGCTCGTTGTCAGACCAGCCCTCCTTGACCTTGACCCAGAGCTGCAAATAGACCTTGGCATCGAACAGTCTCTCCATATCGAGTCGCGCCTGCTTGCCAATGTTCTTGAGTTGCTCGCCACCCTTGCCGATGACAATCTTCTTCTGGCTGGCGCGTTCGACCCAAATCAGACCGTTAATCCGCAACAGACCGTTATCGTCCTTAAATTGCTCAATTTCGACCGCCGTGGAATAGGGCATCTCCTGGCCCAGGCTGCGCATCAATTTTTCCCGAATAATCTCGGCGGCAAGAAAGCGTTCACTGCGATCGGTGACATACTCTTCCGGGTAGATCGGCTCCGATTCCGGCAGGACACGTAACACCTCCTGCTCCAGACTGGGGACATTATCTCCCTTCAATGCTGAGAGCGGTAACACAGCCCTGAATTCCATTTTTTCAGCAAGCTGTTGTAATTGAGGCAACAGCTCACCCTTTTCCTTGAGGTAATCGATTTTGTTAACTACAAGCACTACCGGCGTCGACTGCCCACGCAGTTTCTGCAGCACACTCTCATCTTCATCGGTCCACTTACCCACATCGACCACAAATAGAATCAGATTTACATCTTCCAGGCTACTGCTGGCGGCGCGATTCATATAACGATTCATCGCTTTTTTCGCGTTGAGGTGCAATCCGGGAGTATCAACATAGACGACCTGAAAATCTTCGCCCGTCTTGATGCCGAGGATACGATGACGGGTGGTTTGTGGCTTATTGGAGGTAATGCTGATCTTCTGCCCAAGAATGCGGTTCATCAGTGTCGATTTGCCGACATTGGGACGGCCGACAATCGCGACATAACCGCTGCGGAATTTCATCTATTCACATCCTAGACGTTGTAATGCCTGTTGCGCCGCTGCCTGCTCAGCCTTGCGTCGACTGCCACCCTGAGCGATGACAGGTTCATTCAAAGTTGGCACCGTACAGGTCACAGTGAAGCGCTGCTCATGTGCCTTCCCCTGAATATCAGTGACGTCGTAGTCGGGCAGCGAGAGACTGCGTGACTGAAGAAACTCCTGCAGCCGGGTCTTGGGATCTTTAAGGGCCATCTCAGGATCAACATTCTGCAACCGCTCTTCGTAAAGCGCTAGAATGACACGCTTCGCCGTAGCCACATCCGCGTCAAGAAATATGGCGCCGAAGATCGCCTCCAGGGTATCCGCCAGAATCGAGCCGCGGCGAAAACCACCACTCTTCAGTTCACCGGGACCGAGTTGTAGATAGTCACCCAGTTCAAGCTCTCTGGCCAATTGCGCGAGGGTATCGCCCTTAACCAGCGAGGCGCGCAGGCGACTCAGGGTTCCTTCATCAATCTGTGCAAAACGGCAATAGAGCTCTGTCGAAATAACAAAGCTGAGGATAGCGTCACCAAGAAACTCAAGTCGCTCGTTATTCTCGCGTGCAGCACTGCGATGGGTAAGCGCCTGCTGCAACAATCTTTCATCGGAGAAAGTGTAATCCAGGGCACGGCAAAGTTTGTGAATAAGGCTAGACACTGGCCCTGACGACTGCGCTGTGCTCAAAACGGAGTAACAGGCTTATGTTGCCAATAAAAGGCACTTCAACCTCATAATCCACCTCAATCAGATAATCCTGATTGTCGCGGGTAATGCTGATTTTATCTTTATCCACAAGGGTAACATTATTGATCTCAAACCGTTTAATCAGGGCGGCACGCACACTGAGTGCGCCACGGAACTCTTCCGGCTCACTTTCAAGTGACGTTACCGCTGAACCTATCGAAAGGTCTTCCATATAAACAGGAAAAAGTTTAATCACGACAAAAGCCGCGAAACCGATAAGAAACATCGTAAAACTGAATGACCAAATAGTGAGGCCTTTTTGAAATTTACTCAGTCTCATAACTCCCCCTAATTAATGGAATTACCCAGTCGATCCCATGCAATAAAATGGTCTGCTTCCCAATCCCAGTTCATCCAGATCAGAAACGCCTTCCCCACCAGATTCGCTTCCGGCACGGTGCCCCAAACCCGGCTGTCGCGACTATTGTCACGATTATCGCCCATGGCAAAGTACTGTCCCTCTGGCACGACATACTCAAAATCACCGCCAAAGACGTTACGCTCAGGCATCACCAGTATGTCATGCTTAACCCCTAGCAAATCCTCGTTCAGATGAGTGGCACCGGTAGAGCGACTACCGCTACCTGTTCCCACATAGGTATCCAGCTGAACCTGCACTGCCACTTGACCATTAACGGTCAATTGTTTGTTGCGGTAGACAATATGGTCACCGGGAACCCCAATCACCCGTTTGATATAATCGACATGTGGATTCTCCGGATAGCGGAAGACAAACACCTCTCCACGCTGCGGCTCACCGAGATCGAGGAATTTTGTATTCACTACCGGCAAACGCAGTCCATAGGCAAATTTATTGACCAGGATAAAGTCACCCACCAGCAGGGTCGGCATCATCGAACCGGAAGGAATACGAAAGGGTTCAATGATGAATGAGCGCACCACCAGCACCAACAGGATGATGGGGAAAAATGTACGCGACATCTCCACTAACCAGGGCTCACTGGTCGCCTTGCTCCGCATCTGTTCCGAAGCGCCGCCAGAGACGACATCC
>JBNKBG010000042.1:0-22407 GCA_050287105.1 Thiohalomonadaceae bacterium
GGGCTGGAACCTGATCTTCCCGGTGATGATCGTCGCCGGTTTTGCCTTCGCCTTTTCCGGCGAACCGTCGCCGATGTACAAGGTGGGGCTCTACGGCGGCAATCCCGGCGGCGGTTTCTATGCCACTGATTACGTGCAGTTCATTGAAATGCCAGAGCTCAAACCGGCGATAACCAAGGTGGAGCGCCACCAGATCGACCTGCTGCTCGACACCAGCGGTAAGCGCTACTGGATCAACGACAGCTCGCCCCGTGGTTACATGCTGGAGCAGGTGCTGCACGGTACACCGCAGACCGATTTCGCCAAGCAGGTGGTGAGCGGCCGCGAAATCCGCTACGTCGACTGGCTGATCCCCGGCCTGATCGGTATGAATATCATGTTCAGCGCCCTCTACGGCGTCGGTTACGTGATCGTCCGTTACCGCAAGAACGGCGTGCTCAAGCGGCTTAAGGCGACACCGCTGTCGGCCATCGAATTCCTCACCGCCCAGGTCTTCTCCCGCCTGTGGCTGATCCTGGCGGTGGCGATGGTGGTCTTCTTCGGCACCAATTTCTTTATCGACTTCGCCATGTATGGCTCCTACCTCACCCTGTTCCTGGTCTTTGCCACAGGCGCCTTCTGCATGATCAGTATGGGACTGGTGATCGCCGCCCGCATCGCCAGCGAGGAGTTTGCTGAAGGGATGCTCAATCTGATCAGCTGGCCGATGATGTTCCTTTCCGGTGTCTGGTTCTCCCTTGAGGGCACCAACCCGCTGGTGCAGCAGTTGGCCAGCATCTTTCCCCTGACCCACATGATCGACGCCGCCCGTGCGGTGATGTTCGATGGCGCCACCCTGGCGGCTGTCGCCCCGGAACTGCTGATCCTGGCGGCGATGAGTGCGGTCTTTCTCAGTATCGGTGCGCTACTTTTTCGCTGGGAGTAGCAAAGCGACAGTAACTCGTTTAATAACCGTAACATTTGTGATAGTTTTTTACATTTGCTGGCGGGTGGATTTCCGCTTGCGCGACTCCGCCCTGTGCGGATCGCGATGAACATGGAGGGGAGGCTACTGCAACATCATTGGGGGAGCGTTTGCGACGAATTCACTGGTACGGCCTGATCATCATCGCTGTTCCCCTACAGCATCCCTTTGTAGCCTTCAGGCAGCTCTCTCTTGCCCTGTTAGCCCTTCTCTGGGTTGCCGCCGCTCAGGCGCAACCACCGGCCATAGAAACCCTGCTGCAGCGCAGTTACCTCGACGACTACTTCAGTAACGTGGTCTTCGGCTACCGCATTGTCACCGAGACCGAAAAATACGGTGCCCGCTATCGCGGCAACCACCTGCGCTGCAGCAACTGCCATCTGGACGCGGGCAGAAAGGCCGACGCCATTCCACTCAATATCGCCGGGATGTATCCCAAGTGGCGCAGCAAGAACGGCCAGCGTAACGGCATCGGGCTGCGTATCCGCGAATGTTTTGTCTATAGCCTTGACGGCATCATGCCACCGGAGGATTCGCCGGAGGTGCTGGCCGTTGCCGCCTACATCAATTATCTCTCCCATGGTCAGGTGATCGGCGAAGCGCCCGCCGGACGCGGTGTGCCGACCCTGCCCGATACCGGTTTTGACCCCAACCCGGCCAACGGTAAGGCGATCTACGCCGTCCGTTGCGCCTCCTGCCACGGTGAGAACGGCGAGGGGGTCTCCCTTATGCCGCCACTGTGGGGAATGCACTCCTACAACAGCGGTGCGGGGATGGCTACCGTGGAGCGGGCGGCCGGGTTTATCTGGGCCAATATGCCGCTGGGTCAGGAGCGCTCACTCAGCCATCAGGAGGCCAAGGATGTGGCCGCCTATATCAACATGCAGATCCGCCCCGGTGACCCGAGAAACAGCAAGCTGCTCAAGCTGTTCGAGAAGATCTCGGGGCAGCTTCACTGAGCGGCGGGCGCATGGGGATCCTGAGCGAAATTCTACCCTGGAAGCCGCGTCTTGGCAGCCGCGAGGCGACCCATATTGAACTGCTGGGCGCCTTTGCCGGGGCGATGCTGGTGATCCCCCAGGGGATCACCTTTGCCTATCTGGCGGGCCTGCCGCCGGAGTACGGTATCTACACCTCGATTTTCGTTACCCTCTTCGCCAGCCTGTTTGGCTCCAGTTCCATGCTGGGTGGACCAAATACCGCAGTCGCCATCCTCATCGGGGTCGCGGTTGCCCCCTTTGCCGGTCGCGGCAGTCCGCTCTACATCGAATATGTGCTGCTTTTGAGTTTCATCGTGGGCCTGTTGCAACTGCTGATCTGGCTGGCCCGGGGTGGCAAGTACTTCCAGTATCTGAGCCCGGCTGCGGTCACCGGTATTACGGTTGGGGTTGGGATGATCCTGATCCTTTCGTCACTCGACGGAATGCTGGGCCTCTCCCGTTTCACCACCGCCTTCTTTTTCCAGAAGCTATATGTGCTGCTTAGTGATGGCGGGGAGCTGGTCAACCCCTACGCACTGGTGATCGGCGTGGTCACCGTGATTAGCGGGCTGATCGCCAGGCGTTATACCGCGCGTTACTCGATCCTCATTGCCATGGGCGCAGGCTATCTGACCGGGCTGATACTGATGGCTCGCTATACCCAGGTGGCAACGGAGATCGAGCTGCTGGGTCATGTCACGGTGCAACTGCTGCCGCTCTCCTATCCGAAGATGGATCTGGAGTACCTGCTGGTGGGGCTCGCCATGCTACCCAATGCCCTGGCCATCGCCCTGATCGGTCTGGCCCAGTCGATGGTGATCGTCAAACATCTGCGTACCACGACGGATCAACCGATCAATATCGACAAGGAGGTCTACGCGCAGGGTATGTCGAACCTGCTGGCACCGTTCTTCTCCAGTTTTGCCGGCTCCGGCAGTTTCAACCGTACTGCGATCAATCAGGCTATCGGGGTGATGACTCCCCTTGCCGGTATTCTCTCTGCCTTTCTGGTATTGCTGCTGATGGTGAGCCTGAGTTCACTGTTGAGCCATCTGCCGATGGCGGTGATCTCCGGTACCCTGATGCTGGTTGGCATCAGCATGATCAAGAAAAAGGAGATCACCCGCCTGATTCCCTGGCGAGGGGAGTTGGCAGTATTCAGCGTGACCCTGTTCAGTATTCTGTTTCTTGGGTTGCAGGCCGGACTGGCAGTGGCCCTGATCTTCTCTATTGTGATGTTCCTGGTGGCGGCCTCGAAATTGAAGATCGAGCTGTGGCAACTTGAAGATGCTTTCCGCATCCGTGTTGAGGGGCATCTGTTTTACGCCTCCATCGATCAACTTAGTGAGCCTCTGAAAAATCACCGGGATGAGAATGTGGTGCTTGATCTGAGTATGGTGACCTATCTGGATCTCTCGGCTACCGAGGCTATCGTGCGTGAGCTACGCCATCGCAATACGGTGAAAACGACGCTGCGTATTATTCTCAAGTCACGAAAACTGATGGAGCATATGGAGTCTGCCCTGCAGGATATGCCGGTGGTCTTTATCCAGGATCGTCGTGGGCTGAACGAGGAGCGGCGCAATTAGCCGGGTGATTTTACACTGCAGATCCCTATGGCATGGCGTATGCTGCCTGTTCAACTCACACAGCGAAGGGCAGCTACAGAATGGAAGGCATCAGCGATATTCGAATTAGTGGCATAGACCAGTCGCGTCCGCCATTGATACGCAAAGAACCGTACATCAATCTCTATTTCCGCCTGAATCACAAGGCACCGGCAGACTGGTGCAACGCCTTTAACGACAAGGTTGCCCGTGGAAACTTTCCGGTGAAGATCGATCCCGTCGATGGCATCTTTATCGAAACCTGGGTGCGTAAGCCTGAGGAGATCGAGCCACTACTGGCTGTACTCAAAAGTGCCGTTAGCGTCACCAGCGAGGAGTATGTCGCCCGTGTCGAGGCTGAGGCAAAAGCGGCAGCGGCTAAGGGCGCAACCCCGGATGACGAGGGTGAGCAGGGTCGCCTGAATCGGATCATCGCCGGTCTCGATTTTAGCGACTGACAGGCGCTGGCCACTGATAAAGATGACCGTGTCTCGATGTGCCGTATCGGGACGGATCGGTCCTGAATTGTTGGCAAATGCGCGCAACAGGTCTAAATTCAGTGGAGTTGTAACGATTGTATCGTTTGTAGTGGGGTTGGCAGATGAGATTATCCTTTGCCGTACTGCTCCTTCTTCCCGTGGTGGTTTTTGCGGGTGAGGCGGATGTAGTCAAGGTCGACATTGAGGCCCGCGGAGCCCGGCTGTACAAATTTGATGTCACGATCGCGCACAAGGATGAGGGTTGGGAACACTATGTGGATTGGTGGGAAGTCGTGACAGCGGATGGTACCGTGCTGGCCAAACGCAGCATTTTTAACCCTCATGACGGGGTGAGTTCATTCACCTCCGCCCTGGTCGGGGTGAAAATACCACCTACGGTCAAAGAGGTGACAGTTCGTGCCCACGATATGGTGCATGAATACAAGGGCAAGTCGATGAGTTTGGCGGTGCCGCAATAGACTCGGTAGTTGATGAGGTTGTTATGGCTGACGAAGCGCGACCAGTGGATGGTATGGAAGATGAAATGGATGATGAGGATCTCCTTGTCAGCAGCGAGATGGCACAGGCGCTGGAGGATAGCGGTGCGGAACTGGATGCCCTGCTGGATGAGATTGGTGATGATGCCGAGTTACCGCGGCAGTCTGATGAAGAAGCGGATGAGTTTGGCGGTGATGAGGATGACTTCGGTGAGTTGATGACGTTACCGGAGATGGATGACGAGCTGGATCTGTCGAAGGTGGAGATGAGTGATGAATCTGTTGCCGAAGAGCGCACAGGTGAACCCGAACAGCAGGAACTTCTGTCCGAGGCGGATATCCCCGAGCTTGAACCCACGGAGGAAAGCATGAGCAGCGATCCCCTTGCCGAAGTGGCAGCGATTGCCGCCGAGCGAAATGCCGAAGCGGCAAAGCAGCAGAGCGAGAAGACTGGGAGGATACTGCAGATGGCACTGGCCAGCGTTGCGTTGCTGGCACTGGTGACGGCGGGTTTTGCCGCCTGGCAGGCATCTAGCGCCTCTTCGCGGCTGGATGAGATCGCTATGTCGATAGCGGCATTACAGCAAAGTAAAGGTACATCGAGAAGTGCCGATCCTGGGAATGGGGAGGCAGTGCGCGCCGATCTGGACAAGCTGATGGCACAGGTCAATGAGGTTGCCGCGACCCTTGATGGATCGCTGGTGGACATGCGGGAGAAGAATCAGGCGGCGTTAGACACACTGGCGCAACGTCTTGATACATTGGAAAAGCGTGAAGTCGCTGCTCCCGTTGCGGCACTCAAGCCCCTGGTAGAAAAGACGCCCGCCATTGCAGAGAGTGAGACCTCCGCAGGTGGCTGGTCGGTGAATCTGATCTCCCTGAGTAGTGAGAAGGTTGCCGATGAGGAACTGACACGTCTGCGTAATCTGGGGATTCGTGCCGAGAAACAGCGGGTGGAGCAGGATGGTCGGGTCTGGTATCGCCTGCGTGTTCCCGGTTTTACCAGTCACGACGGCGCCAAGGCCTATATTGCCACGGTGGAGAGCAAAGCCGGGGTGAGTAACGCCTGGGTCGGAAAGAATTAAGGTCTGTTCAGTTCCGCCGTTTGTTGGCGCGGCAAAATCTCTCTAGTCCCAGTTGATGGTGCAGTCCAGATGACGCCAGACCCGGTGCATCCCGTTTAACCCTTCGTCCAGCATGATCTCCAGCGGTACTCCCTTGAGGAAACGGTTGCGTTGCTTCAGCCAGACGCCGGGCATGTTGTAGTTGAGGGCAAAGACCAGATGCAGGGCATCCTGAATCCCCAGCACGTGGCGTGCGTGCTCCAGCAGATCCTCATCTTCGGGAAAGGGCTCTCCGTTGCGGTAGCGGGTCAGATGACGGGGCTTGAGCTTGTCCGGCGAACCGAGCAAAGTGAGCTGATCCTCCGGTGCCAGACGCCACTCATCAAGGATATCCATGGTGAGTTGCGCCAGACGGGTGCGCTCCATTGTGTCGAGTGTTGTATTCAAAGTTCTTCCCGGTATCGTGGATCGCTATCCTCTTCGCCTGATATGGGGATGGAACGCGTTGATTAAAGGTAAAAAATGCAGGAAATAGCGGATCAAAAACAGTTTGACGATTTTGTTGCGGAGTATCCGGCCGCGGCGATCTGGTTCTCCGGAGAGGATTGCAACGTCTGCCATGTGCTGCTGCCACGGCTGGTGGAGATGCTGCAGCAGTCGTTTCCCCGCGTAGAGCTGGCGCGAGTCGATTGCGCCGCTTCAGCGGCGCTGGCTGCGTCGCAGGGGGTCTTCAGCATCCCTACGCTACTGCTCTGTTTCGGTGGGCGCGAGGCACAGCGTTGGGTGCGCAATTTCAGTATCGGCCAGGTGCGCGAGGCGTTGCTGCGGCCCTATCAGCTTCTGTTTGAATAAACGCTTGACAGCAATGTGTTGCTCACTGAATTATAGTGACCATGATGATCACAATTACTACACCGGTGAAAAAGCTTATGCGTGTCGCGTTCTGGCGACATGCCGCCGGTGTGCGTGCCCTTGGGGATCATCGAAAAGCCTGATTTTTTAGCTTAAAGCGATTTCACTACAAAGGCCGCAGACCGGATAAGTCTGCGGCCTTTTTGTTTTTTTACGTAACAACACGAGCGGAGAAGGGAAATGTCGGTACCGGCTGCCTATCTGGGCATCGTCCTGATTTGGGCCACAACGCCTCTGGCGATCAAGTGGAGCGGTGAAAACGGTGGGTTTTTGCTGGGGGTCGCCCTGCGCATGACCATCGGCTATCTCGCCTGTCTGTTGCTGCTGTGGCTGGGCCGGGTCGAATTTCCGTGGAATGCCGAGGCGCGCCGTTCCTATCTTATTGCAGGGATGGGAATGTTCTCTTCCATGCTCGGGGTTTACTGGGGTGCGCAGTACATCCCTTCCGGCCTGGTCTCGGTGATCTACGGCCTGTCGCCGATTCTGATCGGCCTGTTTGCCTTCTACTGGCTGGAGGAGCGCAATATCACCGTGGGCAAACTGTTCGGTGTGCTGCTGTCGCTGGGCGGATTGGTGCTGATATTCCTGCCGCACGATAGTGTTGAGGTGATCGCTCCGCAGGGGATTGCCGCCATACTCTTTTCCGTGACGGTGCACTCGCTCAGCGCGGTGTGGGTCAAACGCCTCGGTACCCATCTGCATCCGTTGGCGATCAACGGTGGGTCGTTAACCGTGGCAGTACCGCTCTACCTTTTACTGTGGTTGCTGTTCGACGGCAGCACGCCGCAGGGGCTGAGCGAGCGTAGCCTGTGGGCGATCCTCTACCTGGCACTGTTTGGCACCGTGATAGGTTTTAACCTCTATTTCTACGTGCTGAAGCGGGTCTCGGCGGCAGCGGTGGGTCTGGTGACCCTGATCACCCCGGTGCTGGCACTGTTCATCGGTCAGGGATTGAACGGTGAGACCATCGAGCCGCAGGTGTGGCTGGGGACGGCGGCGATCCTCAGTGGCCTGGTGATCTATCAGCTCGGCGGACGGATTCTGCGCCTGTTGAGGATCGTCGCCTAGGTTTCAGAAACGGAGGCCATCGAGCCAGTCAGCGATGGCCTCCACCAGGGCCTCGTTGTGTCCGCCAAAGTAGTGGTCGGCCCCCGGGATAACCCGCTGTGCCGATTGCGGGTTGGCGGCCTTGTCGAGCAGTGCCTTGCGCTTCGGCGCCATCTTCAACACCGCCGGGTATTCGTTACTGCCGTAGATGTCCAGCAGCGGTACCTTCATCCTGTCCAGCGGGAAGGGTTTGCGCATCGGTTGCTTGTAGTCGGTGGCTCCCATACCGATACCCACGTAGGCATCGATGCTGCTGTCGCCCACCTTGTCGATCCAGTTCATCGCCATATGTGCGCCGCAGCTGTGGGCGATGAGGACAATGCGCTTCGCTCCCTGCTGACGCAGATAGTCGATGGCCGCTTCGATACGCGGGAATGACTCTGGCAGTATCCGCTCGTAGTCGTAGTACTTTGCTGCGGTGTCCAGCACTGGCAGTTGCAGTGCCAGGGTGTCCCAGCCCCGTTCGGTGAGTCCTACCCGCAGAGGGCGGACCACGTTTTCATGATCCGGATGTATGCCACGGCCGTGGAGGATGATTGCCGCGCCCCTCTTCACATCCGCTTCGCTCTGCATGTGAATAGCGAGGAAGTCGTGCCCTGCGCCGTTCAGCATCATCGGCTCGCCGTCAAAGATGGCATCGATGATCTGGTCGTGGATACGCTGTTCCCGCGCCAGGTCGGAGGCATTGACGAGTGTTGGGAGAAGCAGATTGCCTAGTAGCAGTAGTCGTATGAGGTGGCGTTCCATTCTATGTCCCTGTTTTGTTCGATGGCTGTTGTGATATAGCATTTTTATGAAGCTGGAAATAGTTGTAAAGAGGGTAGTGATCGCGGTCATATTGCAGTAAAAAATGCAGATTTGAACCGGTGTGGTGGATGCGATCTCTGATGATTCTCGCTATTATGCCGGGACCGGGCACTGAGCAAGCGTCCCATGAATCACCGTTAAGAGGATGAATTATGAAAAAGTATGCGATTGGTTTGACGCTATTTGCGTCATTGTCCGCTCCCGTGGTGGCAGACAGCATCGATATCGATCTGCGTGATAAGGCCTTCCGTGGTAGCTATGCCACGAATGTCTCAGGTAAGAGTGGACTCAGCGCTGAGTTCGGTGTGTTGACCAACGAAGATAACAAGCAGTTGAACGATTCCCTTTATTATGCGGGGTTGCTGGTAAGCGGCGAAAACTGGAGCAAACAAGGTACCTTCAATATCAGCCTCGGCGGTAAAGCATTCTATTCCTCGCCGTCTGATTGGCACCGGGATCTGAGCGGTATCGCCTTTGGTGGTGATATCCGTTTTTCACCTGTACACCGTCTGGGTATTGGTGGTTCCTTCTACTACGCGCCGGAGATCACCTCCTTCATGGATTGTAAGAAGTACGTTGAGAGCAACGTACGGGTGGACTATCAGGTTCTGCCCCAGGCCTTCGTCTATGCCAACTACCGTAATATAGAAATGGATGTGGATTATCCCGGTGGTACGGCCACTGGTGTGGAAGTCGACAAGGGACTCAGCATCGGCATGAAGTTACTGTTCTAATCAGCTGAAGCCGAAGCGAAAAAAACCGGTAGCCATTACAGCTACCGGTTTTTTTTCGCCGCGGGATGCGGCGTTATCAGGCGGTTAATGCCGCCTCAAGCTCGGCGAAGGATTTTGCTACACCGGTCGCCTCAATGGTGATGCCTAACTGGCGACCAATTTGCGTGGTGGAGAAGAGTCCCCTGACTACCTGGTTTTTCTCTTCGTCCAGATCGACCACCATGGCGTGTTGTCGACCCACGCGCTTCAGGGTATCCACGATGTCACCGACCCTGGCATTTTCCACATCGACCATGTAGAGCACCTGGATCTGATCAGACGAGGTCATGATATCGCGCGCCTCAATGTCGGAGCGTTTGCCACCGACCTCCTGCAGGTATTTCACCGGCCGCTGGCCCAGCAGGTCATTGGCGGTGATGACGCCGAGAATGCTATTGGCCTGGTCGGTGACCAGCAACAGGCGTACACCACTGGCAATCATGCGCTGTTCCGCCTCATCGAGTGAGGCAAACGGGGTAATGGTAATGGCTGCGACCTTGGAGAAATCGGTCATAACGTCGATGGCGGGACTGTCTGCGGTTACCTTTTCCGGCAGTTGCTGTGGCGGACTGGCATAGCTGGTGCCGGGCAAGAGGGTATGGTGCGGTAAAGCGGAGTAGGGCATGCGAGAATTCCTCCATCGTTATTTAGTGCATCGATTCAGCGACGCATGGTTAAGAGATAATGCATACCCGAGTCGTTTGCAATGGTTTTTTCGCTGAATCTTTTTACGCTCCCATTAGAACGCTCAATGTGAGCAGTTGGTTATAAAGTGATTCTATAACGGAGCGGCTGTCTGGCGGGGACACAATAAAACAGGGGGACCGAAGTCCCCCTGTTGTTCAGACTGGCGTCAGCAACTTAGTTGTTAACGAAGTCTTTCAGCTTCTTCAGCGGGCGAACCTTTACCACGGTGCTGGCCGGCTTGGCCTTGAACATGGTCTCTTCGCCAGTGAACGGGTTGATACCCTTGCGTGCCTTGCGGGCAGGCTTCTTCACAGTGGTGATCTTCAGCAGACCGGGCAGATTGAAGGTGCCAGGACCGCGCTTGCGAATGTGACCGTCAATGAGGTTTTCCAGCTCAGCAAAGACGGCAACGACGTCTTTACGGGCAACATTGGTGCTTTCGGCAATGGCGGCGAACAGAGCTGATTTGCTCATCGGCTCTTTAACCGCGCTTACTTTCTTGGCAGCCGCTTTCGGCGCTGCCTTCTTTACGGCTTTCTTAGCAGCAGGTTTTTTCTTGGCAACAGCTTTCTTCTTGGCAACCATCGGGTTCTCTCCTCAGCAGTGGACGTTTAGGCTTTGGTAAATATTAGTTAACCGCGCAGATTTTCCATCGCGTTAAAAAAAAAAACAAGTAACCATTGGTGAAATGTGCGCTTTTCTTCGCAGAAAGATATGTTTTTTTTGATTGTGGCAAAGTGGTGAATGAGTTAAGACTGGAAAAAAGCGGTTTTTTAGCCTGATTGGCCGCCTATTATCTCTCCAGGAACTGCCGAAAACGGGCAAGAGTGATAGCATGGTTCGGGCAAGCAGGGCATACAGCATGAGGTAACTTGTGGTTCAGGAATTCTACGTGGCGACTTCTGGTAAGGGGTTGTATGAGGTAACCAGTGAGGTTGCCTCATTGCTTGTGCGAAGCGGCGTCGAAGAGGGGCTGTGTACGCTCTTTGTTCAACACACCTCGGCCAGCCTGTGTATTCAGGAGAATGCCGATCCCTCGGCACGGCGTGATCTGGAGAGGTGGTTGGAGCGGTTGGTGGCGGAGGGTGATCCGCTGTTTACGCATACCCATGAGGGGCCGGATGATATGCCCTCGCATATTAAAAGTGCCCTGACAGCGACTTCCCTGTCGATTCCTGTGCTGCACGGCAGGCTGGCCCTGGGGACCTGGCAGGGGATCTATCTGTGGGAACACCGTAGTTCACCGCAACGGCGGCGTCTGCTGGTGCATTTCGCGCCGTGAGGGGATAGTTATGTATGAAGTGATTGGTCAGGCCGCGATCCTGATCCTGTGTGGCGTGCTGTGGCGACTATTCACACCACAGGGATTGGGAGCCGATACCCTGCGCCATAGCCTGACCACACTGGTTTATGTTCTGCTGCTGCCTGCTCTGGTATTGCTGGTGCTGTGGCGCGCCGAGTTGACGCTGGATGCGGTGAGGGTGGCAGTGCTGGCAGCGCTCGGTGTCGGGGGTGGGATGGCACTGGCCTGGCTCTGGTTTCGTCTGCAACGTCCTACTTCCGCGGCCATGGGGGCGCTACTCCTGGCGGCGGCCTTTCCGAACGCGACCTATCTTGGCTTACCCGTGTTGGAAGCATCACTGGGACCCTGGGCACGTGCGATCGCGATTCAGTATGACCTCTTTGCCTGTACCCCGTTGTTGCTGAGTGTCGGGATCATGCTGGCGCAGCACTATGGCGGCAGTGGCGACGGTGTGCACCCATTGCGTAACCTGATGCGAGTCCCGCCGTTGTGGGCGGCCATCGCTGGTGTTGTACTTAATCTGTTGCAGGTACCCCTGCCTGCGGTGCCTGCCCGGGTGATGGAGATGCTGGCCGCAGGGGTAGTGCCATTGATGCTTTTCTCCCTGGGTCTGGGGTTACGTTGGGGGGGCGGTTGGGCACAACGACTCTCCCTGGTTATGCCTGTGGTAGTGATTCAACTGCTGTTGACACCACTGCTGGTTTGGGGGGCGAGTGAGCTGCTGGATTTAACGGGAGCGATCCGTACTGCGGTGGTGCTTGAAGCGGCGATGCCGAGCATGGTGTTGGGGATTGTGCTTTGTGATCGATACCGACTCGATAGCGCACTCTATGCGATGAGCGTGACCGTCAGTACGGCGTTCAGTATCTTCAGTTTGCCGTTCTGGTTCTCTCTGCTCTCTCCGTGATCACCTGAGGAGGCGTAAAAAGCCGTTCTGGTCTATCGTGTTGGCAGGTAGCGTGACGGATTGGGGTGGAGCGTATTGAGGGAGAGGGTATGCCGCAGAGCTTTTGAACGTGTTAGGATTTGAAAATAACCAGATGAGAATGGAGCTAATGTTGAGAGGATCCGGGAAATATCTGTTGCTGCTGTTGACCTTCGTTACCAGCAGTGTGATGGCTGAGACGATCTACGTGCAAGACTACCTTCGCGTAGGGATTCGCGCCAATCCCAATTCCACTGATGTTCCCGTTGCCGTGGTGACCACCGGGGATGCCCTTGAAGTGCTCAATGAGGAAGAGGGTTATTATCAGGTCCGTGCCATGAGCGGTGTCGAAGGCTGGGTGAGCAAGTCCTATGTGAGTAACGAGATCCCTGCCCGTATGCTGCTGGAACAGTCGCAAAAAGAGGTCAGCCGTCTGCGTGAGGAGGCAAAGGCCGCGCAGAGCCTGTTATCGGAAAAGGTTCAGTTGCTGACGGAGCAGGAGAAGCAACTTTCCGAGTTACTGGAGGAGAACGGCAAACTGCATCAGCAGGTGAGTCAGTATTACAGCAGCAACGCCAGGGGGATGAAGTCCTACACCTGGTTTTATAAGTTCGTCGGTATCGCCGCCCTGTTCGTATTCGGGATCTATCTTGGCATACGCTGGGAGCGACGCCGGGTAGCCGAACGTCTCGGTGGTCTGGAGATTTAACTCGTAGTTATTCTTTCCCGGCAAAGCGGCTGGCAGCGTAGCCGCCGTTAGAAGCGATCATCCCGCGATAGAGTTCCTCCAGGTTTTCCACTACCGAGTTTTTCACCGCATCTCGCGCCAGCAAGGTGTCCGACCACTTCTTCACCTTAGGCAGATTTTCCAGCAGTCCCATCGCTTGCCACTGTTCCAGCATTGCCAGGCGCATGAAGATCGGTGCAAAGGCTGCATCCACCAGGGCAAACTCCTCACCGTTGAACAGCGGTCCTTTCACCTGTTGTTCCAACTGTGCCAGTTTGGTGCGCAGTTCCTGTTCGGCGCCTTCGCTGGTTTCCTGATCCTTGGCCATTAGCATATTGAACTGGGCCATGATCACGGTGGAGGCAAATTCGATCCAGGCGCGGTTCTTTGCCTTGAGCAGCGGATCGGCAGGGTGCAGCGAGGGCGGATTGACCTCGTCCAGGTACTCCATGATCACTGCCGATTCAAACAACACCTCATCACCCACCTTCAGTACCGGCACCTTGCCCAGCGGTGAGATCTGCTTGAACCAGTCTGGCGGGCTTTTCAGATCGATATAGGTGATGTCGAAATCGATATTCTTTTCTTTCAGTACGATCACCGAGCGCTGGACGAAGGGGCAGAGTTTGAAGCTGATTAGTTCCGGTTTCATGGGTTCTCCTTGAGGTCTTATCACAGCAGGGTGATGTCTCAATGGGTGAAATTCAACCCGGTGGCCAGGTAAAGTGGCGACCGGCCAGCAGGTGCAGATGGATGTGGTAGACGGTCTGGCCCGCATCATGATTGCAGTTCATTGCCAGGCGGTAGCCGTTCTCGCTAAATCCCAACTTCCTGGCCAGATGCGATGCAGTGAGCATCAACTTGCCGATGAGCAGCTGATTCTCGGCGCTGAACTCATTGGCGGTGGCGAGGTGCTGTTTCGGGATGATCAGAATATGGGTCGGTGCGACCGGGTTGATATCGCGAAAGGCCAGCACTTCGTCGTCCTGATAGACGATATCTGCGGGTAGTTCGCCGGCGACGATTTTGCAGAAGATGCAGCCCTGATCACTCATCAGGCAGTTCTCCATTTTGCCTTGCCACGAAGGACACGAAGTTGATGGGAGTGAAGCCTTCGTGCGCTTCGTGGTGGTACCTTTATCTTTAGTGACGGAAGTGACGCATGCCGGTAAACACCATCGCCATGCCGTGCTCGTCGGCGGCGGCAATCACCTCGTCGTCACGCATTGATCCACCGGGCTGGATCACCGCAGCGATGCCTGCTTCGGCGGCGTTGTCGATACCATCGCGGAAGGGGAAGAAGGCGTCAGAGGCCATTACCGAACCCTGTACAGTTAGGCCTGCATGCTCCGCCTTGATCGCGGCGATACGTGCCGAATTGACCCGACTCATCTGTCCGGCGCCGACGCCGATAGTCATGTGTTCCTTGCCGTAGACGATGGCGTTGGATTTGACGTATTTGGCCACACGCCAGGCAAACAGCAGGTCTTCCATTTCAGTGGGGGTGGGCTGGCGCTTGCTGACTACCTTGATCTCGTTATGTAGCGCCAGGTCGGCATCCTGTACCAGCAGACCGTTGGTGACTTTCTTGAGATCCAGGCGTTTGCCCGGCTCGGCAGGCCACTGGCCACATTCGAGCAGACGCACGTTCTTCTTCTCCGCGACTACTTCAATCGCCTCCTGGGAAACCCTGGGGGCGATGATTACCTCGACGAACTGGCGTTCGACGATGGTGCGGGCGGTGTGACCGTCCAACTCACCGTTAAAGGCGATGATGCCACCGAAGGCCGACTCAGGGTCGGTGCTGTACGCGCGGTCGTAGGCGGTGACCAGGTCAGGGCCGATGGCTACACCGCAGGGGTTGGCGTGTTTGACGATGACGCAGGCCGGGCCTTCGTTGAACTGTTTGACGCACTCCAGTGCGGCGTCGGTGTCGGCGATATTGTTGTAGGAGAGCTCCTTGCCCTGCAACTGGCGCGCGGTGGCGACACTGGCCTCAGTAAGGTTATCGCCAATATAGAACGCCGCCTGCTGATGCGGGTTTTCGCCGTAGCGCATCACCTGCGCCTTCTGGTATTGGAAGTTGATGGTGCGGGGGAAGCCTTCCGGCTTGCCGTTTTCAACGATGGTGCCGAAGTAGTTGGCAATGGCGCCGTCGTAGGCGGCGGTATGTTCGAAGGCCTTTACCGCGAGGGAGAAACGAGTCGCATTGGTGACCGCGCCGTCGTTGCTCTGCATTTCATCCAGTACTACCGCGTAATCGCTCGGGTTGGTGACGATGGTGACATAGGCGTGGTTCTTGGCCGAGGAGCGCACCATTGCCGGGCCGCCGATGTCGATGTTCTCGATGGCGTCTTCCAGGGTGCAGCCGGGCTTGGCCACGGTCTCACGGAAAGGGTAGAGATTGACGCAGACCAGATCGATGCCACCGATGGCGTGTTCCTGCATCACCGCATCGTCGGTGCCGCGACGGCCAAGGATGCCACCGTGGATCTTTGGGTGCAGGGTTTTGACCCGGCCATCCATCATTTCCGGGAAGCCGGTGTAGTCAGAGACCTCGATCACCGGGATGCCTTTTTCCGCCAGTAGTTTGGCTGTGCCGCCGGTGGAGAGTAGTTCCACGCCCTGGGCGGCGAGGGCCTGGGCAAATTCGACGATGCCGTTTTTGTCGGAGACGCTGATGAGGGCACGCTGAATCTTGTTCATGTTATTTCCTTGAATTTAACAAAAGCGATGAACTGTAAAGGTGTAATGTGTGTATGGGCGTAAAGAGCAGCAAGAGCAGCAAAAGGCACTCTTTGCAGTGAATATCAGTTTTCCAGGCCGTATTGTTTGAGTTTTTTGCGCAGGGTGCCGCGGTTGATGCCGAGGATCTCGGCGGCGCGGGTCTGGTTACCAGCGGCATACTGGATCACCTTTTCCAGCAGGGGTTTTTCCACTTCGCCCAACATCAGTTGATAAAGGTTTCCTGGTTCATGGCCGTCCAGGTCGGCAAAATAGTTGTCCAGGGCCTTGCGCACACAGCCGTTGAGTGGACGTTTCGGTTCTTTCACGCAGCAATCTCCCGATTTTCGATCTGTTCCGCAAAGAAGCGCTCGACCATGACGAGTTGCTTCTCTATTTCGTCGGTGTGATTCACCGCCTGGCGGAAGGTATTTCCGTGTCTTAATCCTTTGCTGTACCAGCAGATATGTTTGCGTGCCATGAGCACGCCGGTACGCTCGCCGTAGAATGCATAGAGGTTGCGCAGGTGGCCGAGGAGGATATCGCGCACCTCTTCCAGTGTCGGTTCGTCTAACAGCTCACCGTGCTTCAGGTAGTGATTGATCTCGCGGAAGATCCAGGGGCGTCCCTGAGCGGCGCGACCGATCATCAGGGCGTCGACACCGGTGGCCTGCAGCACTTCTTTGGCTTTTTGCGGTGAATCAATGTCACCGTTGGCTATTACCGGAATGTTGAGCGCCGCCTTGATTGCGGCAATGGTTTCGTATTCGGCTTCACCATGGTAGAGGTCGGCGCGGGTGCGGCCGTGTACCGCCAATGCCTGAATGCCGGCAGCCTCGGCGATACGACCGATGGCGACGCCGTTGCGGCTGCGCCGGTCCCAGCCGGTGCGTATTTTGAGGGTGACGGGGATTTCTGGGATCGCGTTGACCACCGCATCGAGAATCTGGCCTACCAGCTTCTCATCACGCAGCAGGGCCGAGCCTGCCTGGACGTTGCAGACCTTTTTGGCCGGACAGCCCATGTTGATGTCGATGATCTGTGCGCCGTTGTCGACGTTGAAGCGGGCGGCATCGGCCATCATCTGTGGGTCGGCGCCCATGATCTGTACCGAACGGGGCTCTTCCTCGCCGCTATGATCGGCGCGACGGCGGGTTTTTTCGCTGCCCCAGAGCAGTGAGTTGGAGGAGACCATTTCGGAGACGGCCATGCCCGCGCCCATCTCGCGGCAAAGCTGACGGTAGGGGCGGTCGGTGATGCCTGCCATGGGTGCCAGGATCAGGTTATTGTTCAGGTTATAAGGTCCAATGCGCATCTGCGTTGGCATAGGCTTGTTTCCCAGGGGCCGGTAATCATACCGGCTCAGGTCTTGGCTATAAAGGGCCGTTTGTCAGTAAAAATCGAATTTGAAGCCGACCGCGTTGTTACCCGGGTCGGCGACTTCCAACATCAATGCCACTTCGATATTAGGGGTAAATCCCATATCCGCTGTATCACCTACCAGATACTCCTCGGGGCGGAAGGTGCGCTGCGCAACCACCTTCTGCTGCAGGTCGGTCATGGTGATCTCGACGATCGGATAGGGCTGCACATAATCGGCACGATTGATCAGGGTGGCGGTGATCAACAGGCTGTTTTGATAGCGCGGATGCGATTGCATCATGTTATCGACCAGCTCGATCTTTTTCAGGTCCCGCTTGGGTGGCATGGGACACCTGGTTACCTGGCACAGAGCATCGAGCAGGGGGCGGAGTGTTGCGTTCTCACGCAGAGGAATACGATGACTGAAGGCGTACTGCACACCAAGTGAGGCTATCAGCAGTAGAATGCTGATGGCGTAGAACAGGCTTCTCATGGTGGTGCGAACCGGACGCGATACCAGTTGTGGTGGCAGGGAGTAGTTCCCCGCTGAAGATTTGTCCCTGCCTTTCTCTTCTTTATCTGGTGTGGCGCTGGTTTTGTCACCCTTGCCGGAGGGCTCCCTCTCACTCTTTGTGTCCACTGCATCGTGCGGCCGAGTTTCAGCCTCAACTGCCGCAGCTTTTTCGGCTCTCTTGCCGGTGGATTTAGCCGCCTCAGGAACGGCGACATCGGGTTCTGCATTTTCTGGCGTATCAAACAGTTTGAACAGGTCTTCATTAAGCTCATCTTCAACCGAGGGCGGTTGATCATCAGAAGATGTTTCAAGCTCGGGAAGCTTTGGCTCAACAGATGCCGGTGGCGGGCTTGAAGGTGCCTTTTCGGTCGCTGGCATGGTCTGCGACGGCGCTTTTTTATTCGCGACGGGTTTACTGGCCGGTGAGGGGGTGAGATCGAACCATTCGTCTGTTGCGGGCTCTACTGGGGCCGGTTTTTTCGCGCTGGAAGGGGCGCTTGATGGTGTCAGTTTTTCCCTGGGGGGCGCCGTAGTCGTCGGTGCTGCTTTTTCTCTGGCAGGCGGAGGCGTGGCACTTCCTGTCGATGGTTTGGCGGCTACCTGTTTGACGGGAGGTTTGCTGGCTGTAGGTGCTGTGGGTTTTGCACCGGGCTTGGTGGTTGTCCCGCTGCTCTCTTGGGAGTAGCTGTGCTCGTTGGCGTTAAAGATACTTTGGCAGCGGCTACAACGAACCTTTCCACCCGCCACCGCAAGGTGTTCTGGTTTGACGTTGAAAACGGTCTTGCATACGGGACACTGGGTAAACATGGATGATGAAGCCTGCTATTGCCAATCTTTGCCTGTTTCCTTACAGGAAGCGGTGAACGTTAGCTCATTTTTTGTCTGGTTCCAAGTCGTTTCGTATTACCACTTAAGCTTGATTCGTGTCTGCCGATAGCATGCATGGGGCGTGTGTCCTGCGAGTGAACTGTTGAATAATGTAAATTCTTACAATCGTACTAAGGTATTGTTCGGGAACGAGTAGATATCCAACACTATAGTGGTAGGTTTTATACCGGGGACGCTGAGGCGTATGAACAACAGGATAGATTAGGTCAGGAGTTGCTAAGTATGAAGCGCATGTCATTAATTAAAAAATTCTACCTGCTGGGGGGGATATTCGTACTGGTTGTTTTGGCGATGCTGGCAGTCATGTTGCAAAGTGTCGGCAAATTCAATGACAGTAATGCCTATCTTGCCGAGACCAGTATTCCCGTGTTGAATCATGCCCATGAATTAAAACTGGCAGTGGTCCAGGTGCAACAATGGTTGACCGATATTAGTGCTACCCGAGGCATGGATGGGCTGGATGATGGATATGCCGAAGCAGAAGAGAATGCCAGGAAGTTCCGCGAGTTGCTCGCGCAATTGCAACGTACCGATGCGCAAAACGCCGCTCAATATCGCAAGATGAGTGCCCTCTTCGATGACTACTATACGGTGGGCAAACGCATGGCCCAGGCCTATGTCGAGCAGGGTCCTTCCTCTGGCAATAAGATGATGGGGGAGTTCGACAAGGTGGCGGCTAATCTGGCACAACAGGTCGATCCTACACTGGCGGCCATCCGCAAAAGTTCGGATCGCCTGTTACAGCAGCAGGTTCGGGATTTGGCGGGCCTGCGAAATACGGTACTGGTTTCACTTCTTGTCATGATCGGGCTGGCAGCAACGACCTTCTATATCATGATTAGCGCCATTCGTATGCTGCCAAGAGTCGTTGTCGAGTTACAACATATCGCCGATGGCGATCTCTCCGAACGGGCCTGCATCAAACACAATGGCGATGAGATCGGGGCACTGTGCAGCGGTTTGGAGAACATGAAGGAGCGGTTGCGCGGAGTGATGTCCCTGATCTCATCCACTTCCAGTCAGTTGGCGGGTGCGGCTGAACAGATGACCGCCGTGTCCGAGCAGACTTTACAGGCGATTAATCGCCAACAGGGTGAAATTAATCAGGTTGCTACGGCCATGGCGGAGATGTCAGCTACGGCGCATGAGGTGGCTGAAAATGCCACGCACACCTCCGAATCCGCACGTGAAGCCGATGATGAGGCACAACGGGGCCAGGGTGTGGTCAGGCAGTCGGTAAACGGTATTCACAATCTTGCACAGAATGTCCTGCAGGCTTCTGAGGTTATCCATCGACTGGATCAGGATAGTGAGCAGATCGGCTCGATTCTGGATGTGATCCGTGGCATCGCTGAACAGACCAATTTGCTTGCCCTGAATGCCGCGATTGAAGCCGCCCGCGCAGGTGAGCAGGGTCGGGGTTTTGCCGTGGTAGCGGATGAGGTGCGTACCCTGGCGCAGCGTACCCAGAAATCAACCCAGGAGATCCAGGGCATGATCGAGCAGTTACAGAAGGGGGCAAGGGATGCGGTACAGGTAATGGATCAAGGAAGGCAGCGTACCGATGAGAGTGTCGACCAAACCAATCGGGCGGGTTCCAGTCTGGATGTGATTACGACCGCGGTTTCCAAAATCACTGACATGAACCTGCAGATTGCCAGCGCTGCTCACGAGCAGAGTGCAGTGGCCGAAGAGATGACGCGCAACGTAACTCAAATAAACCAAATGGCGGACGAGACTGCAGAGGGGGCTCGGCAAACGGAACAGACCTCAAGGGATCTTTACTCGCTGGCTAGCGAACTGCAGGGATTGGTACAGCAGTTCAGAATGTGACCCACACTGGAAATTAGGGATCCGTGTGTCGAAGCGTAGGAAAATACGCTGTTATACTGGCCGGAAGTCTGGATAACCGGGAGCGATGAACGGATGAGATGGAGTACAGTGTTTGCCACGCTTGCTGCGGCGCTAATATCGGGTACGGCGAGCGCCGGATTGACCACACCGGAAATCAGTGGGCTTGTCGAAGTTGAAGCACGCAGTGCCGAGGATTTCGCCGGTGGTAAGAGTACCGACATGACCCTGGCAACGGTGGAACTGCGCGTTGATGCCAGCCTGCAGCAACTGATTTCTGCCCACGTAGGATTTCTCTACGAGGAGGATCGGACCGATTTTGGACTGGATGAGGCCACAATCACCCTCGGCCCCAGCAACGGTAACAGCTTCACCTTTGGCAAAATGTATATCCCGTTTGGTCGTTTCGATAGCCTTATGGTTTCAGATCCACAGACCCTGATCATGGGGGAATCCATCGAGACGGTGATGATGCTGGCGACAGACCAGCAGGGTGGCTATGCCTCCATCTACCTGTTCAATGGTGATTCAGATGAAGCGGCGGTGGTTGCAGCGGGTGATGATGACACCATTTCGGGCGGTATTAGCTTTGGTCGCAGGGATGGAGATCGTTACGATCTGGGTGTTGACTACATTACCAATATGGGTGACTCCAATACCTTGCAGTCACTGGATACAGTCCCCGGGAGTGGGACGGTGGGTCAGGTAGCCAGCAGTGTGCCGGGAGTTAGCATTCACCTGGCGCTACGTTCAGGGAACACCACTTTCCTGGCCGAGCAACTTATGGCGATGGAGGCCTTCAGCAATGGGGATCTCGGTGGTACGGTGAGTAAAGGTGAACAACCGGTAGCGACCAATATCGAAATCGGCTTTGTCCGCGAGGGTGGTTCAGTGTTGGCCTTTGGTTATCAGACGACCGAAGAGGCGCAGTTTATCGGTATGCCCAAAAGCGTAACCTCTGTGGTGATGCGCAAAGCGGTGATGCGGGGCGCCAGTATGGCGCTGGAGTATGCACAAATGGAGGATTACAGCGTCAGCGATGGCGGGACGGGTAACACTGTTGATGTGTTTAGCCTGCAGATCGCGATGGAGTTCTAAGCTTTAGTTCTCACCAGACAAAAAGCCGTCACTTGTGACGGTTTTTTTGTGCCAGTTGTTTTATCCCTTCCAGACGTATCCAGCCATCATGTTCAACAGCAGGCTGCATCGCGAACCATGGGGAATAGGCAGCGGAAACCTCGCTGGCCTGCTCCGGTAGAATTCCCGAGAGTACGATGTTGCCACCCTCGACGACCAGTGCAGCAAGTCGTGGTGCCAGTTGCAGCAATGGTCCAGCAAGAATGTTAGCCAGCAATAACTGCGCAGGTTCGTCAGGTGCTTCCCTGGGCAGGTAACCGGTGATCGATTCCTGGACGTGATTGCGTCGGGCGTTTTCGATGGTGGCGACGAGCGCCTGGGGATCGTTATCCACCCCGATAACCTTTTTTGCCCCGAGCAGCGCCGCAGCGATTGCCAGAATGCCCGAACCGCATCCGTAATCGATCGCAGTTTGCCCCGCGACTTCATGGTTATCCAGCCACTCCAGGCAGAGCCGTGTCGTGGGATGGGTACCGGTGCCGAAGGCGAGCCCCGGGTCGAGGAGGATGTTGACCGCATCCGGTTCAGGCGGCTCGCTCCAGCTGGGTACGATCCAGAGTCGCTTGCCAAACCGCATAGGTTTGAAATCATCCATCCAGGCTCGTTCCCAGGCCTGGTCTTCGATCATTTCACTGCGATAATCCGGCAGTTCCCCGGAGCAAAGGTCAAGCAACTGCTGTACAACAGCATCGCTATCATGGGATTCATCAAACAGCCCGACCACGTTGGTCAACTGCCATAACGGCGTGGTGCCCGGTGGGGGTTCGTAGAGGGGCTGGTCAGCCGCATCCTGCATGGTCACCGCAACTGCGCCGCATGCGCTTAACTGTTCGGCCAGCTTTTCAGCGTTATCCTTGGTGGAATAGAAGGTCAGTTGCAGCCAGGGCATGGGTGTTATCCGGTTAATGTCGCGAGCTTGCAGTGTAGCATTTTGCTCTGTTTTCGACCCGGCAAAATAGCCAAGAGTGGTATCGCGATAAACAACGGTTTTGTGATCCAGGGCAGATATTCGCTACAGGGCGCGGGAGAGAATACGTCGGTGTGCGGTCTGGCGGTGCGCTTATCGTTTGCGGTTGCTAGATCGTATAATCCCTTCCCC